>NZ_JYJG01000416.1 GCF_000955955.1 Lentzea aerocolonigenes
GTCGTCGACTGGGCCCGCTGGAGCATGTACGGCGACACCGCCGCGCGGGACCGTCTCGCCTCCGACGCGAGCGGCTCCAAGATCAAGTGGGAAGCCCAGCTGGGGTAGTCCCGTGGTGCTGGTCAGCGGACGAACACCGGCGGTTCGTCCGCTGC
This sequence comes from Lentzea aerocolonigenes, assembly GCF_000955955.1. Taxonomy (GTDB): domain Bacteria; phylum Actinomycetota; class Actinomycetes; order Mycobacteriales; family Pseudonocardiaceae; genus Lentzea; species Lentzea aerocolonigenes_A. Next base: position 156 of record NZ_JYJG01000416.1, read on the forward strand.
CAGGTCATCCGGCAGACGCAACCCCGCCTGCCGGGGCACCAGCTCGGACTGCAACACGATCGCCGCCGCACCGATGGCCGAGGCCGACGCGGCCGACGGCGACAACCGCACGGAGACCGGATGCGCGTCCCTGGCGATGAACGCGCGGTCGAGCTCGGCGCGCAACACCGGCAGGTAGACCGAGCCCGCGATGGCGAAGCTGGGACCGGTCAGCACCAGCACCTCGAGGTCCAGCACGTTGGCCAGCGTGCGAGCGCCCACCGCGAGGTAGCGGGCTGACCGTTCCAGCAACGCCAGTGCTCGCGCGTTGCCCCGCCGCGCCGCCCTGCTGATCGCCGCGAAGTCCGCCGCGACCGGGGCGGCGGCGCGCGTCCGGCCGCCGACCAGACCGGCCGCACGACTCAGCGCCCGATCAGCCCGTGCCTGCGTCACGACCGCGGCAGGGCCCGCCAGCACCTCCAGGCATCCCTTTGCGCCACAACGGCATTCCGGTCCGTCGACGTCCAGGCAGGTGTGGCCGATCTCGCCGGCATGACCGCTCGGGCCGCGGTAGGTCGTGCCACCGAGCACCACCCCGGCGCCGATCCCGGTTCCCAGGTACAGCGCGGCGAACGTCGACGTGGCGCCGACACCGCCGGACCAGTGCTCGCCGATCGCGGCGGCGGTGGCGTCGTTGTCCAGCACCACCGGCAGCCCGGTCGCCCGTTCCAGGGCCTGACCGAAGCCGAGGTGCTCGGCCGGACGCGCCGACACGAGACCCAGCCCGAGGATTCGATCCCGTTCGACACCGACGCTGTCGATCAGCGCGTCGACCTCACGCGCCATCCTCTCGATCACGCCGCTGTCCTCCGCTTCGCCACAACCCGCGCGCGAGATGCGCGCTACTACGGCACCACCGAGGTTCGTCAGCACATAGGTGATCCGGGCCTCGTCCAGGTGCACGCCGACGGCGTAGCGAGCGAAGTGGTTGAGCTGCAACATGACCCGGCGTTTGCCGCCGGTCGACTCGGCGTGCCCGGTCTCGGCGACCAGGCCCTCGTCGATCAGCCCGCGCACGACCGTGGAGATCGTCCCGCCGGTCAGTCCGGTGGCGTTGACCAGGCCGACACGACTGATCATGCCCGCCGCGCGGACCAGGTCCAGCACGGCCGCCCTGGTGCTGGCGTGGGTCACTCGCGCCGGTCCGCTCACTGCATTCCTCCGTCGAACGACGAACTTCGCTCATCGACAAGTCGCGACCAGTAAACCATCCGGACGCGTTGACTTTCTTTGTTTAGTAACTGAAGAATCCTCGCCGCGAACCACCCAGCGACGGGGAGGATCAACGATGCTCAAGCAGCTCTGCGCATTCGGTCTGACGGTGGTGCTCGCGGCCACCGCGGCGTGCTCCGGATCCGGTGGAGGCGGTGGATCGAAGGACACTCTCGTCGTCTACACCGGGCAGGCCGGCGACTTCCAGCTCAACTTCAACCCGTACTCCCCCACCTTCATCGAGGGCATGGGCACGATCAACGAGCCGCTGTTCTTCTTCAACATCGCCGCCGACCAGCCGCCGAAACCGATGCTGGGCACCGCGTTCAAGTGGAACGACGACGGCACCGAGCTGTCGATCACGTTGCGGGACAACGTGTCCTGGTCCGACGGCGAGAAGTTCACCGCCGAGGACGTGGTGTTCACCCTGGACATGGTCGCCAAGAACCCGGCGCTGAACAAGACCGCTTACAAGGGCACGGCCACCGCGACCGACGACACGCACGTGGTGGTCGAGTTCCCCGAGCCGGCCTACATGGACGGTCCGCAGGTGCTCGGCCAGATGTGGATCATGCCTGAGCACATCTGGAAGAACGTCGCCACCCCGGCGACCGAGGTCAACCCCAAGCCGGTCGGCACAGGACCGTTCGTGCTCGGCGACTTCAAGGCGCAGTCGTTCACCCTCAAGGCGAACCCGAAGTACTGGGGCGGTGAGCCCGCGGTCAAGCAGGTCCGCTACCTGTCGCTGTCGGGCAACCAGGCGGGCGTGGACGCGCTGAAGGCCGGGTCGATCGACTGGCAGACCGGCCCGATCCCGGACATCAAGGACATCGAGAAGAACTACCCCGGGTACAAGGCGATCACGTTGCCGCTCAACCAGGTCTCGCTGTACACGTGCTCCAACGCGCAGATGGGTTGCCAGGGCGCACAGACCGACCCGGCCGTGCGCAGGGCGATCTACTACGGCATGAACCGCACCCAGATCAACTCGCTGGCCTTCCAGAACGTCAACAGCGAGATGTCCCCCGGCTTCACCCTGCAGCCCCGCGACGCGGCGCTGCTGTCGAGCAAGCTCACCGACCGCATGGCGCCGATGACCCAGAACATCGCCAAGGCCGGCGAACTGCTCACCTCCGCCGGGTACGTCAAGGGCGCGGACGGCATCTACGCCAAGGACGGGAAGCCGCTGACGCTGACCGTGAAGGTGGTCGCCGGCTGGACCGACTACATCACCGCCCTGGAGACGCTGAGCCAGCAGCTGATCCAGATCGGCATCAAGATCACCCCGCAGCAGCTGTCGTGGAACGAGTGGGCCGACGCGCGCGGCCGCGGCCAGTTCGAGCTGCTGATCGACTCCGTCGAGCAGGGCCCCGCACCGGACCCGTACTACACCTACGCCTACTTCTTCTCCACCACCGCCACGGCTCCGGTCGGGCAGGCCGCCTTCCCGAACTACTCCCGGTTCAGCAACCCGGTCGTGGACAACGCGCTGGCAGAGCTGAAGAAGACCGACCGCGGCAACCCCGCGCGGCAGCAGCACTACGACGCGATCCAGGTCGAGCTCGAGAAGTACATGCCGTACATCCCGGTGCTGACCGGTGGAATCCCGAACGAGTACAACGACAAGGCGTTCACCGGCTGGCCCACCAAGGACGACCTCTACGCGTTCCCGGCGGTGTGGAAGAGGCCCGACGCCTCGCAGGTGTACATGAAGCTCAAGCCCGCCGGGAAGTGAGCGATGAACTACTACCTGCGCAAGGCCGCCTTCTACCTGGCGGCCCTGTGGGCGGCGGTGACGCTGAACTTCGTCATCCCCAGAATGCTGCCGGGCAACCCGGTCGACATCCTGATGGCGAAGCTCCAGCAGCGCGGCGGGACCGTCGATCCCGCCGCCCGCAAGGCCTACGAGACACTGCTCGGCACGGGCGGCGACGGCTCGGTCGTCCAGGAGTACCTCTCCTACCTGGGCAACCTGCTGCGCGGTGAGCTGGGCGTGTCGGTCAGCGCGTTCCCGGCGAAAGTGTCCGACGTGATCGCGGACTCGCTGCCGTGGACAATCGTCCTGGTCGGGCTGTCGACGCTGCTGTCGTTCCTGCTCGGTGTCGGCCTCGGCGCTCTCGTGGGGTGGAAGCGCGGCACCTGGCTCGACTCCTTGGTGCCCGCGACGACAGTGCTGTCAGCCGTGCCGTACTTCTGGCTGGCGCTCATCCTGGTGGCGTTGCTGTCGACCTCCCTGGGCTGGTTCCCGCTCAACGGCGGCTACGACGTGGTGCTCGATCCCGGCTGGGACGGCGAGTTCCTCGGATCGGCGATCTACCACGGCATCCTGCCCGCGCTGACGATCGTGATCTCGTCGATCGGCGGGTGGCTGCTGGGGATGCGCAACATGATGGTCTCGGCGATGTCCGAGGACTACGTGCTGACCGCGCGCGCCAAGGGGCTGAAGAACAGCCGGATCATGATCCGGTACGCGGCCCGCAACGCGGTGCTGCCGTCGGTCGCCGGGTTCGCGATCTCGCTCGGGTTCGTGGTGTCCGGCTCGATCGTCACCGAGCTGGTGTTCTCCTACCCCGGCATCGGCTCGAAGCTGCTGCAGGCCGTGCAGAACAACGACTACGCGCTGATGCAGGGGATCTTCCTGGTGATCACGATCGCGGTGCTGGGCGCCAACCTGGCCGTGGACCTGCTGTACGGCCTGATCGACGCCAGGACGCGGGATCGGAGCGCGGTGTCATGACCTGGTCCCCCAAGCTCGGAGCCGGGCTCGGCCTGGCCGCGTTGATCGTCCTGTTCGGACTGTTCGGTCCGCTGGTCACCGGCGATCCGGCCACGATCAGGGACATCGGCCTCACCCCGCCCGGTGGCGAGCACCTCCTGGGCACGACGGTGACCGGCCAGGACATCCTCGCCCAGCTGGCCCACGCGACCCGCGGGTCGCTGTGGATCGGCCTGCTCGTCGGAGTCATGGCGACCTTGCTGTCCGGTGTCTTCGGCATCTTCGGCGCCTACGCCGGTGGAGCCGTCGACGAGGTCTTCTCGGTGTTCTCCAACGTGATGCTGGTGATTCCCGGCCTGCCGCTGGTGATCGTGATCGCCGGTTTCGTCCCGCCAGACCAGCGCGGCACGGGGACGATCTCGCTGGTGCTGGCGCTCACCGGGTGGGCCGCGGCGGCGCGTGTGCTGCGGGCGCAAACGTTGTCTTTGCGCAACAGGGACTACGTGGCCGCGGCGCGGGTGTCCGGCGAGAAGACCTGGCGGGTGATCTGCGTGGAGATCCTGCCGAACCTGCTGCCGATCCTGGCGTCGCAGTTCGTGTTCGCCGTCGTGCTGGCGATCCTCAGCGAGGCGGGGCTGTCGTTCCTCGGGCTCGGCGCGGCCAACTCGTCGACTCTCGGCACGATGCTCTACTACGCCCAGAACGGCTTCGCGCTGCAGCGGGAAGCGTGGTGGTGGTTCGTCCCACCCGGACTGATCATCGCGTTGTTCGGCGGCGCGCTGGCGTTGGTCAACTTCAGCATCGACGAGATCATCAACCCGCGGCTGCGCGACAAGGCGCGGCGCAGGCGGGACGTGGTGGCGGTCGAGGCGGAGGTCGCTCCGGTCGAACAGGACGCCGTGCTGACGGTCCGGAACCTCAACGTCGTCTACCAGGCCACGACGCCGGTGCACGCGGTGAAGGACGTGTCGCTGACCTTGCGCCGGGGCGAGATCCTCGGCCTCGCCGGGGAGTCCGGCTGCGGCAAGACCACGCTCGCCTACGCGATCAACCGCCTGCACCGGCCACCCGCCGAGGTCACGTCCGGGTCTGTCACGTTCGACGACGTCGACGTTCTCGCGCTCGGACCGGAGGAGCTGCGGGAGTTCCGCTGGGTCCGGCTCTCGATGGTGTTCCAGGGCGCCATGAACTCGCTGAACCCGGTCACGCCGATCCGCGCGCAGCTGCAGGACGTCCTGCGCACGCATCGGCCTGAGATGTCCGCGCCGGACCGTGAACTGCGGTGCGCGGAGGTGCTCCGGCTCGTCGGCGTCGACCCGGCACGGCTCGGTTCCCACCCGCACGAGCTGTCCGGCGGCATGCGGCAACGGGTCATGATCGCGATGGCGCTGCTGCTCGACCCGCAGGTGATGATCATGGATGAGCCGACCACCGCGCTGGACGTCCTGGTGCAGCGCGAGATCCTGAACGAGATCAAGCGGTTGCGCGACGAGCTGCGGTTCGCGGTCGTGTTCATCACGCACGACCTGCCGTTGCTGCTGGAGCTGAGCGACCGGATCGCGGTGATGCGCGACGGCGAGGTCGTCGAGTACGCGACCGCCGAGGACATGTACCTGCGGCCACAACACCCGTACACGCGTCAGCTGCTGGCGTCGTTCCCCAGCCTGACCGGCGACGCAGGAGCTCTGATCACGTGACCACGCTGGAAGTCCGGGGCCTCACCAAGACGTTCCACAAGATCCACGCAGTCGACGACGTGTCGTTCACCCTCACCGCCGGCCGCACGGTGGCGTTGGTCGGCGAGTCCGGGTCCGGCAAGTCGACGATCGCGCGGATGATCGCGCAACTGGTCCGCCCGACGTCCGGGGAGATCGCGCTGACCGGCCCGGACGGCGAACCGGTGCCGCGGCGGAGGTATCGCGACAACGTGCAGATGATCTTCCAGGACCCGTTCGCGTCGCTCAACCCGTTCCACACCGTCGAACACCACCTCGCCCGGCCGCTGAAGCTGCACGGACGTCCGCGCACCGAAGTGCCCCACCTGCTGGAACGGGTCAGCCTCACCGCGGACTTCGCACACCGCAGGCCGCACGAGCTGTCCGGCGGGCAACGACAGCGCGTGGCCATCGCCCGCGCGCTCGCACCCGGCGCCAAGGTGATCATCGCGGACGAGCCGGTGTCCATGCTGGACGTCTCGATCCGGCTGGGGGTGCTGAAACTCCTGGCCCGACTGCAGCGCGAGGAGAACCTCGCCGTCCTCTACATCACGCACGACCTCGCCACCGCACGGCACTTCTCCGACGAGGTCCTGGTGATGTACCGCGGCCGGATCGTGGAGCGCGGGCCGAGCGACGACGTGCTCGTGCGCCCGCAGGACCCGTACACCCGCCGGCTGGCCGCCGCCGCGCCGAATCCCGAGTCCCGTTTCTCCCTGGGAGGACAGCCTTGATCCGTCAGTTCCTGCACGACGGCTGGCAGCTGACCGCGACGACGACCGAGGTGCCGGACAACATCGCGGGCCGCACCGTGCCCGCGACCGTGCCCGGCAGCACGCACCTGGACCTGCTGGCGTCCGGGCTGATCACCGACCCGTTCCTGGACCAGGCCGAGACCGAGCTGACCTGGATGCACCGCACGGACTGGCGCTACCGCACCACGTTCCTGGCCGCGGCGGTCACCTCGGACCACCGGGTGGACCTCGTGTTCGACGGCCTGGACACGATGGCGACCATCGAGCTCAACGGGCATCGACTCGGCCAGACCGCGAACATGCACCGCGGCTACCGGTTCGACGTCCGGCAGTTCCTCGTCGACGGCGGCAACGACCTCACCGTGTCGTTCGCGTCCGCGCTGGCGCACGCCGAGAAGAGCGAGGCCGGGCTCGGGTACCGCCCCCACGTGAACGCCCACCCGTTCAACATGATCCGCAAGATGGCGTGCAGCTTCGGCTGGGACTGGGGGCCCGACCTGCAGACCGCGGGCATCTGGCGGCCGGTCCGGCTGGAGCGCTGGCACACCGCCCGGCTCGCGCAGGTCCGCCCGGTCGTGACCGTCTCCCCGGACGGGACCGGGCATGTCGAGCTGCACGTCGAGGTCGAATGGGCCGCCGACGAGGTCCTGACGCTGCAGATCGCGGTGGGCACCCGTGAGCACACCGTCGTGGTTCCGGCCGGGCAACGTTCCGTGGTCGCCCGTGTCGACGTACCGGATGTCTCGCTGTGGTGGCCGGTCGGGCACGGCTCGCAACCGTTGTACGACCTGGAGGTCGTCCTGCGAAGTCGATCGGCCATTTTGGACAGTGCGTCCCGGCGGATCGGGTTCCGCACGATCACCGTCGACACCACGCCGGACGAGATCGGCACGCCGTTCACCGTGGTGGTGAACTCCAAACCCCTCTTCATCAAGGGCGCCAACTGGATTCCTGACGACCACTTCCTCACCCGGATCACGCCGGAGCGGCTGGCCCGGCGCGTCGACCAGGCGGTGGAGGCGCACGTCAACCTGTTGCGCGTGTGGGGCGGCGGGATCTACGAGTCCGACGACTTCTACGACGTGTGCGACGAGCGCGGTGTCCTGGTGTGGCAGGACTTCCCGCTCGCGTGTGCCGCATACCCGGAGGAAGAGCCGGTGCGCGGCGAGCTGGAGGCCGAGGCGCGCGAGAACGTCGTCCGCCTGATGTCGCACGCGTCGCTGGCGTTGTGGAACGGCGGCAACGAGAACCTCTGGGGTTTCGCCGACTGGGGCTGGCCGTGGCAGCTCGAAGGCCGTACGTGGGGTCTCGGTTACTACGACGAGCTGCTGCCGCGGGTCGTGGCCGAGCTCGACCCGACGCGTTTCTACTGCCCAGGCAGCCCGTACAGCCCGGTGGAAGGCCTGCATCCGAACGACGAGAACCACGGCACGCGCCACGAGTGGCAGGTGTGGAACGAGGTCGACTACGCGCACTACCGCGACCACGTGCCGCGGTTCTGCTCGGAGTTCGGGTTCCAGGGCCCGCCGACGTGGTCGACGCTGACCCGGTGGATCCACGACGAACCGTTGACGCCGTCGTCGCCCAGTTTCCTGACGCACCAGAAGGCCGAGGACGGCAACGGCAAGCTCGACCGCGGCCTGGCGGCGCATCTGCCGGTGCCGCAACGGTTCCCGGACTGGCACTGGGCGACGCAGCTCAACCAGGCCCGCGCGGTGAGCTTCGGTGTCGAGCACTTCCGCTCGTGGTGGCCTCGCACGGCGGGCGCGGTCATCTGGCAGCTCAACGACTGCTGGCCGGTCACGTCGTGGGCGGCGATCGACAGCGAGGAACGCCGCAAGCCGCTCTGGTACGGGCTGCGGCACGCGTTCGCGCCGCGGATCCTGACCTTCCAGCCGCGCGACGGCAAGCTGGTGCTCGTCGCGGTGAACGACCACGACGAGCCGTGGGACGCGCACCTCACGCTGGACCGGCAGACCTTCCGGGGCGTCACGCTGCACCTGACTAGACTGCGCCGGACGGTGCCGCCCAGGTCGGTCGTCGAACTGGCCCTGGACGAACCGCTGCTGCAGCCGGTGCACGACGACGCGGAGGTGATGGTGGCGACCACCGCCGAAGCGCGCGCGATCCTGCCGTTCCGGCCGGACTCCGAGCTGTCGTACCACCGTCAACCGCTTGTCGCCCAGGCGGAGGCCGTCCACGGCGGCTACGAGGTCGTGGTGAGCGCTCGATCGTTCGCGCAGGACGTGGCGATCCTGGCCGACCGGGTCGCGCCGGATGCCGCGGTGGACGACATGCTCGTGCCGATGCTGGCCGGCGAGGTCCGCGTGTTCCACATCCGCACGAACGCCGTCGTCGACCCCGCGGCCTTCACCGATCCGCTGGTCCTGCGCTGTGCCAACGACCTGTGCGCCAACGACCTGGGCGTGGCGTGATGAGCACGTCCGCCGTCGGGCTCGTGCTCGCCAGGCCCGCGCGCCTGCTGGGCGTCGAGCCGTTCTTCATGGAGTTCATCGCGGGCATCGAGGAACGGCTGGCCGAGCGCGACCTCTCGGTCCTGCTGCACGTCGTGGCGGACCACGAGGCCGAGATCTCCGCCTACCGCCGCTGGTCGTCGCGCGGTCTCGTCGACGCGACCGTCGTGGTGAATCCCGTGGTGGACGACCCGCGCCCGGCCGTGCTCGTCGAACTGGGCCTGCCCGCGGTGGTCGTCGGTGATGATCCTGGCCTGCCCGCGGTGCGCACCGATCACACCGGACCGGTGGCCGAGGCCCTCCGGCATCTGCTCGAACTGGGACATCGGCGGATCGCCCGCGTGACCGGTCCTTCTGCCTTGCAGCACACACAGGCGCGCACAGCCGCGTTGCTCTCGGGGTGCGCGGAAGCCGGCGTCGAGCCGGTGATCGTCGAGGGTGACTACTCCGAGGAAGCGGGCGCCAAGCTGACCACGGCGCTGCTGGGTCGTGCCGAGCCGCCCACCGCGATCCTCTACGACAACGACGTGATGGCCGTGGCGGGTCTGGCGGCCGCCACGGCCCTGGGCGTCGCGGTGCCGTCCCGGCTCAGCCTCGTGGCGTGGGACGACTCGACGTTGTGCCGCCTGGCCTCTCCCGCGCTGACGACGATGAGCGTCGACGTGCACCAGTTCGGCGTGACGGTCGCGGAGTCGGTGCTCGAACGCATCGACGGCGTGCCCGTCACACCGCGCTGGTCCCCCACCGCCCACTACGTCCCGCGCGGCACCACGGCACCCGCGGCCTGACCGTGTCTCAGGAACACCCGATCCGCGATGCCGCCAGCACGACGTCGTCGAACCACAGCGTGTCGTCACCGTTGCCGTAACTTTCCCAGCCCAGCCGGAAGTTCGTCAGGGCAGGCCGCCACCCGGCCCGGCGGAGCCACTGCGAGTCCACGTCCGGTGTGGGCACGCCGTCCGCGCGCAGGCCCGGCACCTCGGTGCCGTTGACCCAGGTCCGCAGTTCGGAGCCGGTGATCCCGAACTCCACGCAGGTCCACTGGTTCACCGCCAGCGGGGTGCTCTGGGCGACCCCGGCAGGGCTCTGCTCCGGCAGCGTGGCGTCGTCGGACTCGCGGTTCCACTGCAGGGCGCGGTTCTGCCCGCCCATCCGCAGGTCCTTACCGCCGTCAGCGGTGTCCTTCATGGCCAGGAAGGTCACGTGCGACTCGGGCAACGCGGTGGTGTGCCTGACGTAGAACCGGGTGTACAGGCCGGCTCCGGTCGTTCCCCTGGACGTGCTGAGGAAGACGTGGTTGCAGTAGCCCGCCCGGCCGTCGACCCGGATCGACTTACCGCCGGTGCGCGCCGTCGAGGTGTCGACGATCGCGGTGCCGGTTCCCCGGCAGTTCGGGAAGGCCAGTGACCAGTCCCCGGCCGGTGCCGTCCCGGTCTGGTTCTCGAAGCCGTCGCAGAACGCGCCGCTCGGACAGCCGGCGGGCGGCAGAGGTGGTGTCGTGGTCGTCGTCGGCGGGCTGGTGTCGTTGCACCGCACGCCGTTGAGGGTGAAGTCCGCGGGCGTGTCGTTGCTGCCCTGGTAGGTCGCCTGGAATCCGAACTGGACGGACGCGCCGGTGGCGATGCCGCGGTTGAACGCCTGGTTCCGTGCCGTCACAGCCTTTCCGGACTGCGCGAGGTCGGCGCTCCAGCCGGAGGTGACGTGCTGGTCGCCGGCGAAGGTCCACGCCAGCGTCCAGCCGTCGACGGGAGCGGCGTTGTTGGTCACCGTCACCTTGCCGACGAAGCCGTTGCTCCACTGGTCGACCTGGTAGCCGACCACGCACGCGGGCGCGTCGGCCGCGTGCCCGGAGGCGGGACTCTCGATGATCGCCGCCGCCACCACGGCCGCCACCACGGTCATGATCAAGATACCGCTCGTTCTCCGACGCATGCGCTCTCCCACGGGCAGGGTGACGTGGTCAGTTCTGGGAGCGTTCCCAGCGCAGAATGTAACCACCCTGGTACAGGTTGGCAATCATCGTCCTTGACACCAGGAGGTTCGCGCCAGCATTCTGGGAGCGCTCCCAGAACCACAGCGGCGTGTCGAGGAGTGTCCATGGAACTGCGCGGCAACCTGTCCGGACGTCGGGTCACGCTGGTCGTGGGCGCCGCCCTCGCGGCACTCGCCGTGGTCGCGGGCTCACTCGTCCCCCGCGTCTCGACGGCCGCCCCCGCGGTGCCCGTGACCGGCACCGCCACCCACTTCGACGGGCTCGGCGCGCCCTACGGTGGTTGCGGGCTGCCCCAGGAAGTCCTGGACTCACAGGACTTCGTGGCGCTCAACGTCTACAACACACCCGGCGACTACAGCTTCTACCCGAGGCCGATCCCGCCTGCGCAGGCGGCCAAGATCGGGCTGTGGGACAACGGACGCAACTGCGGCCGGTTCGTCCAGGTCGCCATCGGCGACTACTGCACCGGAACCAACGACGGCGCGGCGGGACAACCGTTCTGCCGCAACGGTTCCTGGATCGCCGACGGCTACAGCGGCGCGACGCTGACCATGGTGGTGGCGGACAGCTGCGGTGACTCCAACGCCTGGTGCCGCGACGATCCGAACCACCTCGACCTGTCGACCGCCTCGCTCAACAGGTTCCTCCGCAACGGCGTTCCGGTCGGCGACCTCAACCCCGCGCACTGGAACAACCGCAAGGTGTCCTGGTCGTACGTCCCGAGCCCGAACTACACCGGCGACCTGCGGCTGGGCTTCATGCAGGGCGCTCAGCGCTATTGGCCGGCGATCGCGGTGTCGCACCTGGCCAACGGCATCCACGGAGTGGAGTACCTGGGTGAGAACGGCGCTTGGACGCAGGCCAAGCCCAACAGCGACATGGGGCAGTCGTTCATCATCGGCCCGACGACGAGCGCGGGCACCTCGTACGAGATCAGGGTGCGCGACGCCGCCGACGCACTGGTGAACGGCGGCCGGACCTACCGGTTCTCGTTGCCAGGCCAGTGTTCCCCGACGTGTTCCGCCGCCTACACCAGCGTCACCTACACCACCAGCGACGGCACTGGTCCCACGACCACCACGACCACCACCCCTCCGACGACCGGTGGATGCACCGCAACCGCGACGGTCACCGGCTCCTGGAGCGGTGGCTACCAGATGGAGATCGCCGTCAAGAACACCGGGCAGGCGCCGCTGTCCGGGTGGACGTCGTCGTTCTCCTTCACCGGCGACCAGCGGGTGCAGAACTCGTGGAACGCGGTCGTCAGCCAGACCGGGCGGCAGATCACCGCGAACAACCAGGGTTACAACGGATCCCTGGCCGCGGGAGCGAGCACCACGTGGGGCGCCGTTGTCCAGGGCACGAACGATCCGCTGCCACCAATGACCTGCACAGGTCGATAGGTCCCGTACCTTCAGGAACGCTTGCGCGCCAGCAACGTGAACGTGTTCGGCAGCTGCCCCCGCCACGCCGCCGCGTCCAGCCCGTCCCACTTCCAGAACGGCTCCGGGTGCTCTGCCACGTGCCGCAGCTCCAGCCCGGCCCCGAGCACCGCAGTGATGATCTCGGCGAGCGTCGCCTGCCACTCCACCGCGCCGTTGCCGGGGAACGTGTCGTTGACGTGCGAGCGTTCGAAGTACCCGCGGTCCGGCCGGATCCTGGGCTCGTCCTCGTCCCACGTCCACAGCGGCACCATCGGATGCCCCTCGTGCACGAACAGGTGCCCGCCCGGTCGCAGCAGCCGGGCGACGTCCGCTGCCCAGACCTCGAGGTCCCGCAACCAGATCAGCGCGCCCTTGCCGGTGTAGACGAGATCGGTGCAGCCGTCCCGCAATGGGACACCCGGCACCGCGGCGACCACGTACCGGCAGTCGACGCCCAGCTCGTCCGCCCTGCGTTGCGCCGCCAAGGTCGCCACCGAGCTGAAGTCGACGCCGACGACCGACCGCGCACCCTCCGCGACCAAAGCGATGTCGTCCAGGCCGTGGCCGCTCTGCAGGTGCACGACGACAGGCCGCGAAGCCAGCAGCGGCCGCAGCAGCTCGAGCTCGCAGGCGACCAACGACGAAGAGTTCCTGGCCTGCTCCAACAGTTCCCGGTACTCGTGAACGTGCTTCTTCGACGCCGCTTCCCACGCGTTCCGGTTCTCCACCCGGTTCACCCTGCCACGCAGGTGTAGGGCGGGTCGTTCGTTATTCGACGCATCACCAGCGCCCTTACCGGGACAACGTGAAAAATATTCGGCTGACTCCGGCCCTCGATCTTGTGGCCGGGATCACGCTTGCCTACTATCCAGTAGGTAGGAGCCGAACCCGGCCAAGTTCGGTGCTCCCCGAGCAACGTGCCCTTCCCACGTTCGCGCCCGAAGCGCCCACTTCACCCGGAGAAGCAGACATGTCCGACCCTGCACGGAACGCTCCCGGCGGGAGCGCTCTCAACCGTCTGGCGAAAGCCGCCGCAGCGGCCACCGTCCTCGCGTCCTGCGTCGCCTCAGCCACCATCTCTGGCACCGCCTCCGCCAACGCCTCGGCCGAGCTGCGCGAGGTGATGTTCGTCGGCAACAACTGGGACGGCACCGCCGACGTCGTGAAGTCCACCGGCGACTTCGCGAAGATCGGCCGCGTCAACGTCATCCCGGACAAGTCCCAGCGACTGACCGAGATCTACCTCAACCCGATCAAGCTGGCCTTCTTCCTCGGCATCCGCAACGGTCCCGGCGAGGGTCACGACCAGTTCGTCGACGACATGTACACCACTCCCGACGGTTCGGCGGTGGTCGTGTCGCGGCCCAGCTTCGCCGACGTCGTGTCGCTCGACCTGGCCACCGGCAAGATCAAGTGGCGGTTCCCGGTGTCCGGCTTCCGCTCCGACCACATGGCCGTCTCCCCCGACGGGTCCAGGGTCGCGGTCTCGGCGTCGACCTCCAACACCGTGCACGTGCTGGACATCAACACCGGCCGGCAGCTCGGTTCGTTCAAGACCGGCGACAAGCCGCACGAGAACGTGTTCACCAACGGCGGCCAGTACCTCTGGAACATGTCGATCGGCGAGGTGAACAACGACTTCGACGCGCCCGACCAGGACTGGCTCAAGGGTGACCGGCACATCACCGTGGTCGACACGAGCAACTACCAGATCGTCAAGACCATCGACATGCGCAGCCGGCTGAACGCCTTCGGCCGCAGCGACCTGTCCAACTCCGTGCGGCCCGCGGTGTTCTCCCCGGACTTCTCGAAGCTGTACTTCCAGGTGTCGTACTTCAACGGCTTCGTCGAGTACGACGTCGCCACCGACGCCGTCACCCAGGTGAAGACGCTGCCGAAGAACTCCAACACGAGCGACGACCGCAAAACGTTCGTCAACGACTCGCGCCACCACGGGCTGTCGATGAACCCCGACGGCACCAAGCTGTGCGTCGCCGGGACGATGGACGACTACGCCACGGTCGTCGACCGCGCTTCGCTGCAGCAGGGTCCGCTCGTCGCGGCCTCGAAGCCTTACTGGGCAACGGTCAGCGGTGACGGTCGTCAGTGCGTGATCTCGGAGAGCGGCTCGGACCAGATCACCGCGATCGACTTCGCCACCGGGCAGAAGACGGTCTCCGTGCCGGTCGGCGACCACCCGCAGCGCGTCCGGATCGGACACGTCGCGGCTGGCTGGACCGGCCCCACCCGCTGAGCTGTACCGGGCCGCGGGACGTCCCGCGGCCCGGTTTGGCGAAATGCCAGATTCCACCGCGAAGCATTGCACTGCTCCATTCTGGACCGTCCAGAATGGAGCATGACTCAGAACGACTTCCACTCGCTGCCCAGGCGGGCTGTGCTGAGCGGTCTCGCCCTCGGCGGGTTCGCCGTCGCGGTCGGTTCGTGCGCGGCGGGCACCGCGAGCACCTCACCCGCGCCACCGGCAGTGCTCCCGACCGGACGACGCGTTGCAACGTCTCCTGGACGGGAACAAACGCCTCCTCAGCAGCCAAACGCTGCACACGCAGACACTCGACCAGATCCGGCGGCACGCGACGGGCCAGTCCCCCTACGCCCAGGTGTTCGGGTGCGCCGACTCCCGGGTACCGGTCGAGGCGATCTTCGACGAGGACTTCGGCGACGTCTTCGTCACCAGGACGGCCGGAAACGTGCTGTCGGAACCCACCATCGGCACGATCGAGTACGGCGTCGTGGCCCTGAACACCCCGCTGATCATGGTGCTCGGACACCAGAGTTGCGGAGCGGTCAAAGCGGCCGTGGAGGCGGCGAAGGACCCCGCGAAAACACCGCAAGGTGCGTTGGGCGCACTGGTCTCCGCTCTCGTGCCCGCCGCCCAGCAGGTCGCGGACCGCGGTGGCGACGTCTACGCGGCCGCACTCGAGGCGCACATCCGGGCTACCGTCGCGACGCTGCAGGGCAACCCGGTCCTCGCCGGTCGCATCACTGACGGCAGGTTGCGCGTCGTCGGTGCCTCCTACGACCTCGCCACCGCGAAGGTGACCGTGTACTGACGAAATCTTCGCCGGTGAAGACCGTCTGGTCCCCGGTGCCGGTCGTCGGCGAGTCACCACGCAGCAGCAGAACGCCGTGCTCACCTCGACGTAGGCCGCAGCTGGTCCGTCCCGGGACCGGCGGAGGATGCTGTCTACGTGACCTCGACTGTTGCTTTCACAGCCGTCATCGTCTTGCCTTTACCGCTGCCGACGCCGGGGACGTTTGCGGTGCCGTTCACCGTGAAGGTGCCTGGCGTGGCGTAACTCGCCGGGTTGATGGCACTCCAGGTGACCTTGACAGTCGAGCGGACACCCGAGCGCAGGTCGAGGCTTGTCACGGTCGCGGGGAGCGTGGGAGCCACGCGCGCCCGCGTCGCGGCGAAGACGTGGCTCTCGACGACGTTCTTGGCGAACGCGTCGTGCCAGACCTTGAAGGAGGCGCGCAACGTGCCGTTCGCACCCGACCCCGTTCCGAAGACGTTGGTGCCGGCCCACGGCCACACACCGGTGCCCGCGTTGTTCGGCACGTCGTTGATCGTCTTCATGGCGGCCATCGTGTCGTCGCCCTGCGACTGCGCCGTATAGGTGAAGCCGACCGGATGGTTCGGGTCCGACAACGGATCGGTGACCTTGCCACTCGACTGCGGGGACATCTCGGCGATGTTGAGCTTCACACCTGGCATGACCTTGGCGATCTCGACGAGCTCACGCTGCAGGACCGAGTAGCTCCCGTGCCAGTCCGGGTAGTAGGAGAGGCCGATCCGGTCGACCATGCCGCTCATGTCGTCCAGGTCCCCCGATAGTGTTTTGACCAACGTCATGACTTTCGCCAGAACCTTGTCCGGGTCAAGCACCACCTTGCCGGTCGGCGCTTTCTCGATGACGTTGAACGCGAAATGCAGCATGCCCTGGATGTGCGTGCCCCTGGTCGCGTTGACCTGTTTGACGGCGCGGTTCCCGGCGTCGACCAGCCGGGCCAGGTTGGTGATCGAGCCCAGGAACTCCCGGTAGGCCGCCGAGTTGGTGTCGCCTCTCGCTTCTTCGTACTTCATCCACTTCACGCCACCACCCGGCGCGAGCCGGTGACGACCCGACGTGTAGTAGTGGTGGTGGTCGACATACGGCGTGATCGCGTCGTATTCCTGGCCCCACATCATGCCGTTCGTGATCTCGTTGCCGAACTGGACGATGGCAGGGGTTGTTCCCTGGTCGACCAGGCTGCCGACGAAGTCGTACGTCCATTGGTAGGTGGTCTGAACGAGAGCATCGAACGGCTGATCGGCCCAGGCATAGGGCTTCGGCTGGTTCTGCGGATCGGCCCAGCTGTCGGCATAGTGGAGATCGACCGCGAGCTTCTGCCCGGCCCCGACGACCGCTTTCGCAACCCGGCGGGTGTTCGCCGGCGAACTGTTGCCGGCACCGGTGCTCGCGCCGCCCGTGCTCTCGTTCCTCGGCTCGTTCCAGACACGCAGGCGAGTCGTGTCCCAGCCGAGATCCTTCGTCAGGCCGAAGAAGTTGTTGCCGTTCTCGATGGATCCGCGGTCGGTGTACTTGCCGCCGCGGACGCCGGGGACCGGTGGCTTGTTGCCGGCGTTGTAGTAGTAGCTCGTCGTGTTGCCACCCTGCTCGGACGTGTCGGAGCCGTTGTCCATGTCGGGGCGCAGGTAGTTGAAGATGTTGAACTCGCGCACGCCGTCGGGCGAACCCGCGTTGATCACGAGTCGGAGGTAGCGCAGTCCTTGGAAGTCGAGGACATCGGTGAAGATGCCACCTGGCCGGGCATTGCCCGTACGGTCGGCCAGCACCGTCCAGCCGTTCGCGTCCCTCGATCCCAGCAGCTGGTACTTGCACACCGTCCGGTTGCCCGCGAAGACCGTCTCGACCTTGTGGATCGCGTCATAGGCACCACCCAGGTCGACGGTGAGCGTGGCGGGCAGTGAGGCCGGTACCCACGCTGTCGCCGCCGAGCCGTCCAACGCGAGCCTCGCGTCACCGCTCGACGCCGTCGCAGAAACCCAGTACCTGCCCGAGATGTTGCTCTCAGCCGGCGTGTAGTCAGCTGTTCCGCTCAGCGCGACCGCAGCACGGGGTGCGCCGGCAATGAGTGCCAGGACAATCGAGGCGACCACCAGTACCCCGCCTCGTCGCTTCAAGGACTTCCGCATACGAAGTTCCTACTTCCCAACGCTCTCAGGACGTACTGCTCTTTCCGCGACGGGTCGTGAGCGGGAACAGGGTTCGCCTGATCTTTCCCGCCCACGACCGCGCGGCGAATCACCGGAAGACCGGCAGACATGTCAGGTCTCCGCGCTAACCGTTCTGCACCAGGCTGAAGTCGTCGACGTTCACCCAGTTGCCCGCGTTCGCGTCGGAGGACACGCCCACCTGGATCGACCCGTTGGTCACCTTGATTCCGGAGATCGTGACCTTCGTCCAGCTGCCCAACGCCCGGTTGATCGACGAACTCATCTCACTCCCACCGAAGTTCTTGGCGAAGATCGCCGACTGCTTCTGGCCGCCGCTGCTCTTCACCCACGCCGACAACGTGTAGGTCCCGTTCGGCAGCGAGATGTTCTGGTACCGCGAGGCGTTGTACGCCGACGACGAACTCTGCGCGAACGCCCAGCGCCCGGTGTGCCCGCCCTGCTTGTTGCTGTTCACGTTGCCGCCGGAGATGGTCCAGCCGGCGAGGTTGTTCTGCGCCACCCGGTCGGCCTCCGCACTCGGGTTCAGCACGTGGTTGTTGCCGCCGCCGACCGACCACGTGCCCGCGGCCGCGTCGACGTTCCACTGGCTCAGCGAGTGGAACACCGGCGTCGTGCCGTTGAACGTCACAGGCAACCACTGGTTGTAGCCGATGCCGTTGCCCGCGAAGTCGCTCCAGCGGTCGCCGCCGAACATCACGAACGACCCCTGGGAGCCGGTCACCGTGAAGGCCAGGCCGGTCTGCGTCACGTGCGAGAAGTCGGCGTCCGTGCCCTGCATCACGAACTCCGGTGAGTACCCGCTCGCGACCTTCTTCGACGTGTTGCAGTACGTGTGGGACGCGTTCCAGCCGTGCAGGTCGGAGGAACAGAAGTAGTAGGTCCCGTTGTACTTGAACATGACGTTGCCTTCGCGCCCGCCCGCAGAGCTGTTGTAGATGTTCGCGGCGGGTTCGACGTGCAGGTAGTCCGACGGCCGCAGCGCCGCGACGTACAGGTGCGACCGGCCGCTCCTGTTGCTGAAGGCCAGGTACGCCTTTCCGTCGTCGTCGACGAAGACCGACTGGTCACCGGACATGCCGGTGGTGACGTTGGCGATGTTCGACTGGGTGGCCGCCTTGGTGAAGTGGCCGTTCGGCGTGCTGCTCGTCCCGAACACCAGCTCGCTGTTGAGCTGGGAGATCAGCACGTACTTGCCCGTGTTGGGGTTGCGCGCGACCCCGATCCGGCCGACCCAGCCCGCTCCCCCGAGGTCCGAGGCGGTCATCGCGTTGCCTTCGAACTTCCAGTTGGCCAGATCGGTGGACGAATAGATCGTGATCGCGCTCAGGGAAGTGTTGCCGTTCTTCCCGGCGGACGGGTTGTTGTAGTAGGTGACCGCGCCGTTGTACTTCGCCCCGTACCAGTAGTAGGTGTTGCCGACCTTCAGGACTCCCCCGCCTTGGGAGTAGATGGGGTTCCCGGACGTGTCCTTCCAGAACACGTCGTTCTGGATCGTGGCGGCAGCCTGCGGCGCCGGAGTGGCCGCGCCGGCACCGACGGAGCCGCCGACCGACGTCAGCGCGACCGCGGCGGAGAGCACAACCGAGGCGATCGTTCGCCTGGAAGTTCTTCCCAGCATTTCATGTCCTCCGATTGGACGGAATCTGGACGATTCCATGGTTTCCGGTCCGGTGTGGACCAGCTCAGCGCTGCGGTGGACGACATTCAGTACCCCGAGATGTCACCTTCCATCGCTCTCGAAGGCGCCGAGATCCGGCGCACTCCCGTGGTAGGGCAGGCCGACGGCCGCACCCTTGTCGATCAACGCGCTGTTCGCCGCGAGGCGGAGGTGCGGCAGCACGGGAAGGCTGCCGTCGGCCTGCCGAGGTGCGTCCCATCCGGACGTGGACACGCTCCGGAACTGCGCGTCCGACAGTCCGACGCCGACGTTCCAGGAGTTGTTCGAGGCCGTCGTGCCGTTCATGTTCGACAGCAACGTGCCCGTGTAGGCGATGTTGTTGCGCAGGTTGCCCTTGCCGGTCGCGGCGCCGCTCGAGGTGATGCCCAGCATGTCGAAGTCGGGGCGGTTGCCGTAGCTGGTGTTGTTGAAGTAGTCGTTGGCCACCGGGTGGTGGTTGGAGTAGAAGCCCGCGGCCTTGTTGTTGAACGCCACCGAGAAGCGGACCGTGTGCTTCACCGCCCCGGCGTCGTACTTGTTGCCGAACCCGCCCATCTTGAAGCCCGCGCCGTTGCCCACCGGAGTCGTCGTCCCCGGTATGAACCCGTTGCGCCACGACCACGAGTTCTCGATGAGCACGGACGAGTAGGTGTGGATGAGGTCGAACCCGTCGTCGGAGTTCTGCCACGCCCGGCAGCCGCGGAACACGTTCGACGGGCTACCGGCCGGCGAGTAGTGCGAACCGAAACCGTCACCGCTCTCGCCCGCGCCGTTGGAGCTGCGCGAGTCGTAGTTGTCGTGCGAGTCGGAGTTGAGCACGAGGTTGCCGGCACCGCCGCTGATGAACAGGCCCGGCCCCATGTGGTGGTGGGTGTTGATCAGCTCGAAGACGTTGCTGTTGCCGGAGATCCACATGCCCCACGACTCGTGGTTGCGGTTGTTGTTCTGCGGTGCGCCGGTGACCTCCAGCCCCTTGAGGTGGAGGTAGTTCCCGGTGACGTCGAAACCCTTGATGCGGCAGTCGTCCCTCATGCCGGAGAAGTCGAAGACCGGCTTCTCCCCCGGCTGGGCCCAGTACCGGATCGGGTTGCCCGACGCGCCGCTCTTGCTCAGCACGATCGCGGAGACCCTGCCCGTCTGGCCCGAACAGGAACTGGTCGCGCGGGTGTAGGCGTACCTGCCGCCCCGGAAGTACACGGTGTCACCCGCCTTGGCCACCGTCTGCGCGCGGGCGATCGTGGCCCACGGCGCCGCCTGGGTGCCCGCTGCGCCGTCGTTGCCGTTCGGAGAGACGTAGTAGGTATTTCCCGCCGCGGAAGCCGAGCCGGCGACGATCAGGAGAGGACTCACCGTGATCACCGCGGCCAGGAGAGCACGGGTCAGGTAGATCGTGTTCTGCACAGCGTCACCTGCTTGCGTGAGTGGTGTTCGCCAAGGTTGAAACGTTTACTATCGCTGGCCGCAGCGAACCAAGGGTTTCTTGATCGTGTCAAGGCCCGCTCGATGATTTCCGTTTGACAGCACCAGGTTGATCTGTCTAATCGACGACCGCTAAAATCGAACTATCGAAACAAACGGTTTAACTCGAATTCGACTCCCTTCGACTGACGGACTGCTGTCGCCCTACACCGGGTGGACCAGAGCGCACTGGGAGGCCGTGGCCGACCATCTGCTGGACTCCGTCTCGCCCTACGCCACACCGGGCGGCGCCCAGTACCGGCTGCCCGGCAGAACCGGCCGCGCGGGCGTGCACAGCGACGGCCTTGAGGGCTACGCCAGGACTTTCCTGCTCGCGGCCTTCCGCATCGCCGGTGCCGGCGGGGACGTACGGCCGGCACTCGTCGAGCGGTACGCCGAAGGCATCGCCCACGGCACCGACCCCGGCCACCGGTACGCCTGGCCGGTGCCCGCCGACTGCTCCCAGCAGCTCGTCGAAGCGGCGTCGATCGCGCTGGCACTGCACGAGACCCGTCGATGGTTGTTCGACCGGTTCGACTCCTCGGTGCAGGAGCGGGTCGTGGCCTGGCTGGCCCGTGCGGCGGGCAAACGGACGTGGCAGAGCAACTGGGTGTTGTTCCCCGTGGTGGTTCAGCAGTTCCTCGCGAGCGTCGGCGGTCCGCATGACCCCGCCGCGGTTTCCGAGGGGCTCGACCGGATCGAACAGTGGTACGTCGGCGACGGCTGGTACACCGACGGTGCCGGGCGCAGCTTCGACTACTACGCCGGGTGGGCCCTGCACCTGCTGTCTCTTATACACATCTC
>NZ_JYJG01000417.1 GCF_000955955.1 Lentzea aerocolonigenes
GCCCTGCACCTGTACCCGTTGCTGTGCACCAGGATGTCGGGTGACCGGCGGCGGGCGGAGGTGTACCGCGAGCGGCTGCGCGCGTTTCTCGAGCAGTACCAGCACATGTTCGCCGCCGACGGCGCACCGGTGCATCAGGGACGGTCGCTGTGCTACCGGTTCGCCACTGTCGCGCCCCTGTGGCTGGGCGAACTGCTGGACGCGACGCCGCTGCCCACCGGCAGGACCCGGCGGATCGCGAGCGGTGTGCTGCGGCACTTCGTCGAACGCGGGGTGCCGGACGAGCGCGGCCTGCTCGGCCTCGGCTGGTACGACCGCTTCCTGCCGAGCACCCAGCCCTATTCCGGCCCGGCCTCACCGTACTGGGCGAGCAAGGCGTTCCTCGGACTGCTGCTGCCCGCCGACCATCCTGTGTGGACGGTGCAGGAGAGCGCCGCGCCGCTCGACGACGGCGATCAGGTGGTCGCCATGCCGGGCCCCGGCTGGCTGCTGCACGCCACCCGCGACGACGGGGTGGTGCGCGTGGTCAACCACGGCAGCGACCGGGCACGCCACCTGCCCGCCGACGGCATCGACGACCCGCACTACACGCGGTTCGGGTACTCGTCGCACACGGCACCTGAGACCAGCCAGGACGCCCGTGTGCGGGCGGTGGACGGCCATCTCGCCGTGATCGGGCCGGACGGCACCATCTCGCGGCGCAGGCACATCGAGCCGATCGCCGTCGGTGACCGGTTCGCGGCGTCGGCGTACGAGGACGGCCCGGTGCGGGTGGCGACGACCTCGATCGTGCGGGGAGCGTGGGAGGTACGCGTTCACCGGGTGACCGCCCCGCCCGGCTGCACAGTGCGGGACGGCGGCTACGCACTGGCGGATCACCACCCGCCCGCGGTTCGCACCGGTGACGGGTGGGGTGAGGCCGGCCGGCCGGACGGGCTGACCAGCGTCGTGGTCGCCCTGCACGGTTTCGCCTCCGCCGCGGTCGCGAAAGCCGTGGACGCCAACGCATTCGGCGTGTGCTCCGCGACGCCGTACCTGGTCGCACCCGGCCATCCCGGCGGAAGCGCCGTCTACGTCTCGCTGGTCGTGCTCACAGGTGACCGGGTCGACCCGGCCGCGCTGCGGACGTCGATCAGCGTGTCCGTCGACGGCGACCAGGTCACCGTGCGGCTCCCGGACGGGGAGCGGATCGAGGCCGGGGTGCAGATGGCCCAGTAACCGTTTTCTGAAACAATGCTGTCGTACCGCGGTGACGGGAAGGCAGTGGACCATGACGCGACGGACGAGCGACTCCCCCGACGGCCGGCGGCGGTCCACGATCCGCGAGGTGGCGGAGCGGGCCGGGGTGTCCGTCGCCACCGTCTCCCGCATCCTGAGCGGCGACTACCCTGCCTCACCCGCCACCCGCAAACGGGTCATGCGTGCCGTCGAGGAGCTGGACTACGTCGCCAACGCCCACGCCCGCGCCCTGGCCGGCACGCCCGCGAAGAGCATCGCCATCG
>NZ_JYJG01000418.1 GCF_000955955.1 Lentzea aerocolonigenes
GTCGGCCTTGAGCCGTGAGAACGCGACCCTCCGGGTCTCCCGACCGTGACTCTCATCGAACGGACTTGTAGGACAGGGCCTCTAGGCGAACGACGGCTGGCGCAGCGCGTGCTCCACCAGCGCGATCAGGATCTGCTTCGTCGACTGCCGGTTCCGCGCGTCGCAAGGAATTATCGGCACCGAGGACGGGATCGTCAGCGCGTCCCGCACCTCCTCGGCCCGGTGGTGCATCAGGCCGTCGAAGCAGTTCACCGCGATCACGTAAGGGAGTTCGCGGTCCTCGAAGAAGTCGATGGGCGCGAACGCCTCGTCGATCCTGCGGGTGTCGACCAGCACGACGGCACCGATCGCGCCGCGCACCAGGTCGTCCCACATGAACCAGAACCGGTGCTGTCCAGGCGTGCCGAACAGGTAGAGGATCAGGTCCTTGTCCAGCGACACGCGGCCGAAGTCCATGGCCACCGTGGTGGTGACCTTGTCCGGCACCGCGGACAGGTCGTCGACACCGACTGACGCCTGCGTCATGACGGCCTCGGTGGTCAGCGGGGTGATCTCGGAAACCGAGCCGACGAACGTCGTTTTACCGACGCCGAACCCGCCCGCGACGACTATCTTCGCCGACGTCGCGGTCAGGTCGACCCCAGGTGACCCGGGACGACCCGGAGCACCGTTGCTCATGGGGAACTTCTCTCTACTCAGGCTCGCATGGAAACGTGCAGCTGGGCACGGATCTCCGGCGTCAGCTGGAGACCGACCCGCTCCACCAGCCGGGTCATCGCGTAACCGATGAGCCCGATGTCGCAGTTGGGCGCGGCGAGCACGGCGAGGCAGGACCCGTCGCTGATGGACATCAGGAAAAGATAGCCCCGTTCCATCTCGACGACGGTTTGTTTCACCTCACCCGCCTCGAAGCAACGCGCCGCGCCGAGGTTCAGCGAAACCAGGCCGGAGGACACAGCGGCCAGCTGCTCGGCGCGGTCGTGCGGGAGCCGGTCCGACGAAGCGAGCAGCAGACCGTCCGCCGAGACGACGATCGCGTGCGCGACACCGGCGACCCTGCTGACGAAGTCCTCGACCAGCCAGCTGAAGTTGTCCAGTTCCTCAGTCGCGGTGGTCACTGGTGTTCCCTTTCTGCGATCACGGGGATGCCACCGACGGCGGAGTCGAAGAGCGACTCACGGCCCATCTGGACACCCTTCTGGTACGTGGCGAACCGCTGACGGAGCCGTTCCGCGGAACGGCCTCCGATTGCGGCGGCGGCCAACTGGGGAACGGGTGACGACGGTTTGGGAGAGGAGCCGGGGACCAGGCGCGCCTTCGGGACGCGCTTGGGCAGGCCGTTCTCCGTCGTCTGTGCGGGCACGCTGCTTTGCAGCGCACCGGCGGCACGCCAGCCCTCGTCGGCCGATCCCCAGTCGGACTCGGCGAAGTCGGCGACCGCGCGCGGCACCGCCGTTGGTGCCTCGGACTTCGAAGGTTCCACCGAACGCTGCCGCTTGGGCAGGCCGTTCACCGTGGAGGGTTCGGACTCGTCGTGTTCCGGCTCCGCTGCCGGAACGTCCTTTGTGGAGACAGGTGTGGCGTTGACGATCGTGGACTCGGCGACGACCCCGGACTCGACGACAGCCGTGGACTCGGCGACGGACGGTCGCTGCGGTGTGGCAGCCGGGGTCTGGAACCACCGGGACAGGCTGTCGGCGTCGATCTCCTCGACATCGTCCCGGATGGCCGGGAAGATCTCGGTGGCCGGGTCGGCGGGCTCCGCGGACTCAGCCGGCTTCTCCATCGGCGGCTCGTACGAGTAACCGTCCCCGGTGGACTCCTCGGACGCCTCGACGCGAGCGGTGAACAGGCCGTCCGCGGACGTCTGCTCGATGCGGTGCCGACCGGAGGGCTCGTCTTCCGAGGCGGGCGACGGCACCACGACGGGGTGCTCCGGCGTCCACTTCGGCACGCCGGCGAGGCCCTCGTTGGTGGTCTCGACCTGGGTGGCGGCCGGCAACGGCAGCGCAGGCGCGGGTCCCTTGTGCAGCAACGAGATCGGCAGGATCACCTGCGCGGTGACACCGCCCTCGATGTCGTCGTTGTTGCCCAGCGTCACGCGGATCTCGTGGCGCTTCGCGAGCTGGCCGACCACGTACAGGCCCATCTCGCGGGCCACGGAGACGTCGACCTCCGGCGGGTCGGCGAGCTTCGCGTTCGACTCGGCGATGTCCGCGTCCTGCATGCCGACGCCGCGGTCGTGGATGCGGATCGCGACCTCGCCCTTGCGGGTCTCGATCGTGCGCACCGTCACCTTGGTGGTGGGCTTGGAGAACGCGGTCGCGTTGTCGAGCAGCTCGGCGATGAGGTGCGCGAGGTCGTTGACCACGCGGCCCTGCACCATCAGGTCCGGCGTCGGCGCGATCTGGACCCGCGCGTACTTCTCGACCTCGGACACCGCGGCGCCGAGCACCTCGGCGATCGCGACCGGGCGGGTGACGCGGCGGTTGACCGTCGTGCCGGAGAGCACCAGCAGGTTCTCGCTGTTGCGGCGCATCTGCGTGGCGAGGTGGTCGAGCTCGAACAGCGACGCCAGGTGGTCCGGGTCCTGCTCGTCCTGCTCGAGCCGGTCGATCACGCTGATCTGACGTTCCACCAACGCCTGCGAGCGCCGCGACAGGTTGATGAACATGTCGTTGACGTTCGCGCGCAGGGCCACCTGCTCGACGGCGAGACGGACGGCTTCGCGCTGCACCAGGTCGAACGCGCGCGCGACCTGACCGACTTCCTCGGTCGTGTTGAGCGGCACCGGGACGATCGCCTCTTCCGCGGCGCGTTCAGGGTCGCGGTGCGAACGGATTCGGCGAATGGCCTCCGGCAGCTGGTTGCGGGCGACGTCGAGGGCGCTGCGGCGGAGGATGCGCAGCGGCCGCAGCATCGACTGCGCGACCATCGCCATCAGACCGAACGCGACGAGCAGCGACGCGGCGACCAGTGCGGCGTCGCGCCACGCGTCGGTGCGCGCGATGCTCGCGAGGTTCGAGGTGGTGGCGTCGGCCTGGGCCTCGAGGTCCGCGGAGACCTCGCGCAGCAGGTTCGCGGTGTCCTCACCGATCTTGAGGACCTCGGCGTCCGTGATGGACACCGGCTTGCCCTCGGCGTCCTGCGCGAGCGCCAGCTTCACCAGGCGGTTGCGGCCGTCCACCGAGGCGCCGGAGACCTTGTCCTGGAACTTCTGCTGGTTCGCGGCGGAGGCCACGTCGTTGAACTCGCTCAGCGCCGCGTCGAGCCGGGACTGCGCGGCGCGCAGCTCGTCCGTGCCGCCGGGGGCGAAGTCCTTGCGCAGCGCGGTCGCGGTGAGGATCGCGTTCTGCTGGCCGAGCTGTTCCTGCGCCTGGTAGAGCGCCTGCGCGGCGGCGACCAGCGGAACGATCGCCGGTTCGCTCAGGCTCGAGATCGCGGCGCGGTGCACCTGGCCGAGCGAGGCGATGATCTGGTTGTAGGCACCGATCACGGCCATGTCCGGGTACTTGGTGCTCAGGATGGTGAAGCGCAGGCTCGCCAGACCGTCCAGGGACTGCAGCGACTTCCCGAACGCTTCTTTCAGCGGCGCGCTCAACGCGGTGGTCGTCGCTCCGGCGTCCCGGTACTTGCCCAGTTCCGTGTCGGTGAGGCCGGTGCGGGCGGCGTGCTCGGGGCACGCGTTCTGCCTGCCTGCGGCGACACACTGCACGGCCCAGTCGCGCTCGACCTGCAGCGCGTTCTCCACCTTCGCGGCCTGGTGGCTCACGGCGAGCTCGCGCTGGACGGTGCCGAACAGCTCCACGTCGTCGAGCTGGGTGTTCAGGCGCAGGCCCGCGAGCGTCGCGGTGCTCAGGGCCGGAACCAGCAACACCACCGCGAGCTTGCTCCGCAGCCGCCAGTTGCGTAGACGAAACCGGTCGATGCCCCGCTGGTCCTCACGACCGCGCACCGTCAACACTCCCCGCCCCGTTTAATAGCAGCAAACCTGGTGGATCTTGGAGTAAAACCCGCTGTTCTCATACCGCCGTTCGGACGACAAAACAGCTGGTTCGAGAATCAACAACTTTGAGCTGGGCCGCTAAACGGCCCCTTGCCGATAATTCATCCGGAGGAAACAACAGCACGGGTGACCATGATCTCGGCCCGATCACAGTCACCCGCACTGTTCGTCAACTGCCGGAAGGCTGGATGAGCATCGGCTTGACGTCGAACTCCTTGTCGAGCAGCCCGTAGCGCTGCATCAGCTGCGGGATGCGCTGCAGCCGGGTCGCGTCGAGCGTGGTCGGGAAGGCGCCGAAGTGGACAAGAGCTGCGGTTTCCTTGTCGACCTTGGCGTACTCGACGAGCAGCGGCTCGACCGTGGGACGGTCGACGGCGTCCGCCTGGCCCTTGGCGATCGCGCGCTGGAACGCGGCCACCGTCTTGGGGTTCTTCTTGGCGAACTCACCGCTGGTCGCGAAGCCCGCGATCGGGATGTTGTCCGTCGGACCGGAAGCCGCGTCGAGGATCTTGACCTGGCCGGCGGTGCGCTGCGCCTTGGTGATGAACGGCTCGACCATGAAGGCCGCGTCGACGGTCTTGTTCGCGACCGCCGCCTGCATGTCCGGGAACGGCATCTCCTTGAACGTGACCGACTTCGGGTCGACGTTCGCCGCCTCCAGCGTCGCCTTCGCGGTCAGCTCCGCGATGTTCTTGAAGGTGTTGATCGCGATGGTCTTGCCCGCCAGGTCCTGCGGCGACTTGATGTTGGAGTCACCGGCCGCCAAGATCAGGAACATGTCGGGTTTGGCCTGGTAGCCATCGGCGATGAGCTTGAGCCCGTCGACCTGCTTGGCCGCGTCCTTCGACTGGGCGGCGAAGAACGAGACCCAGTTGCCGAACGTCATGTCCAGCTCTTTGTTGATCAGGCCGGGGATCGCCTGAGCGCCACCCTGGATGGTCTTGAGCTCGACCTCGAGACCCTCAGCCGCGAAGTAGCCCTTCTTCTTCGCCACGTGCACAGACGCGACGTCGAGGATCGGAAGCACCCCCAGGGTGATCTTGGGCTTCTCGACCTGGCCGTTCGGGTCGGCCGCGGGCGTCTGCTCTTTGCCGCCGAGCAGTCCACAGCTCGCCACGGTGGCGAGCAGCGTGGCAAGGGCGATGCCACGGACGGCCATACGGCGGACTCTTCGAGTCATCGGGAGCACTCTCCTGTCGGAGCGGTGTCGTCGTTGCGGGGTTAGCGCGACGGTCAACCACTCAGAGTAGTGATGCTGCTCCAAAAGACCCCAGTTGACCGACACGCGCAGGTTCCAGTCCACTACCTGCGGTGAGCATCTAAGCACAGCAGGTCTAGGGCTAGGAGAACCCAGTTGAAGCGCGCAGTAGCGGTCGTCGGCGCAGGGCCGGCCGGTCTGACCTTGGCAAACCTGATCCAGCAGTCAGGTATCGACTGCGTCGTCCTCGAAAAAGCTAGTCGTGCCCATGTGGAAACCCGACCACGGGCGGGTGTCCTGGAACATCGCTCCGTAACCATGCTCGAGTCCCTGGGACTCGCCGATCGTTTGCTGATGGAAGCAGACCGTCACGGAACGTGTGAATTCCGCGTGAACGGACAGGCGTTCCAGGTGTCGTACAGCGATCTGTACGGGAACCAGAAGCACTACGTGTACCCCCAGCAGGAAGTGGTGAAAGACCTGATCGGGTCATTCCTGGACGCTGGGGGTGACATCCGGTTCTCGGTCAGCGACGTGGAGTTGCGAGACCTGACATCTTCTACGCCGTCTGTGCACTGGACCAGCGCGGATGGGGTACGCACGTGTGTCAGCGCGGACTTCGTGGCCGGGTGCGACGGGTTCCACGGGGTGAGCCGGCCGTCCATTCCCGACGGAGTGCTGACGGAATTCACCCATCAGCACGGAATCGAGTGGCTCGCCATTCTCGCGGAGGCACCGCCGTCGACTAAAGCCATCATTTATGCATTGCACGAGGATGGTTTCGCGGGGCACATGTTGCGATCACCTTCCGTTTCCCGGTTCTACTTGCAGGTGCCCGTGGGAACTAAAGCGTCGGATTGGTCCGACGAACAAGTGTGGGAAGCGTTGCACAAGAGGTTCGCGCTGCAGGGCTCCACGTGGTCGCTGACCGAGGGAAAGATCATCGAGAAGCGCGTGCTGGACATGCGCAGCCACGTCGTGGAGCCGATGTCGTACGGCCGGCTCTACCTGCTGGGTGACGCAGCCCACATCATCACCCCGGTCGGCGCCAAGGGCATGAACCTCGCGATGAACGACGCCGCAACGTTCGGACGTGCACTGATCTCCTTCTACGAGACCGGTTCGGAGGCCGGCCTCAAGACCTACTCCGACGACTGCCTGCGCCGCGTGTGGCGGGCGCAGGAGTTCTCCCAGTGGATGGTGAACATGAT
This sequence comes from Lentzea aerocolonigenes, assembly GCF_000955955.1. Lineage (GTDB taxonomy): Bacteria > Actinomycetota > Actinomycetes > Mycobacteriales > Pseudonocardiaceae > Lentzea > Lentzea aerocolonigenes_A. Next base: position 6,416 of record NZ_JYJG01000418.1, read on the forward strand.
CCACACCGACGTGAGCTCGCCGTTCTTCGGACGCCTGGCCCAGGCCCGGCTGGAGCACCTGGCCGAGTCGCCTGCCTACCGCGCGACCTTCGCGGAGAACTACGTCGGCCCCTGAGGGCACAAATCTCGCCCTATGGGGTGAGTCCCCGGGGTCCCCTAACGGGTGACACCGTCCCCCTAGGGATCTCGTTTCGTCACGATCTGGGGCCAACTCCCGATGACGGGGGATGTCGTTCATCCATACGGTTCAACACGACATCCCCCGATTCAGCTACAGGAGCCTGAGCCCCATGCAGCAGACCGCGCCCGCCGAGCCCACCACGGTGCAGACCGGCCCGACGACCGTCGAGACCGGCAACACCACCGTCGAGACCGGTGGCACCACGGTGCAGACCGAGCAGATCACCCTGCACGACTTCACCCTCGGCCTGCTGACCGACGTGGACGCCCGCGAGGCGTTCCTGCAGGACCCGATGGGCTGCCTGCAGGACGCGGGCCTCAACGACATCACCGCGACCGACGTGCACGAGATCCTGCCCCTGGTCCTCGACGCCGCCTCCGTGCCGAACGTCGACGTCCTGGACGGCGTCCTCGGCGGCAGCGAGCTCCCGGCCGTCGACAGCCTGCTGCAGATCGCGGGCAACGCCGACGGCGTGACGGGCGTGGCCGACGTGGCCGGCCTGACCGGAATCGCCGCTCCCTCCGCCCTCACCGCGCTGGTCTCGGACTTCTCCGGCCTGGGCGACGTGTCGAACACCCTCGACGCCACCGTTCTGAAGGGCACCGACGTCGTCTCGAACGTCTCGGACATCGCCTCCGACAACTCCCTCGTCAGCAAGGTGACCGACGTGGCGAGCGTTTCCGACGTGACGGCGGACGTGCACGATGTGTCCAACGTGCTCGTGAAGGACCTCGACACCGACGTGCTGACGAAGAACGTCGTCGACACCGACGTGCTCGTGAAGCACACCGACGTGCTGGTCAAGGACGTCGCGGACGTGCACGACACCGTCGACCTCAGCCACAACGTGGTGCAGGACGTCGCGCAGGTCGGCGACATCCACCACAACGTCGGCCAGGTCATCGGTGACGTCAACCTGGGCGACATCAACGTGCTCGACGGCATCGGCAACCACAACGACGTCGACGTCCACTTCTGAGCCGTCACGGTCGCAGTCGTTCCTGGCAGTTCACGGGGGAACGGTCACGGCGGGCGCTCAGTTGCTCTGCCCCCGAGCGGTGAGTGCCCGCCGTTCTCCTCCAGAAGGTTGTTCGCACTGTGCCTTCAACGAGTAACCAGTACAGAGTGGGCGAACCCCGAGACGCGCCGGGGCGCCTGCAGGTTCGTCGCCTCCCGCGACGCAGTTCAGCCCCGGACCACGGCGGGTCCGGGGCTGTTCCGTTTCTCAAGCCCGGTCGTAGAGCGCGGCCAGTCCTCGTTCCATCGCCTGCCGCACGCGCCTCAGGTCCACAGACGCCCCGTGCTCCCCGCCGTCGTCGACCGCGCGCCACACCTCGGCAGGCGTGACTCCGTCAGGCAGATCCACGTACCAGGCGAACCCGCGCGGCCTTGGCGGCGCGCCGGCGTCCACCAGGTACGAGTTCACGAACGTGTCGACGATGTCCTGGTCGGCATGGATCGGCGCCGGCGTGCGCACCACTCTGCGCGGCCCGGCCACCCACGCCAGCAACAGCTGATACCCGTTGTCCGGCAGGGCGAGCAGCCGCCGTTCTCCCAACAGCACAACCCGGTCCCGCCCGCCAGACACCTCCACGGGCTCCGCGTCGACGACGAGGAACCGGTTCCAGTCAGTCACGCGACGAAGTGTCCGTCAGGAAGACACGGTTTCGCTCAGCGACTCCCGCTCGGCCGCAGCCCACTTCTCCATGTCCATGCTGGGCTTCCCGACGTTCAACAGCCGCGCCACCTTCGACCGCAGCGCCACGAACCCCTCATCGGTCCGCGTCGTCACCTGGTTCCGCTCAGCAGGCAACGGCACCTCGAGGTCAGCCACCAGCCGAGCCGGAGACCCGGAGAGAACCAGGATCCGGTCCCCCAGGTACACCGACTCGTCGATGTCGTGCGTGACCACGAGAACGGTCGTGTCGTGCTCCCGGCGCACGCGCAGCAAGAGGTCCTCCAGCTCGAACCGGGTCTGCGCGTCCACCGAGGCGAACGGCTCGTCCATCAACAACAACGAGGGCCGGTAAGCCAGAGCGCGCGCGATCGCCACACGCTGCTGCATGCCACCAGAGAGCTGCCACGGCCGCTTGCGAGCAGCCGCACCAAGACCCACCCACTCCAAGGCCTCAGCGGCACGTGCGCGCCGTTCAGCGCGAGGAAGGCCCCGCAGCGGGAACTCCACGTTGCCCTGCACCGAGAGCCACGGGAAGAGCGAGCGCGAGTAGTCCTGGAAGACCACGGCCAGGTGCGAGCCGTTCAACGAGACGTCGCCGCGAGAGGGCGCGACCAGACCGGAGATCGTGCGCAGCAGTGTCGACTTGCCACACCCCGACGGGCCCACCACGCACACCAGCTCGCCGGCGCGCACGGTGAACGTGAGGCCGCCGATGGCCTCGTGGTCGCCGTAGGTGTGGCCTAGGTCGGCCACCTCAAGCATGTTGCTCATCCCGACTCCTCGGTTGCCACGCCAACACCCTGCGTTCCACCGCGAGCAGCGCGGTGTTGAGTCCGTAGCCGAGCACGCCCAACAGGACGATGCCGGCCCACATGCGCGTGTAGTCGAACTCGCGCTGCGCCTGCATGAGCTGCGAACCGATGCCGTTGTCCGTGCCCACGAGCTCGGAGATCACCATCAGCACCAACGACAGAGAAAGCGAAACCCGCAGGCCCGCGAAGATCTTCGGGGAGGCAGCGGGCAGCACCACGCCGAGAACCCATTGCCAGCGCGGGATCTGGAAGACCGCGGAAGTGTCCACTTTGGTCACGTCGACCGAACGGGCACCGTCCACGCTGTTCAGCAGCACCGGCCAGATGACGCCGAAGACGATCGTCGCGAGCTGCATCGAGGTGCCGCCGCGGAACAGCAGCAGGAACACCGGCACCAGCGCGGGCGGCGGGATGGAGCGCAGGAACACCAGCAGCGGGCCCGCGTACTCCATCGCCCGGTCCGAGCGGCCCAGCGCGAGCCCGAGCGACACACCGATCAAGGAAGCGATCGCCCAGCCACCCAGCAATCGCTCCACGGACGGCACCACGTGGTCGAAGAAGTTCGACGGCTCGAGTACCCACCACTCCCACGCAGCGGAAACGATGAGAGACGGCGGCGGGAAGAACGGGTCGTCGGCGAGCCAGCCGAGCACCTGCCAAACGACAACCAGACCGGCGAACACAGTCCACCGCTGCAGGAACTTGGTCACCAGGCCACCCAACGCCGGCGGACGCGTTCCAGGCCGTTGTTCAGCAGGACGCCGATCACGCCCGCGACCACGGTGCCGACCAGCACCTGGTCCATCCGGCCAGGCCCGCTGCGGGCCTCCATGATGAAGTAGCCGAGGCCCACCTGGCTGCCCGCCATCAGCTCCACGCTCACCATCACGACCAGCGCGGTCGTCGCCGCGAGCCGGATTCCGGTGAGGACGAACGGCAACGCGCTGGGCAGCGCCACGAAGAACAGCACGCCGAGCCGGCCCGTTCCGAAAACCCTTGCTGTGTCAACGAGAAGCGGGTCAAGTTCGTCGAGCGCGTAAATGGTGTTGAACAGGATCGGCCACAGTGCCGCGTACACGGCCAGCGTGATCTTCGTTTCCGGGCCGAAGCCCAGCATCACCAGCGCGAGCGGAATCAGTGCCACAGAAGGGATCGGGCGCAGGAACTCGATGACCGCGCGCGTCGCGTGGCGAACGGCCGGGACGCTGCCGAGCACGAGTCCACTCGGCACCGCGATGGCGATCGCGATCACGATGGCGATCAGCAGTGCCAGAACTGTTGCCACGACATGACGGATGAAGTCGGGCGAAGTCAGTTGCGTGACCAGCTCACCGAACACGACGGACGGTGGCGGCAGCGATTCCGCAGGGAGGAGCGGAGAGCGTCCTAAGAGCTCCCACAGCACGAGAAACCCGGCGATGCCGAGGAGTCCCCTTGTGAACGCACGCACTCGGTCACCCTAGAGAGTGGATCTCCCGTTCACAATGCGTGCTTGCCCAACTCCAGGTTGTTTCCCACAGATCAGCGCGATCCGCACACCTTGACGCGCTCCACTTCGCCGAAGCTCTTCACCCATTCGGAGTCCGAGAGCCGTGCTTCGTCTTTTTCACACATCTTCTTGATGATGCGACTGGCGTCGAGCACGTACGGCAGCAACTCGGGGTTGTCCGCCCCGGAGCGCACCAGGAAGTCGCCGTACTGCGGCCGGTACATCGGCTGCACGCCCCGGCCCTGCCCCGTCACGTACGCGAGCCGGTCCGCCGGGCGCCCGGACGTGTACAGCTGCTGCACCTCGAAGATGTTGTCGCGCACCACGGCCACGCGACCGTCGTCGGTGAACGTCACGTGCGCGGTCGACCGCGTCACGCTGTCGATCGTCGCGCGCAGCACCGGGGCTCCGCTGGGCACGCGCTGCCAGACCTGGACGATGCCCTGCGGCGAGTGCTCGACGGCGAGCCAGCGGCCGTCGCTGCTGTAGGTGAGGCTGTGGACGTAGACGTTCTGCGGCAACGGCGGCGCGGCGGGCGCGAAGGTGCCGCCGACGGCCCAGAACTCCAGGGTCGTGGTGCTCTTGGCCGCGTCCCACACGCCGGTCGCGAGCTCACGGCCGTCGTAGCTCAACGCCATGATCCCGGCATCGCGCACCGACGCGGGCAACGGCAGCTGGCGCGGGTGCCTCGGGTCGCCGAGGTCGTACAGCGTGGTGCGCTCGGTGCTGTCCGGTGTCGGGAGGCCGAGCTCGTCCACCCCGCCGATCTTGCCGGCGAGCCGCGAGCCGTCCGCGCTGATGTCCATGACCCGGAACCGGTCGTCGAGCGCGGTGAGGTAGGTGATGTCGTTGGCGCTCTTGACGTCCCACAGGTGCTGACGGCCGGTGGCGTCCTGCGTGACAGCGCGGTGCTCGGCCAGCTTGACGACCGTGTGCCGGTCGAAGAACCGCTTGCCCGGCAGCGCACGGCCCTCGTCGAGGCTCCACACGCGGTCGGTGCCGTCCTCGTCGGTCACCGCGGCCAGCTCGCCGCGCGGCGCGACCTGCACGCTCGCGTTGTCCGCCGGTGTGCCGGTGAACGGGATGCCGTGGGTGACCGCGTTGGCCAGCCGCAGCACCTTCTCGGCCTCGATCGACGGGTTGACCGTGTAGCCGACCAGCGCGTACTTGTCCGCGTACGGTTGCCGCTGCTCCATCAGCGCCTCGGACTCGGAGATCGCCTTGCCGCCGAGCTCGCGGTCGTTCAGCTCGGTGATCTTGCGTTCGTTGGCCAGCGCGTAGACGACGGTGCCGGGCACGAGTGCGATCAGCACGGCCATCACCGCGATCAACGCCGTGGAGCGCCGCGTCTCGCGCCTGGTGCTGATGTCGACGAACCGGCGTTCCTGCGCGGTCAGGAAGTCGCCCAGGTCCTTGGCCTTGCGCAGCCGCGCACCCCGGTAGAGCGCCAGCGGGTCGCGGTCGCTCGCCTCCCACAGCTCGATCGCGGTGACGAGCTGCTGGTGCGTGCCGAGGTTCTCGCGTTCCTCGTCGATCCACTCGGTGAGCCTGGGCCAGCGCAGCACCGCGTCGTGGGCGAGCGCGACGCCGTCCTCGGTGATCGTGACCAGCCTGGCCTTGACGAGCAGGTCGAGCAGGCGCGCGTCGATGTCGAGCTTGCGGGTTCTGCGTTGCACGATTCCGTTGCGCTGCACGGAAACCAGCCGCAGGAAGACTCGTTTCGCCGCTCTTCGGTCGTCCTCGCTCAAGCCCTCGAAGAAGCTCGTCGCCGCCCGCGCGACGACGTGCTCGATGCCGCCGGCCTCCTCGAACCCGGCCTGCGACAGCGTCATGCCGCGTTTGCGCCGCCATGTCTCGGTGAGCGTCTGCTGCACCAACGGCAGCGCGTGCTGGTTCGCGGCGTCCGCGACCAGCCGGGCGATCACCGCGGTCTCGACGGTCGCGCCGATCTTGGCGGCGGGCTCGGTGATCGCGCGGCGCAGCTGGTCCGCGCTCATCGGCTCGATGACGATCTCGTGGCCGCCGAGGTCCGCGCACCGGTCCCGCCGGTCCGCGCGGACCGCGACGACGACGTGCGGGCAGCGGGTGAGGGCGGAGACGAAGTCCTGCTGACCGAGCGCCTTCTCGAAGTCGTCGACGAGCAGCGTGAGACCGGGCCGGTGCTGGCGGATCCGCAGCCGGACGTGGTCGGGGTCCTGCCGGAACTCGGCGGCGAGCTGCTCGCCGGTGGTGTTCTCGAAGACCTCCGCGAGGGCGGCGGCCAGGTCCTCGAGCGCGTGCTCGCCGGGCGTGATCACCACGGCGTCGTCGAAGGCCGGCTTGAGACCGGCGGCGAGCAGCGAGGTGCGGCCCGCACCCGATGCTCCGACGAGCACGGTGAGCGGTTTGGTCCTGGTCGACTCGACGATCTGCTCGACGAGGACCTCACGCCCGAAGAACCTCTTCGCGTCGTCCTCGCCGAACGGTTCGGCGCCCGGATACGGTGCGTTGGGATGCAGTGGCAGAGCGTGTTCGGCGGCGAGCTCACGCCACCTGCGGGTCCAGGGCGCGGGATCGCCCTCGCAGGCCCGCACGAACGCCAGCGTCAGCGCGAGCGACGGGAGCTTGCGCCCACCCGCCGCGTCGGACAACGCCGTGGGCGAGTAGTTGGCCCGCCTGGCCAGCTCGCGATAGCTCGGTTTGCCGGCCTGGTCACGCAGTCTGCGCAGGTCACCGGCGAACTTCAGCAGCGCGGTGTCCTCCGGACCCAGCGGTCGTTCCCCTCGTGGCATGCCGCCTCCCGGCCGGATTGTCCACCAGAGGTTCGCCCTGCGTCTAACGCCCCGCTAACCGGTCACCATCCGGACAACCGCTTGGTGATCGTTCAACCCCGCCAGCTGGAGCTGGAACACCCCTGGTTCGGGCGTCGGCGCGGGCTGCGGAGCGTTGTCCGGGTTGCAGAACGTGCCGGTCCCGCCACCCGTCCCGTCCAGGTAGAACTTCATGATCGACCCGCAGGTGCCCTTGAGCGTGCCGGACGCCGTGCCACCGCTCGCGAGCTGCAGCTCGAACTCCAGCCCGTCGTCAGCGACGCTCTTCACGACGAAGCTGTTGCCCGCGACGGCGATCGTGACGGGCTCGCCGATCGAGATCTCGCAGCTGCCGTCCGCGCACTGCGCGAAGTCCTTGCCGTCCTTGGCCGTCGGCTTCGGTGGCGTGGTCGTCGCCGGCGCGGTGGTGCTGGTCGTCGTCGAGGTCGTGCTGGTGGATTGCGGGGTGCTCGAGTGCTGCTCGGTGCCGCAACCCGCGAGGGCGAGGGCTGCGGCGAGCACGCCGGCGGTGCGCAAGATCGGCATCGGGCGAACCTAGCGAGCGGGTTCTTGCAGCTCGCTTTCAGCCACGGCACGGCGGAGCGAAGTCGAGGTCGCCGAAGTACCGCTCCCACTCCTCGCGGGTCATCTTCCTGATCACCTGCTCGCAGATCCGCACCGCCGGATCGCGCAGGTCGACGTTCCACAGCCGCACGGCCTTGTCCGCGCCACCTGTCACGACCTCGTCGCCCTTGGGCGTGAGGCCGACCGCCGCGACCGGCCCGACGTGAGCGCGCAGCAGGGCCTGCTCGACCGGGTCCTGCTGATCCTTGAGCTGCCAGAGGCGCACCAGGCCGTCGTCCGTGGCCACCGCGACGCTGTCGGTGCCGAGCCACGCCGAGGTGATCGCACCGCCGCCGGACGGGATCTCGGCGCGCAGCACGGGATCGCGCGGATCGGTGGTGTCCCAGACGTGCACGGCCGTCGTGGCGGTGGTCAGGAGCAGGTTCTGGCCGGCGAACTGGGCTGATCCGGCGAACTCCTTGGTCAGGGACACGAGTGTGGGGCTGCGCGGGTCCGAGACGTCGACGAGGTGGACGGAACGGCCCGTGGTGGTGGCCGCGAGGATGTGGCCGTCCTCGCGGAAAGCCATGCCCGCCAACGGACCCAGGTCGAGCTGGGTGCTGAGCAGCAGTCTGGGGTGCTCGCGACGCAGGTCGGTCCAGAAGCTCAGTGCGCCGTCGTGGTCGGTCGTGACGAGAGTCGTGCCCTGCCAGGCGATCGCGGTGGCGCGGGCCGGGAGAACTGCGAGCTCGCGGGGTTTGCCGAGCGACACGTCCACGACGCGCACGGCGCCGTCGTCGCCGGCGGAGGCGACCAGGCCGCCGGTCGAGTCCATGGCGAGCGCGGTCACGGCACCGGAATGCCTGGTGGCCTCGTGGGAAGTGCGCGGTGACGGCAGGTCGTCGAGGTCCGTCAGCTCCACCGTGCCGTCGCGGTGACCGGTGACCACCTGTTGCTGGGTCGGGCCGACGACGAGTGCGGTCACTTCGGCTTGGGCGTTCCACAGGACCTGGGTGGGCACGTCCTCCTGGCGCAAACCGTTGCGCGCCTGGGACAACGGCACCAGCTGGTAGGCGCCGAGGGCCACCTGCTGGGCCAGATCGGGGTTGGTGGAGCGCAGCGCGGCGGCTTCTCCCACGGCTTTCAGGACGACTGCGGCGGCACGTTGTTCGGCGGCGGTTCTGCCGGCCTGCAAGGCGAAGACGGTCGAGCTGGCCGCGACGACGATCAGGGTGGCCAGTGCGGCGAGCAGCTGGCGCTGGCGGCGGGTGCGTCTTCGTGCGCTCGTGGAGACTTCTTCCTCGGCGGCGAGGCTGGCGGCCAGGAACGCGCGTTCCCTGGAGTTCAGGGCGAGGCCGGGCGGAACGTTCACCAGCCGGCGGCCGCGGAACAACGCGCCGGGATCGCGGTCGAGTGACTCCCAGGTCTGCGTGGCGTGCGTGAGTTCGCGTTGTGCCTTGATGTTCTCGCGGTCTTCTTCGATCCACGCGTGCAGCGCCGGCCAGCTGCGGATCAACGCCTCGTGCGCCAGTTCGACGCCGTCGCGGTCGATGACGACGAGCCGGGCGGCGGCCAGTTCTCGCACGACGTCCTCGTCGGCTTCGAGCTCGTCCTTGTGGGCACGGCGTTTCGTGTCCTCGGCGGTGACGAGCCGGAGCAGGATCCGTTTCGCCTGCGCCTGTTGCGCGGGCGTGAGGCTGTCGAAGACCTCCTGCGCGGTACGGGCGACGGCGTGTTCGACGCCGCCCACCTCCTCGTACGCGGACAGCGTGAGCGTCATCCCGCGGCGGTGCAGCCAGGTCTCCGCGAGTGCGTGGGACAGCAACGGCAACACCGCGGCCTGGCCCACCGCGTCTGCCATCAGCCTGGCCAGCAACGAAGTCTCGATCTTCGCACCCGCGACGGCGGCGGGCTCGGTGATGGCGAGGCGCAGCTCGTCGGGCGTCATCGCGCCGACCATGACCTGGCTGCTCTTCAGCATCTCGACGAGCTCGGGATAGTGCGCGCAATGCCCGTAGTAGTCGGCGCGCACGCCGATGACGACCTTCGCGCAGTCCTTGAGCGCCGCGATGAGCCACGCACGCAGCTCCTCAGTGCGGCACAACGTGAACAGCTCCTCGAACTGGTCCACGACCACGAGGTGCTCGTGTTTGCGGTGCAGCGCGGCAGGATCCGCCAGCTCCTCGGCCAGCTCCACCGCGTCCGCCCCGGTGAGCAACGCCAGCGCGACCGCGCACTCCTCCACGGGGTTCGCGCCGGGCGTGAACAACAGCACCGGTTCGCGGGTGCGGGCGATGAGACCGGCGCGCAGGAGCGACGACTTCCCCACGCCGGACGGCCCGAACACGCCCGTGAACCGGTTCGTCGTCGCGAGCAGCTCGGCCGTCAACCGCTCGCGCCCGAAGAACTTCGGCGCGTCACCGGGCTGGAACATCGCCAGCCCGACGTACGGGCTGTCGTTCGCCCCGTGCGGTGCCGACTCCGCGACCTCGTGCCACCGTCGCACCCACTCCTCCGGGTCGGCGTCGCAGGCTTTGACGTATGCCTTCGTCACCGCGAGGCTCGGCAGCTTCCGCCCACCGGCCGCCTCGGACAACGCGGCCGCCGAGTAGTGCGCCCGCCGGCTCAGCTCCCGGTAGGTGGGGCTGCCCGCCCGCTCCCGCAGCCGGCGCAGATCCGCGGCGAACTGCAGGAGACCGCTCTCGCCCTGGTCGAGAGGGCGTTCCCGTCTCGGCATCCCGTCATTGTTCAGAGAACTTTGTTCAGCGGCCAACGCCTGACCGTGAACAACCCGTTCGCCCTAACGTCGGCACATCAGTTCATTGGGGAAAGGCCCGGTGCTTTCGCCCCGAACCGGCGCCGGAGTGGCCGTGGGTGGCCTCGCGCTGCTGCCACCCACGGCTCAGATCCCATGTCCGCACTTGTTGTCAACCTCCGGACACCGACCGTGGACAACGAGACGTCCTTAAATTCGGTGATACCGATGACGAGGGGGCGCTCGCGATGTCGACTACAACCGCCCGGATGGTCTGCGAGATGGTCCGCGGCGTCCTGCTGAACTGGCCGGGTGAACCGCCCAAGCGCATTCCCGCCGGCACGACGTTCATCGTCGAGGAGTGGGTCGGCGGCGGCTGGTACCGCGGCCGGCTCCCGGACGACCCGAGGCCCACGCAGATGCACGCGCGGGACCTCGGTCTCCCCTCAGGCTCCTGACCTCAGCAGACCGGCACCCGCGCGACCTCCGGGAAGTACTTCGCCCAGTCCGCGTCGGACAGCTCCATGCCGCCCTGGCACAGGTCGCGGATCATCTGGTCCACGTCGGTGCGCAGCTGCCAGATGTTGCGCTCGGTCACGGCGACGAACCCGTACGGCGGTGACCAGTGGTCGACCGCGGTGATGTTGTCCGGAAAGTTCTCGAAGGCGCCGGCACGCACCGGCCTGCCGGGCTGCGAGACGTCCCAGATGTGCGCGGAACGGTCGGTGCCGAGCAGCACGCTGCGGCCGTCCGGGGAGAACGCGATCTTGAGCTCGGCCTTCGGCAGGGTCGGGATGTCGGCCTGCACCACCGGCTTCGCGGGATCAGCGACGTCCCACACCTGTACCTGCCCCACCGCCGAGCTGACCAGCAGGAGGAACCTGCCGTCGGCGCTGAAGCGGGTGGGCAGCAAGGTCCTCTGCGGCACGGTCTCGCTCACCTTGTGCACCGTCTCGCCGTCGATCCGCCAGAGCTCGACGGCCGCGGTGTCCTCCCGCGACACGGCCAGGACGTGGCCGTCCGGGGACATGCGCAGGGCCGTCGCCGGGTTGGCACCGGGAATGTCGAACTCCCGCAGCACGCTGGATCCCTCGTACCGCCAGAGCTTGGCCTTCAGGTCGCGGAAGCTGCCCACGACCGCGACGGTGCCCGCGAAGCTGTTCAGCGCGCTGTCCGCCGCCAGGCCGGTCTCGCGGTAGGCAATCGCGTCGACCTCGGCCAGGGTGCGCGGGCTGAGGGGGTTGGTGATGTCCATCAGCTCCACGCCCCGCGTCGTCGCGACGATCGCGCGCTTGTCGTCGTCGCTGACGACGACCGGGCGCCCGTTCAGGACACCGTGGTACCGGCCCTGGCCGTGGTCGCGGAGGTCCCAGAGCGGCGTTTCGAGCTCGTACCCCTTGACCGTCATGAACAGGTGGCCACCGTCGTTCTTGATGAAGCGGGTGTCTTCTGGCGTGTTCGTCCCGATCAGCTCGCGCCGTTTCGTCGCCTCGACGAAGAACAGCGCGTCCCGGTTCGCCTCGGTGGGTGCCACCTTGTAGGCCGCCAACGCGACGCGGACCGCCTCGCCGGAGTCGGTCGGCAGCAGCGCCAGCCGTCGTGCCTCGGCGGCGACGCTGGCGGCGACCGCGACGTCTCGTTGCCGGGACGCCTCGCCCGCCTGGTCGACCGCGAACACGACGGTGCCCGCCAGCAGCAGGACCAGCACCGACAGGACGGCCACCACCACTCGGGTGCGGCGGGCTCGGCGGCGTCCGTCGGCTTGGCTGGCGGTGAGGAACTCGCGTTCTGGTTCGGTGAGCGAGTCCGGGCTCAGTTCGGCGGCCTGGGCGAGCCGGGCGCCCTTGTAGAGGAGGTCGCGGTCGCCGTCCCACTGCGCGGCGGCCTCGGTGAGCTGGTGGTGGACGCGCAGCGCGTTGCGGTCCTCGGCGATCCAGTCGCGCAGCCGCGGCCAGGAGCGGATGAGCGCCTCGTGGGTCAGCTCGGCGTGGTGTTCGGTGAGGGTGACCAGACGGGCGTTGGCGAGGCGTTCCAGAACCTCGGCGTCGAGGTCTTCACGGGCGGCTCTCCGCTTGGTGTCCTCGGTGCCTTCACCGAGTGCGATGAGGCGCAGGAACGTGCGGCGAGCGATCTGCTGCTGGTCCCCGCTCAGCTGCTCGTACACCGCTTCGGCGGTGCGCGCGATGGCGTGCTCGACACCGCCCGCCTGCTCGTAGCCGACCAGCGAGAGCGTCATGCCGCGACGCCGGTGCCAGGTCTCGACCAGGGCGTGCTGGACGAGCGGGAGCGCGGCCGCCTGGCCCGCCACGTCCGCGACGAGGCGGGTGACCAGCGCGGTTTCCACCGTCGCACCGACGTGCAGGGCGGGCTGGGTGATGGCACGGCGGAGGTCGTCCGCGGTCATCGGGCCGACGAGGAGCTGTGCGCCCTCGAGGGCCTCGACGAGTTCCGGGTGGCGACCGATGTGGCCGTAGAAGTCGGCGCGCACCCCGATGACCACACGTGGTGCCTTCACGAGGGCCTGGACGAACCAGTCGCGCTGCTCCGGCCCCGCCAGCGTGAAGACTTCCTCGAACTGGTCGATGACGAGGGTCAGGTCGTGCTGCCTGGCGATCAGGCCCAGCCCGGCTGGGTCTTCGAGCTCGGCGCGCAGCACCACCGCCGAGTGTCCGGTCGCCTGGGCGAGCCGGACAGCGCACTCGTCGGCCGGCTGAGCGCCCGGCGTGAAGATCACGGCGCGGTCCAGGCGGGGCAGCAGGCCCGCGCGCAGCAGTGAGGACTTGCCGGAGCCGCTCGCCCCGAAGACGCCGACGAGCGGGCGGCTCGCGACCAGGTCGACGAGCTTCGCGGTGAGCTTCTCGCGGCCGAAGAACCGGTCGGCGTCCTCCCGCTGGAACGCCTTCAGCCCCACGTACGGGGCGTCGCCGCTCGGCTCGGGAGGCGCGGCGATCGCCCGCCACCGCTGTTCCCACTCCTGCTCGTCGCCGCCACAGGCCTTGGCGAAGGCCAGGGTGACGGGGAGCGTCGGCAGCTTCTTGCCGCCGGCGGCATCCGACAGCGTGGCCGCCGAGTAGTGCGCGCGTGCGGCGAGAACCCGGTAGGACGGTTTGCCCGCCTCGTCTCGCAGTTTGCGCAGGTCGGCGGCAAAGCTGCCGAGCTCGGTCTCTTCGCTGTCCAGCGGACGTTCGGTACGTGGCATGTCGGTCTCCCCCTGTGACCGATTGTCCACACCCTGTTGTTCAATGCGCATGGCCGACCCCTTACAACGTGTTCGCTCGTAGCGTTTTCGTTGCAGGTGGTGATCGGGGGATCGCCGAGGCCCCTCCGGTTCTCGGGGGACCGGAGGGGCACGGGTCAGAGTGTGATCAGAGACCGACGAGCTTGTAAAGACCGCCGACTTCCTGGCGGTTCAGGACGCGCATCGAGCCGGGGCGCTGGTTGCCGAGGGAGACGTCACCGACCGCGACGCGCACCAACGACTGCACTGGGTAGCCGACGTGCTCCATCAGGCGGCGCACGATGTGCTTGCGGCCCTCGTGCAGCACGATCTCGACGAGCGCCTTGCCGGGGACGGCGCTGATGAGCTTGAAGGAGTCGACCTTGACCGGGCCGTCCTCCAGCTCGACGCCGGCCTTCAGCTTCTTGTTGAGACCCTTCTCGACCGGGCCGGGGACCTCGGCGAGGTAGGTCTTCTTGACGTTGTAGCTCGGGTGCATCAACCGGTGCGCGAGCTCGCCGTCGTTGGTGAGCAGCAGCAGGCCCTCGGTCTCGGCGTCGAGCCGCCCGACGTGGAACAGCCGCTCCGCGCGGTTGCGCACCAGGTCGCCCACGCACGGGCGGCCCAGGTCGTCCTCCATCGTCGACAGCATGCCGAACGGCTTGTTCAGCGCGATCGTCACGACGTCCTCGCGGATCTGCACCCGCACGCCGTCGACGTGCACGACCGCCGTCTCGGGGTCGATCCGGCGCCCCTGCTCGCGCACGACCTTGCCGTCGACCTGGACGCGCCCCTGGTCGATCAGCTCCTCTGAAGCGCGGCGCGAGGCGATCCCCGCCTGTGCGAGCACCTTCTGCAGGCGCACGCCCTCGTTCTCAGACATCGTCGATCGCATCCACTTCGGGCAGCAGCGGCGCGATTGGAGGCAGATCTCGCAGTGACGAGAGCCCCAACCGCTCCAGGAACAGTTCGGTCGTGCGGTACAGAATCCCACCCGTGTCGCTGTCCGTGCCCGTCTCCTCGATGAGCCCGCGCGCGACCAGGGTCCGAATCACACCGTCCACGTTGACGCCACGAACCGCCGCGATCCGCGCCCGCGTAACAGGCTGCCGGTAGGCGATCACCGCGAGCGTCTCCAGGGCCGCGCGGGTGAGTTTCGCGCGCTGGCCGTCGAGCAGCAGCTTCTCCACGAACGGGGCGTACCGGTCCCGCGTGTAGAACCGCCAGCCGTCCCCCGCCCTGCGCAGGTCGATGCCACTGCCGGACTCGGTGTACCGGGTGGAGAGTCTACGGAGTGCCTCCTTGATTCGCTTAACCGGCTGCTCAAGGGCACTGCTGAGCTGGTCTTCCGCGATCGGGCTGTCCACCACGAGCAGCACGGACTCGATCGCTGCCTCGAACTCCTGGTCGTCGGCGAGGTCCGGCAGGCCCGAGTCCTCGATGGCTTCCTCGGGGGCGGCGGCGAGCAGCTGGGCTTCGAGGGTGGCGGCGTCGGCGGCGTCCTCGGGGTCGGCGCCGGTCTCCGCTTCCGGCTCGGCGGGGCCCGAGTCAGGCGTCTCCTGAGCCCCTGGCTCAGGCTCGACGGCTTCGGCGGGCTCGGGCTCGGGCTCGGGATGAAGGGAACCTTCATCCACCTC
>NZ_JYJG01000419.1 GCF_000955955.1 Lentzea aerocolonigenes
GTCGATGAAGGTTCCCTTCATCGTTTGCCTGGGCCGCGTCGAACGCCGGGCCGGGGTTCTCGACCTCTGCCGCGTCCGGCCCCACCAGTGGCTCGCTCATCCGCCGTAGTCCTCGTCCTCGTCGCCGGCGTGCACCTGTGCCTGCGCTTGTTCCAACGTCCCACCGACCCACGTCACCTGCAGCGGCCCGAGCGCGTCCTCCTGCTCGAACGCGAGCGACTTCTCCCGGTACAGCTCCAGCAGCGCCAGGAACCGCGCCACGACCTCCATGGTCTCCGAGCAGTCCGCGACGATCTCCGCGAACGACGCCGTGCCGCGCTCGATCAGCAGCGCGCGCAGCACGTCAGCCGTCTCGCGGATCGACACCCGGTGCTGGTGGATGTGGTCGACCGACAGGGTCCGCTTCTGCTTCGGCCGGAACGCGGCGGCCGCGATCAGGGCGAACTTGTCCGGCGTCACTCCGAGCATCACCTCGGGCAGCAACCCCTCGAACCGGGGCTCCAGCGACACCGACCGCGGATACCGGCGGTAAGCACCCTGCTCCAGCTCCGCGAACAGAGCCGCCACCTGCTTGTAGGCCCGGTACTGCAGCAACCGCGCGAACAGCAGGTCCCGGGCCTCCAAAAGCGCCAGGTCGTCCTCGTCCTCGACATCACCGGCAGGCAGCAGCCGAGCGGCCTTCAGATCGAGCAACGTCGCCGCGATCACCAGGAACTCGGTCGTCTCGTCGAGGTCCCAGTCGGAGCCCATCCCGCGGATGTGCGCGATGAAGTCGTCGGTGACCTGGTGCAACGCCACCTCGGTCACGTCCAGGGTGTGCTGCGAGATCAGCTGCAGCAGCAGGTCGAACGGGCCCTCGAAGTTGGTGAGCCTGACCTTGAACTTGCCGTCGTCGACCGGAGCGTCAGGAACTTCCTCTGTCACTGCTCGCGCAACCTGCGTACCAGCATCGACGCGTCACCGTGCGTCTCGAGGTCGTCCAGCACGATCGCGATCGCCTCGCGCACGACACGCCCGCGGTCCACGCCCAGGCCGTGCGAGCCGCGCAGCAGCAGACGCGCCTGCTCCAGCGCCATCAGTTCCTCGTCGGACACGTACACCGTGATCTTCGTGGTGTGCTTGGTCCGCCCCGAGCCACGACGCTGCTGCGGCGGCTCGACCGAATCAGAAACGTCAGGAGCAGAAACGTCAGGAGCAGGAGACGAAGTCAGCCGGAACAGCTCGGCCGCGCCCGGCAGTGAAGGGCGACGGTTCACCGGGCGATCACCTCGCGAGCCAGCGCGCGGTACGCGTTGGCACCGGAAGAACGAGGGGCCCACCGCGTGATCGGCTCGCCCGCGACGGTCGTCTCCGGGAAGCGGACCGTGCGGTTGATGACCGCGTCGAACACGATGTCGCCGAACGCCTCCACGACGCGGGCCATGACCTCGCGCGAGTGCAGCGTGCGCGGGTCGTACATCGTGGCGAGGATGCCGGTGATGTTGAGCTTGGGGTTCAACCGTTCCTTGACCTTCTCGATGGTGTCGATGAGCAGCGCCACCCCGCGCAGCGAGAAGAACTCGCACTCCAGCGGGATCAGCACACCGTCCGCGGCCGCGAGGGCGTTCACCGTGAGCAGGCCGAGCGAGGGCTGGCAGTCGACCAGCACGTAGTCGTAGTGGTCGATGACGGGACGAAGGGTGCGCACCAGAGTGTGTTCGCGGCCCACCTCGGACACGAGCTGGATCTCCGCCGCCGAGAGGTCGATGTTGCTCGGCAGCAGGTCCATGTCGTCGACCATGGTCTTGCGGATGACGTCGCCGACGGCGGTGTCACCTTCCATGATCACGTTGTAGATCGTGGTTTCCAGCTGGTGCGGGTGCACGCCGAGACCGACCGACAGCGCGCCCTGGGGGTCGAAGTCCACCAGCAGCACGCGTCTGCCGTACTCGGCCAGCGCGGCGCCCAGGTTGATGGTCGACGTCGTCTTGCCGACGCCGCCCTTCTGGTTGCACACCGCGAGGATCTTCGCCGGGCCGTGGTGCAGCAGCGCGGGCGGATCCGGGGTGTGCCGGCGCGGTCTGCCGGTCGGGCCGATGCCGTCGACCTGCTCCGTGGCGACGTCGTCCACCGGCGCGGCGTGCGGAGCCAGGCTCAGATCGGCACGGGGCGCGAAAGCGTGCTCCGGTGTCGACATGGCTGGCGTTCCCTCACTGGTCGTAGTCGTCTCTCCGGGCGCAGCCTAGGCCGCACCCGTGCGAGCGGCAACGCGCCTCGCCGAGCTTTGTCAAGACTTTGTTACGCCGGAACATCCGCTCGTGTACGCCTGTCAGCGGCGGAGAGCACCACGTCGAGCAGGCCCGGGAAGAGATGATCCAGGTCGTCACGGCGCAGCGACACCCACCGCTGGTTGCCGCGGCAGCGTGTTCGCGTGAGGCCGGCTTCGCGCAACACGCGCAGGTGCTGGGAGAGGGTCGACTTCGCCACGTCAACCTCGAAAGCCCCGCACAGCCTCTCGCCGCTCAGCTGGATCTGGCGCACGACCGCGAGCCGGGTCGGGTCGCTCAGCGCGTGCAGCACCGCGGCGAGATCAATGGCCTGTGGGGACGGCTCGTCCAAGTTCGGCACTCGTCCACCGTACCCGTGGAAGCCTCATGTTCCAGTGGCCCGAGGGTGTGCAGTTGCGTAGACCTCCCTCAAAGTCGTAACGGTTACCAGTGTGTACACCTGAGTGGTCGTAACCGATGCATGCCCGAGAAGTTCTTGCACCACCCGAACGTCCGCACCCCCTTCCAACAGATGGGTGGCGAACGAATGCCGCAACGTGTGCGGCGACACCGCAGCAGTGATTCCGGCGTCCTCCGCGGCGGTCTTCAGGACCGTCCACGCGCTCTGCCGCGAGAGCCTTCCGCCGCGCGCGTTCAAGAACAACGCAGGCGTGCCACGACCTTTCGCCGCCAGCGCCGGCCGCGCGCGCACCAGATACGCGTCCACAGCGGCCAGTGCCGGTCGCCCGACCGGGACGAGCCGTTGTTTTCCGCCTTTTCCGTCCAGCAACACCGTCCTCTCGGAAGCGTCGATGTCGTCCACGTCCAGACCCACGACCTCGGAAATCCGCGCTCCGGTCGAGTACAGCAGCTCCAGCAGGGCCTTGTCCCTGAGGTTTCCCACATTTTCGAGCAGCGTCAGGACGTCGTTGACCGGTAAGGCTTTCGGCAGCCGCTTAGGAGGCGACGGCGGGTGCACGGCCCGTGCGGCGTCATGCGGCACAACGCCTTCCCTGTGCGCGAAGCGGTGCAACCCGCGCACGGCAACCAACGTCCGTGCCGCCGACGACGCCGCGAGACCACTCTCGCGCAACGCCGCCAGGAACTCGCTCACCTGTATCTCGGTCACCGCACCGAGTTCGGTGACCCCGATGGACTCCAGGTGCTCGGTGTACCGGCGCAGATCGCGCGTGTAGGAGTCGAGCGTGTTGCGTGCCGTGCCGCGTTCGACGGCGAGGTGGTCGAGATAGCCCGCCACCAGATCAACGATCACGCCAGCCCTTCCAGAACGATCTCTCCTGCACGCGCGTTGACACCCTTCGCCAACGCGGGATCCTCCGCCACAGCCCGCTCGAAGCCCTTGTCCGCCAACGCGAGCACGTACGGCAGTGTCACGTTCGTCAGCGCGTACGTCGACGTGTTCGGCACCGCGCCGGGCATGTTCGCGACGCAGTAGAACACGGAGTCGTGCACGCGGTAGGTCGGGTCGTCGTGCGTCGTCGGCCTGGTGTCCTCGAAACAGCCGCCCTGGTCGACCGCGATGTCCACGAGCACGCTGCCGGGACGCATCCTGGCCACCAACGAGTTGCTGACGAGCTTCGGCGCCTTCGCCCCCGGTACCAGCACCGCGCCGACCACCAGATCCGCCCACTGGCAGGCCTTCTCGACCTCGTAGACGTTCGACGCGATCGTCTGCAGGTGCCCGCGGTAGGTGAAGTCGATCTGCCGCAACCGGTTCACGTTGTTGTCCAGCACGATGACCTCGGCCTGCATGCCGACCGCCATCGTCGCCGCGTTCATCCCCGCCACGCCCGCGCCGATCACCGCGACCTTGCCCGCCGCGACGCCAGGAGCGCCGCCCAGCAGCACACCCCGCCCGCCTTGGGCTCGCTCCAGGCAGTGCGCGCCGACCTGAGCCGCCATCCGCCCGGCGATCTCGCTCATCGGCGCCAGCAACGGCAGCGACCCGTCCGGCAGCTGCACGGTCTCGTAGGCGATCGCCGTGATGCCCGCAGAAGCAATCGCCTTCGTGCACTCGGCACTCGCCGCCAGGTGCAGGTAGGTGAAGAGCACCTGATCACGGCGCATCCGGTGGTACTCGGGCTCGATCGGCTCCTTGACCTTCAGCACCAGGTCAGCGAGACCCCACACCTCGTCGGCGGTGGCGGCGATGCGCGCGCCCGCGGAGGTGTACTCGTGGTCCGGAAAAGACGAGCCCGCACCGGCGTCGTGCTCGATGAGGACCTCGTGCCCGCGCCGCACCAGCT
>NZ_JYJG01000420.1 GCF_000955955.1 Lentzea aerocolonigenes
CGCCATCGGTACTGCTCGGCTGCGCCATCGCTTGGCCGCCGTGGCGGGTCGGGGTGCACGGATGGCTCAAGCTTCGTTCGGCCACCTGGGGTGACCTGGTACTACCTTGGTTCTAGGCGTTTGCTGGACCGATAACTGTTTCGATCCTGATGGCGAAGCTCACGGCGCCGGTTTGTGTTGGGAGTGGCATAGTCGCCCGCAAGTTACTCATTGGTAGCCCACGCTTTACCCCGCAGGGAGGTCTGCAGTGGCGCGCGAAATCAGCACCGTCGGTGTCGTCGGCTTCGGGACGATGGGCGCGGGCATTGTGGAGGTACTTGCGCGCACCGGGCTTTCGGTGAAGGTGGTGGAGGTCGACGCGGCTGGCGTTGAGCGGGGGCTTGGGCACCTTGAGCACTCGACGTTGCGGGCCGTTAAGCGGGAGAAGCTCACTGAGGACGAGAAGAGTGCGCTTCAGGGGCGCGTTTCCACTTCGCTCGAGTTGAGCAGCCTCTCGGACTGCGATCTGGTGATCGAGGCCGTGCCGGAGAGCGTTGAGCTCAAGAGCCGGATTTTCAAGGCGCTTGATGAGGTGCTGAAGCCTGAGGCGATCATCGCGTCCAACACGTCGTCGCTGTCGATCACTGAGATCGGGGTGGTGACCAAGCGGCCCGGCAAGGTCGTCGGGCTGCACTTCTTCAACCCCACGCAGGTGTTGAAGCTGGTTGAGGTCGTGCGGACGGTTGTCACCGAGCCGGACGTGATCACTGATGTGGTGGCGTTCACCGAGCGGCTGGGCAAGTCGCCGGTCGTGATCGGGGACCGGGCCGGGTTCATCGCCAACGCGTTGCTGTTCCCGTATCTCAACCACGCGGTGAAGATGCTGGAGGCCAAGTACGCGACGCGCGAGGACTTGGATGCGGCCATGCGTTATGGGTGTGGGTATCCCATGGGGCCGTTGGCGTTGCTGGACCTCATCGGCCTTGATACGGCCTACGAGATCCTTGACACGATGTACCACCAGTCGCGGAATCGGCTGCATGCGCCGGCGCCGTTGCTGAAGCAGATGATCACGGCGGGGCTGCTGGGGCGGAAGACCGGGCGTGGGTTCTACACGTATGACGGGCCCGACTCGCCGGTGGTCGTCGAGGATGCGCTGACGCCGTCCGAAGTGGACAGTGCGGTGCAGGTGCGTGAGATTCAGCGGGTCGGTGTCATCGGCACTGGCACGATGGCCACCGGTATTGCCGAGGTGTTCGCCAAGCGCGGGTACGACGTCGTGTTGCGTGCCCGGAGTTTGGAGAAGGCCCAGGCGGCGATCGGGGGCGTGCGGAAGTCGTTGGATCGGGCGGTTTCCAAGGGCAGGCTGGCTGAGCAGGATCGCGATGCGATCTTGGGGCGGATCGCGCCTGCGGTGGAGTTCGTGGAGTTGGCGGACTGCGATCTGGTGGTTGAGGCGGTTGCCGAGGAGATCGGGATCAAGAAGGAGGTCTTCGCGGCGCTCGACGAGGCTTGCAAGCCTGGTGCGGTGCTCGCGACGACCACTTCGTCGCTGCCGGTCATCGAGATCGCGGCGGCCACCAGCAGGCCCGAGGACGTGGTCGGCCTGCACTTCTTCAACCCGGCTCAGGTCATGAAGCTGGTGGAGGTCGTCGAGACGATCTCCACGCAGGCGGACGTGGTCGCCACGGCCCGGAAGATCTGCCTGGATCTCGGCAAGCACCCGGTGCACTGCGGTGACGTGGCCGGGTTCATCGTCAACGCGCTGCTCTTCCCGTACCTCAACGACGCGGTGAAGATGCTGGAGGCGCATTACGCCGAGGCCGACGACATCGACAACGCGATGAAGGTCGGTTGTGGGCTGCCGATGGGGCCGTTCGCGCTGCTGGACGTGGTGGGGCTGGATGTGTCGCTGGCGATTCAGCGGACGCTCTACAACGAGTTCCGGGAGCCCGGGTTCGCGCCGGCGCCGTTGCTGGAGCACCTGGTCACGGCTGGGCGTCTTGGGCGGAAAACCGGCAAGGGATTCCGCGACTACTCGTGAGCCGCTAACAGGAGCACCATGTGTCGTCTGGCATGGTGGTGGCCATGCGGCGAATGGTGCTCCTGTTGGCTGTCCTCGTGCTCGCTTCCGGCTGTGCCAGGGTGACCGTTGAGGGCAGTCCCGTCGCGCAAGCGCCGCTCGATGCCGGGTCGCCGTTCGACCAGGAGGGTTCGACCGACCCGAGTTCGTCGGAGGATCCTTCGAGCGCGCCGATCGACGGTGAGGTGCAGGGGGTCTGCGCGAAGCTCAAGTGGACGGACCTGCCGTACCCGGGAGCCAAGGCCGAGACGCCGCCAACGCAGATCAACTACGACTCGACGTTCGACCAGTCGTGCCGGTGGACGACGAAGATCGACAACGTTGAGGTCGGGGTGTCGCTGCGGTTCCGGGAGGGGCGGCAGATCACGATCGAGCGGACCACCGGCGACTGGGACGTGAAGGGCCACAAGGTCACGTACCTCGACCGCACCGGTGAGCAGGACGTCGAACCCTCGTGCGTGCTCGTTGTGCCGTATGACGGTGGTGGGCTCGGGATCATCATCATCGACTCGTCCGGCAAGTTCGGGTCCGTTTGCGACCAGGGGCGCAAGGTCGCTGAGGTGATGATCGACCGCGAGACGTCCTGACCGGTCACGTTCCTGGCGGCTGTCTCGTCGGATGGTCATGAGACTTCTGGCTACCACCGTCGCCCTGCAGACCGCGCTGATCTTCGTGCAGTCGATCACCGCCGGGCTGAAGATGACGCTCCCGTACGGCCACGTTTTCCACAGTGCGGGTTCGTACACGTTGTGGGTCGTGACGGTCGCCCACGTCGTCGTCGCTCTGCTCACGCGGCGTGCGCAGGCCATTTGGTACGCGCTCGGCTTCCTGGCGTTGATGACCGCTCAGGTGTACCTCGGGGTGTTCCACCTCGCGGCGCTGCACGTGCCGCTGGCTGCCGCGTTGCTGGTGGCGAGCCTGCTCTACCTGCTCAGGATCCGCAGCAGCCGCCACCACAGCAGCCGCCGCCCCCACCCGCAGGCTGTTGCTGAGTACCGCTGATTCCGGCCATCGACAGCAGCTTGACCGTGTCGGGGTGGCCGTCGGGGCAGTTCGCGGGCGCGGACGACTCGCTCATGGGGCGCTGCAGTTCGAAGGTGTCGTCGCAGGTTCGGCAGCGGAACTCGTAGGTCGGCACGGGCTCATTCTAGGAGCGGTTACCGTGTGGTCGTGCCTCGTCGTAACGCGCCCAAGAACGAAGACCCACGGCCCCTCGGTGGCGGC
Organism: Lentzea aerocolonigenes; assembly: GCF_000955955.1. Taxonomy (GTDB): domain Bacteria; phylum Actinomycetota; class Actinomycetes; order Mycobacteriales; family Pseudonocardiaceae; genus Lentzea; species Lentzea aerocolonigenes_A. The sequence continues at coordinate 3,287 of NZ_JYJG01000420.1, forward strand.
GTCGGCTGGGCCCGTGCGGAGTCGGGGCCGGACGGCGAGTGGCTGGTGCGCGCCATCTCGGGTGCGCAGGCTCAGAAGACCTATCGCTGCCCCGGCTGCGACCACGAGATCCACCCCGGCACGCCGCACGTCGTCGCCTGGCCGGCGCAGGAGACCGGCTCGGTCGAGGAACGTCGTCACTGGCACCAGGGTTGCTGGGACTCCCGTGGTCGCCGCGGCCCTACCGCACGGCGCTGGTGAGCCAGCGCTCCAGTTCTTGCCGGAACTGCTCGGGCTGCTCGACCGGTGGCAGGTGAGCGACGCCGGGCATTTCGACGAAAGTGCTGCGCGGCAACACATCCACCAGTTGCTCGGTGATCTCCGGTGGCATGATCGGGTCCAGCTCGCCTGCGATCACGAGCGCCGGGATGTCCGCTTTGCCGAGCACGTCAGCGGAATCGGGACGTTTTGCCATCGCGCGCTGCCACCACGCCACGTCCTCCTGGCGTTGCTCGAGGATCATGGAACGCGTCAGCGCCTGCGCTTGCGGTGAGGCGTTCGGGCTGAGCAGGTTCGGCAGCATCGCGTCCGCGAGCCACTCGCCGACACCTTCCCGTTCGACCCGCTCGGCCATCGTGAGCCGGTTCCGCACGGCTTCCGGAGCGTCCGCCGTGTGCTTGGTGTCGACGAGAACCAGGCCTTTCACGCGTTCCGGCGCGCGCCTGAGCACGGCCATCGCCACGTAGCCGCCCATCGAGCATCCGCCGAGCACCACCTCGTCGCCCACTTGGTCGAGGACTTGCCGCGCGAGCGTGTCGAGGTCCGGTTCGCCGTGGCCTCGCAGGTTCGGCGTCAGCGCGCCCGGCACGTCCCACATCCGCGCGTCGAGCGGAAAGGCGTGCAGCAGCACCAGGTCCATCAGCTCTCCCACTCCGGCGCCAGCACCGACCACACCTCGAGGTCCTGCCGAACCCCTCGCAGCGGGTAGTACGAGCGCAGCACGCCTTCCTTGGTCAGCCCGAGCCGCCGCGCGACCGCGATGCTGGGCGCGTTCTCCGGCGACACCAGCCACTCAACCCGATGGATGCCGCGCTCGCGAATCGCCCAGTCGATCAGGACCTTCGCGGCCTTGGTCACCAGCCCTTTGCCGGTGGCGCTCGGTTCCAGCCAGCACCCGACCTCGGCGCGCCCCGTGCTCACGTCCATCTCGCGCAGCATCACGCCGCCGACCAGCTTCTCGTCGAGCCAGATGCCGTAGATGCGTGCCTTGTCCGCGGCCTTGTTGTCCGCGTAGGCCTGCAGCAGGCCCCGTGCGCTCTCGAGATCCTTCGCCTTGTCCGCGAACGCGATGTGCGTCGCGATGAACTCCCGGCCGCGCTCGATGTGCGCGAAGAACTCCTCTGCCTGCCACGGTTCCAACGGGCGCAGCTCAGCGCCGTCGGCCAACGACCTCACGAACATCATTTCCCCCATGATGAGTGGTATGCCGACTCGAATCGTATTCGTGCGCCATGCACAGTCCGTGCGACCGCAGTTCGGGGTGCCCGACTCTGATGAGCGACCGCTGCGCGCGGACGGGCTGGTGGCAGCTCAGGAGTTGGTGCCGCGGCTGGTGGAGTTCGCGCCCGCGGTGGTGCTGTCGAGCCCGCAGTTGCGCGCGGTGCAGACCGTCGCACCGGCCGCCGACGCACTGGGACTCCCGGTGATCACGTGGCCGGAGCTGCGGGAGTGGGAGTCGGGACTGATTCCGAGTGCCGACTGGGTGCCGCTCGTCGCCCACAGCTGGGCGAACCCCGGTTTCGCGCACGGGTCGGGGGAGAGCCTCGACACCTTCACCGTCCGGGTCAGGAAAGCGTTGGCGCGCATCGCCGCCGAGTACCCGGACGCGACCGTGCTGGTGGGGTCGCACGGGACGTTCGTGTCACGTGCGTTGATCGCGGCAGGGCATCACGCGGACTTCGACTCGCTGGGCGCGATGCCGATGCCGGCGATCTACGAGATCACTTCTTCGAGGGCTGCGGACGCTTGAGATTGGCCGTCGGGCCGTCGACCTGCGGCGCCTCGGCGGGCTTGTTCGGCGCGGCCTGCGGAGCAGCGGGCTGTGCCGGAGCAGGCTGGGCCTGAGCAGCGGGCTGGGCCTGAGCGGCGGGCTGGGCCGGAGCAGGTGCGGCGGGCGGCGCGGGCGGAGCAGCCTGAGCGGGTGCGGGCTGGGCCGGCAACGCGGCCGGCGCCTTCTCCTCCTCCACCGGGTCGAGGAGCGGCACGACGTCCTGCAGTGCCGTCCGCACGCCGTGCAGCTGGTGCGAGAGGCGGTTGCGGAGGTTGCGGAGCTGCTCGACGCGCTGGGTGGCGGCGGTGGTGCGGCGGTTGGCTTCCTCGGTGGCCTCGCGGACTCGGCGGTTCGACTCGTCCGTGGCTTCCTGGATGCGGGCGGTGGCCTCGGTGATCGCGTCGTGGCGGCGGCGGTTAGCCTCTTCGGTGGCCTCGCGGATGCGGCGTTCGGCCTCGGCCTTCGACGACGCCTGCTCGGCTGCGATCGCGGCGCGCACGCGAGCCGCTTCCTCGGCTGCCTCGCGGGTGCGGCGGTCGGCCTCGGCCTTCGAGGTCGCCTCCTGCTGGGCCAGGGTGGCCATCGCCTCGGAACGGCGGGCGGCCATCGCGATCTCGAAGTCCTCCTCGACGGTCACGCGGCGCGCCTCGGACTCGTCGGCGATCTTGCGAGCGGCGGCCTCGGCCTCGGAGACGATCTTCTCCGCTTCGGCGCGCGCCGTCGCCAGAACGCCCTTGTGCTCGGCCTCCATGGCGGCACGGCGCTCGTCCAGCTCGAGGATCAGCTTCTCGTAGCGCTGACGGAGCACACCCGCGTCGGCTTCCGCCTTGGCGCGGATGTGCCCGCCCTCCGCTTCGGCACGGGCCTTGATCTCGTTGGCCTCGTCCTGGGCCAGCCGCAGCATGCGCTGGAGGCGCTCGGAGAGCCCCTCCAGCGTCGTCGGCGGCAGCGACAGGCGCTCCACCTGGTTGCGCATCTCGGTGATCTCCGAGCGTGCGGCTTCCAGCTGGCGCGCCAGATCGGACGTCTGGGACACGGCGGCATCGCGGTCCGCGGCCAGCAGCCGCAGATCCGAGTCGAGGCGTTCGAGATGGTCCTCGACCTGGGCGCGGTCGTAACCGCGCTTGACGATGTCGAAGCCGGATCCCAGAGGGACGAGGTCACGGTCGTCGGCGAGGGGGCCCATACCCCTCACGCTACCCGTTCGGGTAACCCCAGAAGGTCACACACCCCGGAATCGGTTGATAGCCGTGAGGTGCTGCGCGCGCAGTTCGTGATCCAACACACCCAGACCCTCTTCCGGCGCAAGGCACAGCACGCCGACCTTGCCCTGGTGCGCGTTGCGGTGCACGTCGTGCGCGGCCTGGCCCGTTTCGTCCAATGAGTACACCTTGGACACTGTCGGGTGGATCTTTCCCTTGGCGATCAAGCGGTTCGCCTCCCACGCCTCGCGGTAGTTCGCGAAGTGCGAGGAGATGATGCTCTTCAGGTTCATCCAGAGGTAGCGGTTGTCGTACTGATGCATGTACCCGGAGGTCGACGCACACGTCACGATCTTGCCGCCCTTGCGCGCCACGAAGACCGAAGCGCCGAACGTCTCGCGGCCGGGGTGCTCGAACACGATGTCCGGGTCCTCGCCACCGGTCAGCTCACGGATGCGCGCGCCGAACCGCTTCCACTCGCGCGGGTCCTGCTCGTTCTCGTTCTTCCAGAACTTGTAGCCCTCCGCGGACCGATCGATGATCAGCTCGGCGCCCATGGAACGAACGATCTCCGCCTTCTCCGGCGAGGAGACGACGCAAACCGGGGTGGCGCCACCGTTCAACGCGAACTGCGTGGCGTACGAACCCAGACCACCGGACGCGCCCCAGATCAGGACGGTGTCGCCCTGCTTCATGTTCGCGCCGTTGGTGGAGACCAGCTGCCGGTACGCGGTGGAGTTCACCAGACCCGGCGACGCCGCTTCCTCCCACGTGAGGTGCTTCGGCATCGGCATCAGCTGGTTCGACTTCACCAGCGCGAGGTCCGCGAGGCCACCGAAGTTCGTCTCGAAGCCCCAGATCCGCTGCTGCGGGTCGAGCATCGTGTCGTTGTGCCCGTCCGGCGCCTCCAGTGGCACGTCCAGACAGTGCGCCACGACGCGGTCGCCCGGCTTCCACGCGGTGACGCCGGGGCCGACCCGCACGACGACGCCGGCCAGGTCGGATCCGACGACGTGGTACGGCAGGTCGTGGCGACCGCCGAGCTTGCGCAGGAAGCCGAACGTGGACACCGGCTCGAAGATCGAGGTCCACACGGTGTTGTAGTTGATCGCGGAGGCCATGACGGCCACGAGCGCCTCGCCGGGACCGAGCTCCGGCGTGGCGACCTCGTCGACGTGCAGCGACTTGCGCGGGTCCTTGTCCCGCGTCTCGAGGCCCGAGAACATGTCGGCCTCGTCCGCGTGCACTGTCACGCCCCGATAGCTCTCCGGAACGTCCAAGGAACCGATCGCGTCCAGCTCGTCAGCCAGGATCGCGTCAAGGATCTTCTGCACGGCGGCATTCCTTCCCGAGTGAGGGATAGTCGCAGGTTGCCGGAGGTTACTCAGGAGTAACCGATTCAGAATCCTGCTTGTGAGGGATTCCACTCGGAAGAGTTGACCGGGCGGCCAACCAAGGAGGAGCATTGGGAGTGTCCGAGAAGGAGGAGGTGGTGGAGATGACCAAGGCGTGGACCAGGTGGCAGGACTGGGCCGAGGTGGCTATCGGCGTGCTGGTGCTGCTGTCTCCGCTCGCAGTGGACACCTCGAACGCGGCCATGTGGACGATGATCGTGCTCGGCGCGCTCATCGCGATCGACGGACTCGTCGACCTCGCCATGCCCGCGATGATCTACGGCGAGTACGTGCAGATGGTGCTCGGAGCACTGCTGTTCATCTCGCCGTGGGTGATGAGCTACACCGACATGATGGCCGCCTCGTGGGCGTCCTGGATCGGTGGCGTTCTCACCGTTGCCGCGGGGGCGCTGGCGATGCCCGCCGCGAATGCCGCACACTCGGCCGCGGCGCAACCGCACTGATCAGTTGAGCAAACCTGTGGGCCCAGGAGCTTCTTGGGCCCACACACCCGTGGAGGAACGCGTGGAGGACTCGGCCAAGGAGCGCATCCTTGCCGCGGCCGAGGAGCTGTTCGCCGACTCCGGCTTCGACGCCACCCCGACCTCGCGCATCGCCGAACGCGCCGGCGTGCCCAAAGGCCTGGTGCACTACTACTTCAACCGCAAGCGGGACCTGCTGGCGGCGCTCGTCGCGCGACTGCCGGACAGCACGGTCGACCACCGCCGGGTCGTAGTGGTGGGAGACATCGCCGAATCGCTCAGAAGGCTGGTCGCGGCTCTTGACGCGCGCTTGAACGCCTCACCGCTGCTGTCGCACCTGCTGTGGCGTGAAGCGGATACGCATTCGGCTGTCCGCGATGCCATGCAGGCGCGCTACGACAACGTGGCGGCGCAGATCAAACAGGTCATCCTGGCCGCGGGCGGGGCAGCGGTGGCGATCAAGGACGTCGAAGCGGCCGCGGCACTCCTCGCGCTGGCCGTGAGCTACCGGCACTCGGTGGCACGGCACAGCGACGAGGACGATCCGATCGACCGCGAACTGAAGTTCGTGGCTAGTGCGCTGCAGGTTCGACCAGCTCAATGAGCACGCCGCCCGCGTCCTTGGGGTGCACGAAGTTGACGCGGCTGTTCGACGTGCCGCGCCTCGCCTTGTCGTAGAGCAGACGCAGGCCCTTCTCCCGCAGCACGTCCGCCGCAACGTCCACATCGGACACCCGGTAGGCGAGCTGCTGCAGGCCGGGACCCGAGCGGCCGATGAACTTGGCGATCGTCGAGTCCTCGTTGAGCGGCGCCAGCAGCTGGATCGCGGTGCCGTCGTGGTCGCCGGGCGCGTGCAGCATCGCCTCGCGCACACCCTGTTCCTCGTTGACCTCAACGTGGGCGACCTCGAGGCCGAAGTTGTCGCGGTAGAACGCGATGGCCACGTCGAGGTCGGGCACCGCGATGCCCACATGGTCGATCGCGGTCACGAATCGAGCGAGTTCTGCGTTCATAGCGGGGAGGGTATCTACTCGATCGGTGCAGGTGCTCCTGTGCGGGGTCTCACACGATTACCGCCCAGTAGCCACAGGTATGGTGCCTAGTTAACGACCGTTCGCTCTTCCATGGAGGCAGCTGTGTCCGGTTCCGTGATCGTCGCCGGGGCGCGCACCCCGATGGGGCGACTGCTCGGATCGCTCAAGGATTTCTCCGGCGCCCAGCTGGGTGGCGTCGCGATCAAGGCGGCACTGGAACGCGCGGGCGTGGCTCCCGAGCAGGTGCAGTACGTGATCATGGGTCAGGTGCTCACCGCAGGAGCGGGCCAGATTCCCGCCCGCCAGGCCGCGGTGGCCGCCGGCATCCCGATGAGCGTGCCTGCGCTGACCATCAACAAGGTGTGCCTCTCCGGCATCGACGCCATCGCGTTGGCAGATCAGCTGATTCGCGCCGGTGAGTTCGACATCGTCGTCGCGGGTGGCCAGGAGTCGATGACCCAGGCGCCGCACCTGCTGCCGAAGTCGCGCAGCGGGTTCAAGTACGGCGACGTGACGCTGCAGGACCACATGGCGCACGACGGCCTGTTCTGCGCGTTCGACCAGGTCGCGATGGGCACGTCGACCGAGAAGTACAACGGCCGCTACGGCGTGACGCGCGAGGAGCAGGACGCGTTCTCCGCTCGTTCGCACCAGCTCGCCGCGAAGGCCGTCGGGAACGGCGTCTTCGCGCAGGAGATCGCGCCGGTCGCGATCCCGCAGCGCAAGGGCGACCCGGTGCTGTTCGACACGGACGAGGGTGTGCGCGCCGAGACGACCGCCGAGTCGCTCGGCAAGCTGCGCCCGGCTTTCGCCGCGGACGGCACCATCACCGCGGGTTCGGCGTCGCAGATCTCGGACGGCGCCGCGGCCGTCGTCGTGATGAGCAAGGCCAAGGCCGAGGAACTGGGCCTGGAGTGGATCGCGGAGATCGGCGCCCACGGCGTCGTCGCGGGCCCCGACGCCTCGCTGCACGAGCAGCCGTCCAACGCCATCAAGGCCGCCTGCGCCAAGGAGGGCATCTCGCCCGCCGACCTCGACCTGGTCGAGATCAACGAGGCGTTCGCGGCGGTCGGCATCGTGTCGACCCGTGAGCTCGGAATCTCCGAGGACAAGGTCAACGTCAACGGCGGCGCCATCGCGCTGGGCCACCCGATCGGCATGTCCGGCGCCCGCATCGCCCTGCACCTCGCTCTCGAGCTGCAGCGGCGTGGCGGCGGCGTGGGTGCCGCGGCTCTGTGCGGTGGTGGTGGTCAGGGCGACGCTCTGATCATCCGCGTGCCCTCCAAGGCCTAGTGTTCTTGGTGTGGCCAAGGCTGTTGACGTAGCAGGACTGGTCGACCGCGCGCGTGACGGCGAACCGCGCGCGGTCGCCAGGCTGATCTCCCTGGTGGAGCAGGGGAGTTCCCAGCTGCCGGAAGTGGCTGCGGCGCTGGCTCCGCACACCGGCAACGCCCAGGTCGTCGGCATCACGGGCGCCCCCGGTGTCGGCAAGTCGACTTCCACCAACGCCCTCGTGCGTGCTTATCGGGAGCAGGGCAAGCGGGTCGCGGTGGTCGCCGTCGACCCGTCGAGCCCGTTCTCCGGCGGCGCACTGCTCGGCGACCGCGTTCGCATGGGCGACCACGCCACCGATCCAGGCGTCTTCATCCGCTCCATGGCCACGCGTGGGCACCTGGGCGGGCTGTCCTGGGCGACTCCGCAGGCGTTGCGCGTGCTGGACGCGGCCGGCTTCGACGTGATCCTCGTGGAAACGGTCGGCGTCGGTCAGTCCGAGGTGGAGATCGTCGCGCTGGCCGACACGACCTTGGTCCTGCTCGCACCGGGCATGGGCGACGGCATCCAAGCCGCCAAGGCGGGCATCCTCGAGATCGCGGACGTGTTCGTGGTCAACAAGGCGGACCGCGACGGCGCGGATCAGACCGCCCGCGACCTCAAGTACATGATCTCGCTGGGCCGGCGCGACCGCGAGGGGCCGCTGTGGCGCGCACCGGTCGTGAAAACCGTGGCCGCGCGGATGGAAGGCCTCGACCGAGTCGTCGAGGCGATCGCCGAGCACCGATCGTGGATGGCGTCGCACGGCGAGCTCTTCGAACGCCGCCTCCGCCGCGCCGGTGCCGAGATCGAGGCGATCGCTGTCGAACGTGTGCGAACACGATTCGGCCCGGTGGACCAGCTGGCCAAGCGCGTGGTCTCCGGCGAGCTCGATCCGTTCGCCGCGGCCGAGGTGTTGATCAGCGGTAACCTGCCTTCATGACCGCTTGGGGAGCGCCTGCGCCTGTCGTCATCGACCTCGGCAAGAGCGACACCCGCAAAGTCCTGATAGGCGGCTCGGTGGCCGGCGTCCTCGGCATCCTCGCCCTGGTGGGTTCCGTGTCGGCCTTCGCGGACGGCCAGCCGGTCGGCGGGATCATCGCGGGCATCATCGGCATCGCCTTCACCGGAATCGGCGTGATGGCCGTGGTGAAGTGGAAGACGATCTCCCGCCCGCGCAAGCTCATCATCGAGCCGCAGGGCATCCGCCTCGACGACCCGCAGGGCATGCCGTGGGCCGTGGGCTGGCAGGAACTGGGCGCCATCTCCATCTCCCGGACCCGGGAACGCGCGGTTCAGCTGGCAGACGCCCTGGTCAGGCGGACTTTGGTGCGCGTGGACCTGCATCCGCGCGACCCGCAGCGCTTCCGCCCGGCGCACCCGACCATGGAACCCCTGTGGGAGTTCCACCGCGTGCAGAACGGGTACCGGCTGCCGTTGGGAGACTCGGCGGGCTTCATCGCCCCGATCGACCAGGGGCTGCGGACGTTCGCGCCGCAGATCTACCGCGGAGTGATCGACGAGGGCTTCACCGTCGGCCTGCGCTGAACCGTCCAACTGAGACGTCCCTCTACTCTCAGTAGCCCCGAATCTCACCGTTTGCAGTGATGGTCTCCCCCTTGACTACGCTGGGGAGTTACCCTCAGTCGTTCGTGCGGTGTCACTTCTCTCCCCCCAAGGGGTGAAGCCGTGGGCAGCAACGTGAGCACAGAGCAGCGGGTGCTGGACGTCGTGCTGTCCTTCGCCGGGGACGACAGCCTCTCCGAGCTGCTCCACCACGTGGTCGAGTCCGCCTGCGAGCTGATCGAGGCTCCTTACGGCGCGTTGGCAGTGGTCAACGGGCACAAGGAGCTCCTGGAACTCACCCACGACGACGGCCGGCCGCACATCACGTCGGGTGACCCGCGCTCGATCGGCGTAGCGGATTTCCTCGGCGCGCCCATCAAGGTCCACGACGAGACCTTCGCCAACCTCTTCCTCTCCGGGAAACCCGAGTTCACGGCCCAGGACCAGGACATCCTGACCGCACTCGCCACCGCGGCCGGCTCGGCCATCGGCCACCTCGACCGCTACGAGCGAACCCGCAGGAGAGAGGCCTGGCTGAGGGCGGCGGCGGAGGTCACCACCAACCTCCTGACCGGCACCACCGGCAGGGACGCGCTCTACCAGGTGGCCACGACCGCGAGGCAGACGGCCGACGCCCACTTCGCCGCTCTGGCCCTCCCGGACTACAACGGCGACCTGGTCATCGAGGTCACCGACGGCGGCACCTACGACGCCGAAGGCATGAAGGTCCCGCGCGACGGCTCGGTCAGCTACCGCGTCTACGAGTCGGGCAAGGCCGAGTGCCACGACGAGGGCACGGTTTCCACGGTGCCGGGGCCGTGCGCGGTGGTTCCGCTGACCGTGGGCGACCGCACGATCGGCGTCCTGATCCTCGCGCGGCGCAGAGGCGAGCCGAAGTTCGACGACAAGGACCTGGTCGAGGTCTTCGCCGCCCAGGCAGCGCTGGTCCTCGAGTTCACCAGGGCCAGGGGCGACACCGAACGCCTCGCGGTCCTGGAAGACCGCGACCGCATCGCCAGGGACCTGCACGACCTCGTCATCCAGCGGCTCTTCGGCCTCGGACTGGGTCTGCAGGGCCTGACCAGTGCGAACGCGAAGATCAGCGGGTTCGTGGAGGAGGTCGACCACACGATCCGCGAGATCCGCCGAACCATCTTCTCCCTGCAGGAACCGCCGTCGGGCAGCACGAGCCTGCGCGGCCAGCTGCTCAACGCCGTCCACGACTCCGCGAGGTTGCTGGGCTTCGAGCCGGACGTGTCGCTCGAGGGCCCGCTCGACACCGTCGTGCCCGACCAGCTCAGGCCGGACCTGCTGGCCACGCTGCGAGAGGCGCTCACGAACGTGGTGCGGCACGCGAGAGCGCGGCACGTCGCAGTGGCCGTGAGCGTGAACCGCACGATGACGCGGCTGGAGCTCATGGTGAAGGACGACGGGCGCGGCTTGCCGTTGACTGAAGATTCCGCCGGCGTGCCCCATCACGCCGGGGGACTGGCGAACATGGCGGCTCGGGCGCGGCGCCATCACGGCGACTGCGCGGTGGACTCGATCCCCGGTGCGGGCGTGAGCATCACGTGGTTCGTCCCGCTGGTCCTGCAGGAGGCGACATGGCGATAGCGGTGCTGCTGGTGGACGACCACGAGATCGTGCGGCGCGGGCTGGTGCAGCTGCTCGCGCAGGCCGACGACATCAAGGTGGTGGGGCAGGCGGACAGCGCCACGGCCGCCATCGCGCTGGCGCCCAGGCTCAAACCCGATGTGGCGATCATCGACGTCCGGTTGCCCGACGGCGACGGCGTGACGGTGTGCCGGGAGATCAGAAGCTCGCTGCAACCGCCACCGGCCTGTCTGATGCTCACGTCCTATTCGGACGATGAGGCGTTGTTCGGGGCGATCATGGCCGGCGCGTCCGGGTACATGCTGAAAGAGGTCAGCGGCAACGATCTCGTGGCCGCCGTCCGCACGCTCGCGTCCGGTGGTTCGCTGCTGCACGCCGGAGTCACGGCGACTGTGTTGCAACGGCTGAGAGGCGGGCCCGCGGAGGACCCGCGGTACGCCGCGCTCAGCCCGCAGGAACGCCGGATCCTCGACCTCATCGCCGAGGGCATGACGAACCGGCAGATCGCCAACCGGCTGTTCCTCGCCGAGAAGACCGTGAAGAACTACGTGTCGTCGTTGCTGCACAAGCTCGGTTTCGACCGCAGAACCGAGGCGGGCGTCTACGCGGCCCGACGCAGACGCACCCACCCCGGCGCGTTCTAGCGGCGCGGGCCACGCCACTAGGCGATCTTCGGCACCGGCTTCGCGGCCGGAACTTCCTTCTCCGCCAGCCGTTCCGTCTTCGCCCACGTGTTGCGCCCCGCGAAGTGGCGGTACAGCGCGCGCAACGTCGAGATCGAGCCCAGGATGAGGAACCCCGGATAGGCCAGGCCCACGGCGAGACAACGCCACAACGGCTCGTCGCCGTGCTTGAGCCGGTGCACCACGGCCCAGATCAGGCCGGGCAGCACCAGCGCGACCAGCCAGATTCCCAGTGCCAGCACCGTGTTCGACGTGTTCGTCGGCATGCCGCCGAAGTCGTGGCCGCTGAGCTGAGCGTAGAAGCCGAAGCCCACCAACGCGGTGATGAGCAACGTCATCGGCGCGACCAGCCACGGCGTCAGCAGGTACTGCAGGAACTCCAGCAGCGCCACGGATCCCACGTTCTTGGCCTTGACCAGCTTCGGCACGTACGGAAGGCACTGCAGGTTGCCCTGGCCCCACCGCGTTCGCTGGCGCAGCAGGCGGTTCACGTCGATCAGGCCCTGCTGGGTGATCGTCGCGTGCGTGGCGTACCGGATGCGCTGACCCGTCAGGTGCACGCGCAGGCCCAGTTCCAGGTCCTCGACCAGGCAGGCGGACCACGGCGCGTCGCCGAGCTCCATCAACGTGGCGAGCCGCACGAACTGGCCGTTGCCGCCCAGCCCGACCGTGCCGACGACGTCGCGCAGCGACTGCGAGGCGTCCACGACACAGCTGAACTCCAGGTCCTGCAGGAACGCCAGCAGGTTGGTGCGGTTGTGGATGCGCACGCGGCACTGCACGGCGCCCACGCCGCGCTGCCCGAAGTACGAGGTGATCTCGGAGAGCATGCCGGGCTCGCCGCGGCCGTCGCCGTCGATCACGCCGATGATCGTGCGGTGCACCGTGCCGTCGGCCTCGGCGATGCCGCGGACGTACCGGAAGGCGTGGTTCAACGCCTCACCTTTGCCCTTTCGGGCTTCCGGCGGGTTGCGTCTCAGCACGTGCAGGCGGTGGTCGTCGATCTCGGCGAGCACGTGCGGCGTGCGGTCGTCCGAACCGTCGTCCACGACGACGACCTGGACCGGTGTGCGCGCGCCGTCCAACGCGAGCGCGGAACGCACGGTGTTCGCCACAACACGTTCCTCGTTCAGTGCCGGAATGATGATCCAGTACTGCAGCGGATGCCGCGAAGGCACTTCTGGTCCACCCGGTTTCGGGCGCCACCAGACGAACAGTGCGAGCACCAGGTTGTAGCTGGGCCAAAACACGAGCAAGACGAGCATGAACGTCGCGAATTGTGTCGTGTCAGTCATGACACAAACCTGTCTACAAAAGCGGTTGCAGGGACAACCACAACTTGGTTGAGGTGAAGTTGGGTCATTGCTGGCTCCTGGTAACGAAGCGCTGGGCCGGTGCGAGATACCAGACAGCAGGGCCAGGAGCTGGTGTTCGAGGCGAGACTAGGGGCTGGTGGAGCGGAGCGTCAACCGGCCATATCGGGGACGAATGGAGCTTCGTTACACGAAGTTCGCATTGCTGAATCACCGATCTGGCGGTACCCGTGCGAGGCGGATACCAATTGATTGTCAGCGATGATCGAATCGCTGACCGGAGATGGCGCGCACGTTCGCCGCACGTGCCCGGATAGAGTCCAAAGAGGTAGAAGATGGGACCAAGTGCCCTGGTGCCCGGCCCTAGGCAGTTCTATCGGGGAGAGGTTCCCGAAGTCTTTCTCGTGGCCGGAACTCGTCCGGAGGCGGTGAAGATGGCACCGGTCGCCGCCGCGATGTTCGCGGGCGGGCGCATCCGGCCCGTCGTGGTGAACTCCGGTCAGCACCCCGAGATGGTCGACCAGGCCCTGGAGTCGTTCGGCTTCGCGGCGGACGTCCGGCTCAAGCTGAACCGCGTCACGGGCGGCCAGGCCGAGCTCACGAGCCAGCTGATCGAGGAGCTCGACCGGCTCTTCACCGAACGCGCGCCGGCCGCGGCGCTCGTGCAGGGCGACACGACGACGACGCTCGCGGGCGCGCTCGCCGCGTTCTGGCACCAGATCCCGGTCGTGCACCTGGAAGCCGGCCTGCGCTCGCACGACCTGACCTCGCCGTTCCCAGAAGAGGGGAACCGCAAGATGGTCGGCCAGCTCGCGTCGTTGCACCTGGCGCCGACGGCGGACGCCACGGCGCACCTCGCCGCGGAGTCGTTGCAGGGCAACAACGTCCTGACGATCGGCAACACCGTGGTGGACGCCGTGCTGGACGTGGCCGCCCGGCGAGCGCCCTACGGTGACGCAAGGCTGCAGGAGATCGAGAACAGAGTCCACGCAGGACAGTCGCGGCTCGTGCTAGTCACCGCGCACCGCCGCGAGTCCTGGGGCGAGCCGCTCGACCGGGTGCTGCGCGCGGTGGCGGACATCGTCGAGGCCCGGCCGGACGTGGAGATCGTGCTGCCCGCGCACCCCAATCCCGCTGTGCGCCAACAGGTGACGGACGCGCTGGGTGGAGTCGGCCGCGTCACGATCACCGACCCGCTGCCGTACGCGCAGATGGCCCGGCTGCTCGCGCAGTGCACGCTGGTGCTGTCCGACTCGGGCGGCATCCAGGAGGAGGCGCCCTCGTTCGGTGTCCCGGCGCTGGTGCTGCGGGACGTGACCGAGCGGATGGAGGCCGTCAACGCGGGCTGCGCGGTGCTCGTCGGCACCGACCGCGAACGGATCATCGACCTCACCGTCCGGTTGCTGGACAACCCCTCTGCGCGCGAGGCCATGACCGCCGAGGGCAACCCGTTCGGCGACGGGCTCGCCTCGGTGCGCACCGAACAGGCACTGGCCTGGCTGCTGGGCCTGCAACAACAGCGACCCGTTGAGTTCGCTCCTTACGCCGGCAGCGCGACCGTGCGCATGTCGGGAGAGGTGGATGTGGCATGAAAGGCCGACTTCTGAAGTTGGCAGTCGGGGTCGCCCTCGGCGTGTCAATGCTTCCCGCGCCCGCTCAGGCCGCGGATCTCTCGCTCGACCTGAACCTGGGCGAGCTCACCGAGAACCTGCTCCCCGCGCCGCCCGCGCCGTCGGCCACCCCGTCGGCGACGAGCCCGCGCATCCAGAAGCGCACCAGCCAGCCCGGTGTGATCTCGACGGTGCTCGGCACGCTCGGCCTCTCCGCGACCGCGCAGGCCGCCGCGACCGGCACGAACGGCGGTGGCGCTCCTGGCGCGAAGACGGGCCAGAAGACGTTGGTGCTGTACGACAACACAGGCCCGTGGGCGTGGCTCGGTGAGGCGTACGCGGTGCAGGCGGGCAACCTCGTCTCGCACGGCAGCTCGTACGTCATGCACCCGGTCGGCGCGTACACCGCCGGTGAGATCTCGGGCTACACGGGTGTTGTCTACATCGGATCGACGTACGACGAGCCGATCCCGGTGGCGTTCCTCGACGACGTGCTGGCGACGACCAAGCCGGTGTTGTGGATGGCGCACAACATCTGGCAGCTCACCGCTCGTGCGCCGAACTTCAGCACCACCTACGGCTGGAACTGGGTCGGGTACGACTTCGGCGCGGCGACCACGGTTCGCTATGAGAACACCGATCTCGGCCGCGATCCGCTGGCCACGCCGTCCGGCCTGATGGTCACCTCGATCTCCAACCCGGCGATCGCGTCGGCACCCGCCATCGCCACGGGTTCGGCGGCCGGGCCGATCAACTGGGCCACCAAGGCCAAGAACCTGACCTACATCGGCGAGATCCCGTTCAGCTACGTCGACCACGGCGACCGCTACCTGGCCGCCGCGGACCTGGTCTCCCACGTGTCGAATCCGACGATGGCCGACCGCAAGCGGGCGCTGGTGCGCATCGAGGACGTCGGCCCCGACGCAGACCCGAACGAGCTGCGTGCGGTCGCGGACTACCTGTACGCGCAGAAGATCCCGTTCTCCATCGCGGTCTACCCGCGCTTCGAGAACCCGCTCGGCGCCGAGAACAACGGCGTTCCCGAGGCGGCGAACCTCGCGCAGCGGCCGCAGGTCGTCAACGCGTTGCGGTACATGACCCAGCGCGGCGGCACGATCCTGATGCACGGCTACACGCACCAGTTCATGAAGGCCATCAACCCGTACGACGGCCGCAGTGGCAACGACTTCGAGTTCTACATGGCCCACGTGGACGCGAACAACAGCGTCATCTACGACGGCCCGGTGCCCGGTGACTCGGCCTCGTACGCGCAGGGCAGGATCAACTCGGCGACGACGCAGTTCGCGCTGGCCGGTTTCGCGAAGCCGACCATCTTCGAGCCGCCGCACTACGCCGCGTCCGCGGTGGACTACCAGGTCATCCAGCAGAACTTCGGCAAGCGCTACGACCGCGGCCTGTACTTCGGCGGGTACTGCCCAGGTGGCGCGTGCGGCACCGGTACGCCGCAGTACGACAAGATCTACGGCCAGTACTTCCCGTACCTGGTCCGCGACATCTACGGCTCCGTCGTGGCGCCGGAAGCGGTGGGCAACGTCGAGCCGGAGCCGTTCAACAACCACCCGGCCAGGCTGCCCGCCGACCTGGTCAAGACGGCGCAACAGCTCAAGGTGGTCGATGATGGTGTCGCGAGCTTCTTCTACCACCCGTACCTGGGCACCGGGTACCTGCAGCAGACCGTTCAGGGGTTGAAGAGCGCGGGCTACACGTTCGCGTCCGTCGCCACGGTGATGGCCGGCTGATCTGAAAGAGAGGCCGGGAGATCTCGCGAGGTCTCCCGGCCGTCCAGGAGGTTGTCGTGCGCTGGGCTCTCGTGCTGGTGGTCCTGGCTCTGGCCGGGTGTTCTTCTGCCGGCACGGGGTCAGCACCGCCTGCCACCGACGAGGGCTGGCAGGTCACCGTCTACTACACGGCGGTCGAGGCGTTCCACAGTGGAACCCTGGTGCCCGTGCGCGGATGTCAGGTCATCGACTGCGAGAACGGCAAGGACCTGCTCGGGAACTTCCCGCTGTCGTTCGCGAAGGCCGTGAAGGACGAAGGTACCGGCCGGACCGCTACTCCCGGCCGGTACCTCAACTGGTCCTACGACAAGGGCTACTGGCTCGACACCGAGCCTCGTGACTCGTTCGGCAAGGCCCTGAAGCCCTTCGTCTCCGCAGCGGCCGACGGGTTGAAGACCGGGTCACGGATCAAGCTCGTCTCCTGTGGACAGACGCCGGAGGGGACGAACGTCGACTTCGCGGTGTGCCAGAAGCTCGCGTCCTCGCCGTGGGAGATCACCGACGAGTTCACGCCTGGACTCGGTGGTGACCGGCACATCGATCTCTACCTGGGCGAGGAAACCGGGCCCGGGTTCACCGAGAGTGCCTGGTACACCACGTTGTCCGAGGCGGTGCTGGAGGTTCACCAGCCGAGCTGAGCCGCCAGTTCGCGTGCCTTGGTGAGCGGGTTGCCCTTGGACTCGCCGGGAGCGGGCAGCGGTACGCCGGGGCAGCTCAGGTCCTTGCCGGGCACCACACCGTCGACGAGATAGCTTTCGACGACTCCGCCGACGCAGTCGTTGCCGAACCCGTAGATGCCGTGGTCGCCCTCGTCCTGCACGGTCAGCATCCGCGAGTTCGCGAACTTGTGGTGTGCCCGTTGTGCGCCTTCGAGAGGCGTGGCGGGGTCGCGCACCGACTGCACCATCAGCACCGAGGAGACGTCCTTGCCGGTGGGACGCTTGAGGTGCACGTCCGGCCGGTCCCACCACGCGCACGGCCCGGTGATCTGGTAGCCGCCGACGAGCGAGTACAGCTTGACGCTCCGGTTTCCCTCTCGCTCCAGCGACTTCCGGTCGCCGCGGAACGGGGTGTCGTTGCACATGATCGACATCTGCGTGCCCATCACGTAGTCCGGGTACTGCTTGGGCGCCTGCGCCTTGGCCGGCGACGGTCCGCCCGCCATCTGTGCCCACAGAAGCGTGGTCGGTTCGAAGGAGTCCTTGTCGTAGAGCCCTGCGAAGATCAGGGCGTCCAGGAGGACCGGCGTCACGACGGTGCCGTCCGGGAGCGTGACGGGCTGCTCAGCCAAGTTCTTGCGGGTACGTTCGTAGGCCTGCCGCACCTCTTCCGCCGTCTTGCCGAGGTGGAACACGTTGTCGTACTTCGCCACCCACGGCAGGTAGTCGACGCGGAACCGGCGCTCGACCCCGGCGGGCAGGTTGTCGAAGACCTTCTGCCACGACTCGGTGAACTCGGTGTTGGAGTCGAGCACGATCTTGTCGAGCGTCTTCGGGAAGTAGGTGGCGTAGTAGGCGCCCATCCAGCTGCCGGCCGAGTACCCGAGCCAGCTGACCTTCTCGCGCCCCAGGATCTGACGCAACAGGTCGAGGTCGCGCACCGTCTGCTCGGTCGTGATGTAGTGGCCCAGTTCGCCGGACTTGGCCTGGCAGAACTTCGCCTGCAGCTCCATGCCGCCGTACAGCAGGTCCAGGCCGGCCTTGCTCCGGTCACGCCAGTCCGTCGCGAGCCGGTGCTGGTAGCCGCCGCACGTGACGTTGTCGCTGGCCCCGGTGCCGCGCACGTCGATGCCGACGATTTCGGCGTTCTCGCTGAGCTTCGGCCGGTTCAGGTAGATCATCGGCAACGTGCGGCCGGCGCCGCCCGGCCCGCCGGGGTTGGTGAAGAC
>NZ_JYJG01000421.1 GCF_000955955.1 Lentzea aerocolonigenes
CAACGGAACCGTGCGGCTGACCGCGATGGTGATGGTCTTGCCGTTGCCTCGGTTGTTCCAGTCCATCGGCGCCGTGAAGCTGCCGCACTGCAACCGCTCGAACCCGGGCTGATCGGTGCACTTCTGCCAGTTGATCTGTTGCTGCGCAAGCGAAGCCGAGGCCTGCGGTACGACGATCAAGCTCGCCGCGACGGCCGTGACGATCGCCAAAGGCGTTCTCATGTCGTTCCCCCTTCTGGTGTGTCTGAAGCTCACCAGTTCCAGCAGCCGGGGACATCGCCAGAAGGGGGACGACGTGGTGCTACTCAAGGCTTACGCCAGGTCGTGCAGTGACCCGTGACAACTGTCACCAGCCGACGCGAACCGCCAGTTCACGCGCCTGCTCCAGCACGCCTGCCCCCTGCTGGCCCGGTTCGGGCAGCGGCACGCCGGGGCACGTCGAGTCGGCCGTCGGGTTCACCCGGTCGACGAGGTAGCGCTCGACGACGTCGTTCACACAGGCGTTGTCGAGCCCGTAGATGCCGTGATCACCTTCGTCGGTCACCGTCAGCATCTTCGAGTTCCGGAAGCCCTGGTGAGCTCGCTGCGCGCCTTCGAGCGGCGTCGCAGGGTCACGCACCGACTGCACCATCAGCGTCGAGTCCACGCCGATTCCGCTGGGGTGCTTGAGCTGCACGTTCGGCCGGTCCCAGTACGCGCAGGGGCCCATGATCTGGTAGTAGCCCATCAGCGGCCACTTGGCGCCGTCCTGGACCGCGTTGCGCTCCAGGTACTTCCGACCACCGTGGAACGGCGTGTCGTTGCAGATGATGGAGTACAGCGTGCCGTTCGAGGCGTCCGGGTAGCTCGCCTGCGCCTTCAGCTGTGCCGGCACCACACCCGCCAGCTCGGCGAACTTGCGCGCCACCGAGTCGAAGGAGTGCTTGCTGTACTGGCCCTGGAAGAGCAGGAAGTCCAGCGTGACCGCGTTGTACGTGCCCTCGGGCAGGGTGACGGGCTGCTGCGCGAGCTTCGCCCGAGTCCGTTCATAGGTCTGCCGCACTTCTTCCCCGGTCTTGCCGAGGTGGTAGATGCCGTCGTACTTGGCGACCCACGGCGCGAAGTCGACGCGAAAACGCCGCTCGAAACCCATGCCCCAGTCGTCGAAGACGGGCTGCCACGGTCCGGTGAACGCGGCGTTCGAGTCGAGCACGATCTTGTCGAGCGACTTCGGGAAGTAGGTCGCGAAGTACGCGCCCATCCAGGTGCCGCCGGAGTAGCCGATCCAGTCGACCTTCTTGCGGCCCAGCACCTGCCGGAGCAGGTCGAGGTCCTTCACGGTCTGGTCGGTGGTGATGTAGCGGCCGAGCTCGCCGGACTTGGTCTGGCAGAACTTGGCGTGCAGCTCCATGCCCTGGGCGAGCAGGTCCAGGTTGGCTTTGCTGCGGTCGCGCGGGTCCGTCGAGCCGAGCGTGTCGTACATGCCGCACGTGACGTTGCTGCTGGCGCCGGTGCCGCGCACGTCGATACCGACGATCTCGGCGTTCTCGCTGAGCTTCGGCCGGTTCAGGAACGCGAGCGGCAGCGTGCGGCCCTCACCGCCCGGACCGCCGGGGTTGGTGAAGA
>NZ_JYJG01000422.1 GCF_000955955.1 Lentzea aerocolonigenes
TCTTCGCCTGGCCGTTCAACGGAACCGTGCGACTGACCGCGATGGTGATGGTCTTGCCGTTGCCGGGGTGGTTCCAGTCCATCGGAGCCGTGAACTGGCCGCACTGCAGCCGTTCGAATCCGGGCTGGTCAGTGCACTTCTGCCAGTTGATCTGCTGCGCGGCGAAGGTGCTCGCCTGCGCCTGTGGTGCGATTATCAGCGATGTTGCCGTCGCCACGGCCAGTGCCGCGGCGATCTTCTTGCGGTGCATCGGTTTCCCCTCTCCTACCAACCGAGCTGCTTGGCGAGCTGCTGTGCCGTCGGCGCCGCGGTCTCACCGGGCGCGGGCAGTGGAACCCCTGGGCACGTCAGGTCTTTCGCGGGCGTGACGCCGTCGACGAGGTAGCTCTCGACGATGTCGTCGACGCACTTGTTGCCGAACCCGTAGATGCCGTGGTCGCCCTCGTCCTCAACGGTGAGCAGCACCGAGTTGTTGAAGTTGCGGTGTGCCTTTTGTGCGCCTTCGAGCGGCGTCGCCGGGTCGCGCACCGACTGCACCATCAACGTCGGCGCGACGCCGATCCCGTTGGGGTGCTTGAGGTTCACGTTCGGCCGGTCCCAGAACGCGCACGGGCCCATCACCTGGAGATAGCCGCCGAGCGGCCACTTGGTGCCGTCCTTCGCCGCGTCGCGTTCCAGGTACTTCCGGTCACCCTTGAACGGCGTGTCGTTGCAGACGATCGAGTACGCCGTGCCGTTCTGGGCGTCCGGGTAGCTCGCCTGCGCCGTCAGCTGCGGCTGCGCCGTGCCCGCCAGTTCGGCGAAGACCTGCGCGCCGAGGCCGAACTGGCCCTTGCGGTACAGGACACCTCGCAGCAGACCGTCGAGCGTCTGCGGGTAGTAGACGCCTTCCGGTCGCGTGACGGGCTGGTCCTTCAGCTTCGCGCGCGTGCGTTCGTAGGATTGCCGAACCTCTTCAGCGGTCTTGCCGAGGTGGTAGACGTTGTCGTACTTCGCCACCCACGGCAGGAAGTCGACGCGGAACCGGCGTTCGAAGCCCATGCCCCAGTCGTCGAAGATCGGCTGCCACGGCCCGGTGAACTCGACGTTGGAGTCCAGCACGATCTTGTCGAGCGTCTTCGGGAAGTAGGTGGCGTAGTAGGCGCCCATCCAGCTGCCGCCCGAGTAGCCGATCCAGCTGACCTTCGGCTTGCGCAGGAGCTGCCGCAACAGGTCGAGGTCCTTCACGGTCTGGTCGGTGGTGATGTAGCGGCCGAGTTCGCCGGACTTGGTCTGGCAGAACTTGGCCTGCAGCTCCATCGAGCCGTAGAGCAGGTCCAGGTTGGCCTTGCTGCGGTCGCGCTGGTCGGTGATGCTCTCGGCGTTGAAGCCGCCGCAGGTGACGTTGCTGCTGGCACCGGTTCCGCGCACGTCGATGCCGATGATCTCGGCGTTCTCGCTGAGCTTCGGCCGGTTCAGGTAGAGCAGCGGGATCGTGCGT
>NZ_JYJG01000423.1 GCF_000955955.1 Lentzea aerocolonigenes
GGTTGGTGAAGACCGTCGACTTCGCCGTGCCGTTCTTGGGCTTGAGCCGGCTGACGGCGATGGTGATGGTCTTGCCGTTGCCGGGGTTGTTCCAGTCCATCGGCGCCGTGAAACTGCCGCACTCCAGCCGTTCCCCGCCGGGCGGCAGTCCGGGTGGCGCGGTGTCGAAGCACTTCTGCCACTGGATCTCTTGAAGTGGCTGGGCTTGTGCCTGTGGTGCGATCAGCAGCGATGTCGCCGTGACAGCGGCCAACGTGGCCGCGACTTGCTTGCGCATTCGGGTTCCCCCTCCGATGTGCACCTAGCTCATCGGTTTTGGGGTCCCCGGACATCCGCCCTTGGGTGACTGACGCCTACAACTCTGGTCGTACGCCAACCCGGGCAAATGCCCCGAACGGCCGAAGGGCCGCCCCCTAGGAAACGATGAAGGGAACCTTCATC
>NZ_JYJG01000424.1 GCF_000955955.1 Lentzea aerocolonigenes
GATGAAGGGAACCTTCATCCACGTCAGGTGGATGAAGGTTCCCTTCATCGTTTGAGCAGCTGGGTCAGCAGGACTGCTTGTAGAAGTACTTCGAGTTGGCGGACGCGTCGTCCTTGGTGATGGCGACCAGGTCCGTCTCGATGTTGCGCTTGTTCGTCTTGCCGTCGATCGCGGCCACGGCCTGCTCGACACCCTGCTTGCCGATCGTGCCGGGGTCCTGGGCGATCAGGGCCTGCACGGTGCCCGCCTGCAGGTCCTTGACCTGGTTGGGCGAGGCGTCGAAGCCGACCAGGTTCACCGAACCGGTCTTGCCCGCGTTGCGCAGGCCGGTGGCGGCACCCTCACCGCTGTTCAGGTTCGTGGCGAACACGCCGATCAGGTCCGGGTTCGCGGCGAGCGTCGCGGTCACCTTCGAGGCGGCGGTCGCGGCCTCGTTGTCGGTGTACTGCTGGCCGATGTACTTCAGGTTCGGGTAGGCCTTGATGGCGTCCTCGAAGCCCTTGGCGCGGGCGTCGGTGGTCGACGTGCCGGCCTTGGTGTTGAGCACCAGCACCGAACCGGTCTTGCCCGCAGTCAGCTTGTTGATCGTCTCGGCGGCCAGCTTGCCGCCCTGCTCGTTGTTGGACGAGATGGTGGACGAGGCGATCGAGGTGTCCTGCAGCTTGGTGTCGACCTCGATGACCTTGATGCCCGCGTCCTTGAGCTGCTTCATCGGGCCGGCCATGGCCTTGTCGTCGGTCGGCGCGATCAGCACCGCCGCCGGCTTGTCCGCCAGGATGCCGGTGACGATCGGGGTCTGCTGGGCCGCGTCGAACTTCGCCGGTGCCTGGGTCTTGGCCTCGTAGCCAGCGGCCTTGGCGGCTTCCTCGAAGCCGCACTGCATCGAGATGTAGAACGGTTCCGCCGAGATGCCGGGAATCAGCACCAGCTTCTTGTTCGCGGCGTTGTTGCCCGAACCCGAGTCACCAATCTGCCCGCCTCCGCCACACGCGGCGAGCAGGAATGCGGCCGACACGGCCACTGCGGAGCGGATCTTCATTGGTCCAGCACCTTTCCCTAACGTTGGTTGCGCGCCCGCCGCCGTGTCTGGTCCAGCCACACGGCGGCCACCAGCACGATCGCGACGGCGATCGGCTGCCAGAACTCCTCGACCCCGATGATCACGAGGCCCTTCTCCAACACCGCCGGGATGAACACGCCGAAGATCGTGCCCACTACCGAACCCAAGCCGCCGAAGATGCTGGTACCACCGAGCACGACGGCGGCGATCGCGTTCAGGTTGTCCGTCTCGTGGCCGGTGACGACCGCGACCCGGAAGAACGCGTTGCCCATGAATCCCGCGAGTCCCGCGAGGGTTCCCGCGAGCACGTACACCTTCGTGAGGTGGTTGCGCACCGAGATGCCCACCCGCCTCGCCGCCTCCTCGTTCGAACCGACCGCGTAGGTGTAGCGGCCGAAACGGGTGGTGGACAGGAGAAGCGCGCCCAGAGCGGTGACGATCGCGGCCACGATCACGATGTTCGGGATGCCGAGGTACGTGCCGGAGCCGAAGGTGCGGTTCAGCTTGTCCGGGATGCCGGACACGTTGGAACCGTTGTTCAGCAACAGGGCCGCGCCCTGTGCCGCGCCGAACGAGCCCAGCGTCACGATCAACGGCGGGATCTTCGCGCGCGAGATCAGCAGGCCGTTCAGCAGGCCCCACACGGCACCGCTGACGACCGCGACGAGCAGTCCGAACGCGATCACGCCCCAGCCGGCGTTCGTCGCGTCGCCGCCGGACACGGAGTTCATCGCCATCGCGGACAGCACGCTCGCGAACACGAGCACCGAACCGACGGACAGGTCGATGCCGGACGTGATGATCACGAACGTCATGCCGACCGAGAGCACCAGCAGCACAGCGGTTTCCGCGAGCAGGAACTGCAGCGTGGTCACCTGGAACACGGCGTCCGGGCGGATCGCGCCGAACACCGCGATGAGAACCAGCAGCACCAGGCCGATCCACAGCGTGTTCGCGCCGGTCAGCCGCTTGAGGATGGGAGTGCGCGCCTCGTCGGGGCCAGGATCGGACCCAGGATCGGACACAGTAGACAACGTTGTCTCTTTGTCAGTGGTCATCAGGCCGCGTCCTCTTGAGACAGTGCACCGGTCATCGCGCCGACCAGCTCTTCGACAGTGGTGTCGGCGGCCTTGAAACGGGCCACCCGACGGCCGAGGCGCAGCACCTCGACCCGGTCGGACACCGACAGCACCTCTGGCATGTTGTGCGAGATCAGCACCACCGCGATGCCCTCGTCGCGGACGCGCTTGATCACGTCCAGCACGCGTTCCCGTTGCACCACACCGAGTGCGGCGGTCGGCTCGTCCATGAACACGAGCTTCGACGCCCACGCCACGGATCGCGCGACGGCGACCGACTGACGCTGACCGCCGGACAGCGCCGCGATCGGCACGTCGACGCTCTGCAGCGACGCGCCGAACCGGGCGAAGTGCTCGGAAGCCTGCCTGCGCATGGCCTTCTTGTCGAGCACCCCGAGGAACCCGAGGATGCCGGGCTTGAGGATCTCCCTGCCCAGGAACATGTTCGCGGCCGGGTCGAGGTCCGGCGCGACCGCGAGGTCCTGGAACACCGTCTCGATGCCGCGGTCGCGGGCGTCGTTGGGGGAGCCCAGCGTGAGCGGTTTGCCGTCGAACAGCAGGGTTCCGCTGGTCGGCTGCTCCACCCCGGACAGGCACTTCACCAGGGTGGACTTCCCCGCGCCGTTGTCGCCGATGAGCGACACGACCTCGCCGGGGTAGGCGGTGAACGAGGCACCGCGGAGAGCTTCCACGGTGCCGTAGTTCTTCGTGAGATCACGAGCCTCGAGAAGTGGCTCGCTCATGGCGACACATCCTCCACTGTGGACAGAACGGGCGGTCGGCAGCGGATCGCCACCAGGTCACCGGACAGCCCGAGCTCGCCTGCCGCGTGCGGCACGACGACGGTGCTGCCCTTGTGCACCTCCAGCTCACCGAGCTGGCCTGACCCCTCCAGCACCACCAGCACGGCGAACGACGGCTCCAGTGCGAAGGAGCCCTCCACGTGCAGGCGGTCGGCCTGGAAGAACGGGTCCGCGTCGTGGCCGAGGAGATCGACCGACGGCGCCCACTTCTCGGACGTCTGGCGCACGAGCTTGTCCAGGTTGTTCGCCCAGCCGTGACGGTCGACGCAGTCCAGCGCGACGTCGTAGCCGAGGCCGAGGTGGCCGATGTCCGCGTTGGCCAGGAAGCCCTGCCACTCCAGTGTCACCGAGAAGTCCGTCGGTTGCTGCAGTTCGACGATGAAGACGCCCTCGCCGATCGCGTGCGGGACACCGGCGGGCACGTAGACCGTGTCGCCGGGCCGGACGCACACCGGGTTCAGCGCGTCGAGCATCGCCGCGGTGTTCTGCGTGGAGACCCACTCGGCGACCGTTTCCGCCGGGACGTCCTCGCGGAATCCGATGTAGACGGTCGGGTCGCTCCCGGTGGTGCCGACGACGATCCACGCTTCCGTCTTGCCGTGCCGGCAGTTCAGGTGCGACGACGCGAAGGCGTTCGACGGATGGCAGTGCACGGGCAGGCGCTGGCCCGCGTCGAGCAGCTTCACCAGCAACGCCGTGTCCGCGCCGAACTTCGCCACGTGGTCGGCGCCGAGCCAGCCGAGCGGGTCCGCCTCGACGGCGTCGCGCAGCAGCACGCCGTTTGGCAACGTTGTCAACCCGGCATCGCTGCGTCCGTACAGCGTCGTCGTCGAGGCCACCCAGTCCTCGGGCCCGAAGTCGCCGCTCGTCCCCCCACGCAACGCGGCGATCGCCTCGCCGCCGCGGTAGAACTGCTTCGGCTGGTTCGCCGGCAGGTTGACAGGCTGGTGGAGCACACCAGAACTCACGCGTGGACCTCCCCGGATCCTCGTGGCACCAAGCGCACCGGCAGCACGACGCGGCGCGGTGGTGAGTTGTCGCCGTCCAAGCGGGCGAACAACAAATCGGTGGCCGCCTTGCCGAGCGCGCTCGCGTCGTGCGCGATCACGGTCACCGGCGGCGACAACAGGTCGGCGAGCTCGAAGTCGTCGAAGCCCACCAGCGCGGGCCGTTCCGCGACCCCCGCGAGCGCACGCAGGATGTACACGGTGATGCGGTTGTTGCCGGCGACGATCGCGGTCGCGGGTTCGCGCATCGTCTGCAGCCGCTGCAACGTGGTCAGCACGCTGCTCTCGTCGTGCGGCCCCATCGCCACGAGTTCCTCGTGGTACCCGATGCCCGCCCTGACGCAGCCCTCGCGATAACCGCGCAGCCGCTCGTTGGCGGTGAAGATGTCCGGCGCGTCCCCGAGGAACGCGATGCGGCGGTGCCCGTGCGCGGCCAGGTGGGTGACGGCCTCGACGGTGCCGCCGATGTTGTCGACCAGCACGGTGTCCGCCACGACGTCGCCCGCGGGCCGGTCCAGGAACACCACGGGCGTGCCCGCGCGCATCTCCGGCACCAGGTAGCTGTGCTGCAGGCCGGCGGGCACGATGAGCAGCCCGTCCACGCGTCTGCTGCAGAACTCCAGCGCGAGTTCTCTCTCGCGGCCGGGATCCTCGTCACTGGATCCGGAGATCACCTGACGGCCTCGCAGTCGCGCGATTTCCTCGACAGCGCGGGTCACGCCGGAGTAGAACGGGTTGCCGACGTCCTCCAGCACCAGCCCGATCGTGCCGGTGGACGAGCCCCGGCGCAGGTTGCGGGCACTCAGGTTCCGCCGGAACCCGAGCTGGTCGATGGCCGCGAGCACGCGCTCGGCGGTCGACGGATGCACACCCGGCTCGTCGTTGACCACGCGCGAGACGGTCTTGATGCTCACGCCCGCCAGCCGCGCGACGTCGTTCATCGTCGCGCGACGGACCTTGCGCTGACCGGCAACAGGGCCGCTGGGGGACAACGTTGTCATAGTGGCCGTATCTCACCCCGGCTTCACCTGCTTGTCAACAGTTCCGGAACCGGTCAAGCGGCCACTTGTTTTCTCACTTGGTGTCCTGAAAAGGACAAGTGGCGCCGGTGGTATTGACCGACGCCGTGTGCGCTCCGCAAGGATCTGGTGACAGACAGCGTTGTCAGCCAGAGGGGAGATCAGCCATGCGTGACCTGCCACGCCGCAGCGTTCTCAGCCTCCTCGGAGCCGCCGGACTTGTCGGCGTGCCCGGTGTTGCTGCCGCTCAACCATCTCCGTCCGCACCTGTGCCCGGTCCTGAGGCCGGTGCGGCTCCTTCCGTTGGTGCTACTGCATTGGCACCGCCTCCCGGTGGCTGGCGCGCGGTCGCCGAGGACGTGCGCGCCGAGGTCCGCTGGGCCTGGCGGTCCTATGTGGACCGCGCGTTCGGCCACGACCAGATCAAGCCGGTCTCGGGCGGCTCGGAGGAGTTCTTCGTTCCCGGGCATCCGATGGGCCTCACCGTCGTCGAAGCCCTGGACACCCTGTGGCTCATGGAACTCGACGCCGAGTTCGCCGAGGGCGTGCGCTGGGTCAAGTCTCATCTGTCCTTCGACGTGGACGCGTCCTTCCAGGTCTTCGAGACCAACATCCGCATGCTGGGCGGGTTGTTGTCCGCCTACCACGTCAGCGGCGATGGTGCGCTTCTGGCTCTGGCGCGCGACCTGGGCGACCGGTTGCTGGTCGCTTTCTCCAAGTCGCCGACCGGCATCCCGTACCGCTACGTCAACCTGCGCACCGGAGCCGTGTCGTCCCCCGAGACGAACCTCGCCGAAACCGGCACGTACATCACGGAGTTCGGCTCGCTCTCGAAGTGGACCGGCGACCGCAAGTACTACAACGCGGCCAAGAAGGCCTTCAAGTACACCTTCGACCGCCGCACTTCTCTCGGCCTGCTGCCGTGGGACGTGCACGCCGAGACCGGCGCCTGGCGCAACCGCCTCGCCACCATCGGCCCGCCCGCCGACTCCTACTACGAGTACCTGTGGGACGGCTGGCACCTCTTCGGCGACCGCGATCTCAAGGCGTGGTGGGACGTCCTGATCCGCGCGATCCTGCGCTACCAGACGGATGTCGTGTCGGGTCGTCTCTGGTTCGCCCAGGTCGACGCCTTCACCGGGCAGCGTTCCTCGCGGACGCAGAGCGAGTTGGCGGCGTTCTTCGGCGGGTTGCTGGCGGAGAGCGGTGACATTGCCCGAGGCCGTGCCTATCACGACTCGTGGACGGCGGTTCAGGACCGCTACGGCGTGCTGCCCGAGGGCATCAACTACACGTCTCTGCGGCCGACTTCGGTTGGTAACCAGCTCCGGCCCGAGTACGCCGACGGTGCCTTCTTCCTGTGGCTGGCGACGCGGGAGGAGATCTACCGCGAGCGCGCTCACCGTCACTACCAGGAGATGAAGCGGACCTCCCGCACCAACTACGGCTACACGATCCTGCGGGACGTCACCACTGGGGCGCAGGGCGACTTCTGTCCCGGCTACTGGTGGTCCGAGCAGCTGAAGTACTACTGGCTGATCTTCAGCGACTCGCGCCGCTTCGACTACACCAGCCACTACCTGTCCACCGAGGGCAACATCTTCCTGGGGGCACGTCGGTAGCTCTCGCGAACTCCGGGTCTGGGCTCCGTAACTTGGCGGCGGCGGTGCTCAGATCCGGTCCTACCTGGGCCGGGGTGCCGAGCGGCGGCGGTGGCACCCCGGCCCAGCCTTCCTCTGGGTGTCATACGGGCCGGGTCATTTCATCGCCGCTTCGCGACGATTGCTGGGCTAAACAGCCCTGCCGATCCCTTCAAAGGCTTTAATGCCTTAAGGGCTGCTCGCTTCGCATCGCACGATCAGCTGTTCACACATTGGTGTATATTTTGCGTCGTTATCTTTTCGTGATCTTGCGGTAGAGTGGGACCCGTGAACGAAACCCGACTTCTCCCTACTGACGAGCTGCTGCGCAGTGTCGTCGAGGAGGTGACGGAGCGGCGTATTCGCGACAACAGGATCATGCAGAAGATTGCCGAGTTGAATCGGCGTGACGCGGCCGCCGAGCTCGGCTACAAGGATTTGGCCTTGGTGTTGCGTGATGCCGTTCGCTGGGATCTCGGCGAGGCTCGGCAATGGGTTACCAACGCCGCTCTGCTGAACAGTGAGATCACGCCGACCGGCAGCGAACTGGCCCCCGAACTCCCAGTGACCGCCGAGGCGTCGGCGGAGGGCGCGTTGTCGGTCGAGCATGTCGCGGCTCTGGCGAAGGCGATGGAGCAGCTGCCCGCGGAAGCCGAGGCCACGATGGTGGACTTCGCGCGCGAGCACGCGCCCGCCGCGATCGCCAAGTTCGGCGAGCGGGTGGCTTACGCGCTCTACCA
>NZ_JYJG01000425.1 GCF_000955955.1 Lentzea aerocolonigenes
CCCCGAGCCGCGTGATCGCGAGCCCGAGCCGCTGACCAACCAGCACTTCAAGTGGCGCAGGAAGAACGGCCAGCTCGAGGTCAAGATGCTGCTGGACACGGTGACCGGTGCCGCCTACGAGGCGGTGCTCGACCCGCTGGCCAAACCGCGCCCCGACACCGGCGAAGGCCCGGACCAGCGCTCCCTCTCCGAACGCGAAGGCGACGCGTTCGCTGAGCTGATCAACCTGGTGCTGCGCGCCGACCAGCTCCCGGAGCACGGCGGCGAACCGGTCACCCTCACCGTGACGATGGACTACGAGGACCTGGCCGAGCGGGTGGGTCAGGGCATGCTGGACAACGGCGAGCGCGTCCCGGTCGAGCAGGTCCGCCAGTTGGCCTGCAATGCCGGGATCATCCCGCTGGTGCTGGGTGAGAAGTCGCAGCCGATGAACATCGGCCGCAAGGCCCGCTCCTTCACGGCGGGAATCCGCCGGGTCCTGGTCGCCCGAGACCGGGGCTGCGCCTTTCCCGGCTGCTCCCGGCCCCCGAGGCATTGCGATGGCCACCACATCCACCACTGGGCAGACGGCGGCGAGACCTCGGTCGAGAACGCGGTGCTGCTGTGCCGACATCACCACACGCTCATCCATCACAGCGAGTGGGAAGTGAAAATGGCGGCCGGTATCCCGGTCTTCTACGCGCCTGCGTGGCTCGACCCGGACCGCAGGCCGAGACGCAACCTGCTCCACAGGCCGCTCGAACGCGCCAATCGGCTCGCGCGTATTGGTTGACGCCTGCTCGGGCTAACGCCGAAAACGGGCCCGCCCGCTCGCGAGCGCACGCGATGCCGCAGGCGAGCCCCGCATGGCTATCAGCGATGCGAAGCGAGCAGTTCTTAAGGCATTGCAAGCCTGGGAGGCGGTGATGACGTAACCACCGCGCGATTGGGGCTTGACTTTGAGTGCGAGATGCTACCGTTGAAGGGATCGGC
>NZ_JYJG01000426.1 GCF_000955955.1 Lentzea aerocolonigenes
AACCACCTACGCAAGGTGACATGAGCGCAGAAGGCGACCCCTCCGCTGGAACGTGACCAGCCAACCCACGCCGACCACCGCACGCCGCGGCAGCGGCCCCCACGGACCACCCAACCGGACCACACCTCACCCCCAGAAAACCGACCGAGATCCAACTACGCTGGACCGCGTGGACGATCTGGATCCCATTGAGTCGGTAAACACGTTCATCGGCACAAAGGACGAGGGCAACACGTTCCCCGGCGCGTCCATGCCCTTCGGCAAGGCGCACTCCAGCCCCATGGGCTCCCACTACGCGGGCTACCGGTACGACGACCCGATGATCCGGGGCTTCGGCCACTTCTTCCTGTCCGGCGCGGGGTGCTGGGAACAGGGCGGCCTGGTCCCGATCCTGCCGACGGCAGGCTCGCTACCAACCAGCTTCGACCACAAGCGCTACGCCACCGGCTACACCCACGACGGCGAGATCGGCAAGCCCGGCTACTACAAGGTCAGGCTCGACCGCGGCATCACCGTCGAGTGCACCGCCACCACCAGGGCCGGCGTCGAGCGCTACACCTGGCCCAGCGGCACCAACGGCACTCTCCTGATCAACACGGGACAGGCCAACGACCACGAGCCGGTCAGCGCCAGCAGCGTGAAAGTCCTCAACGACCGCACCATCACCGGAACCGTGGAAACCCAGGCGTTCTGCGGCGGCCGTCCGTACCTCACCTACTTCACCACGACCTTCGACCGGCCCTTCCGAACCTTCGGCACCTGGTCGCCGACCGGAGCCAAGCCAGGCCAACGCGAATCAGCGGGCGGAGCAGGCCTCAGGGGTGCGTGGGTCACTTTCGATCCAGGGCCTGTAACGGCGTACACCGCTCTGTCCCAAGTGGACGAACAAGGCGCGACGAACAACCTGAACGAAGAAACCCGGGGCAAGTCGTTCGACGACATCCGCAACGAAGCGCAACAAGCCTGGCGCGAGGAACTCGGCTGCATCGAGATCGAAACCGACGACTGGGATGAACGGGCGGTCTTCTACACCGCGCTGTACCACGTGCTGCTGCAGCCTCTGACCGGCAGCGACCACGACGGCAGGTACCGCGGCTTCGACAACCAGATCCACCAGGCCGAGGGCTGGACCTACTACGAGTTCTACTCGCTCTGGGACACCTACCGTGCCCACAACCAGCTCCTGGCCCTCATCAGAACCCAACGCGCGAAAGACATCGCGCAGAGCGTCCTCAAGATCCACGAGCAGGGTGGCTGGCTGCCGCGCTGGGCCTACGCCAACCAGGAGACCAACTGCATGACCGGCGACCCGGTCACGCCGTTCCTGGTCGACCTGTGGCGCTTCGGGCACCTCAAGGGCCTGGAAGAGCAGGCCTACCAAGCGCTTCTGCAGAACGTGGACGGCGTCCCGCCGCAAGCCTCACGCTTCCAGGGCCGGTCCGGCAACCCGAGCTACCTGAAGAACGGCTTCGTCCAGTACGACAAGAACTTCCCCAAGAAGGGGCAGGACACCGACCCGCACCACGGCGCGTCCGCGACCCTCGAGTACGCGCTGGCGGATGCCACGCTGGCGATCATGGCCGAAGCGCTCGGGCACAAGGAGGACGCCGAGCGTCTCAAGAAGCGCGGTCAGAACCACAGGACGCTGTGGGACACCAGCGTCACCGACCGCGGCTTCACCGGCTTCCCGCGGCCGAAGCTGGGCAACGGGGCGTGGCTCAGCCCGTACACCCCACAGGGTCCCGAGGGCTTCCACGAGGGCACGGCCTGGCAGTACCAGTGGCTCGTCCAGCACGACGTACCAGGACTCATCACCGCGCTGGGCGGCAAGGCGGCGGCCGAGGCCAGGCTGGACGACTTCTTCGCGTACCAGGATCTGCTCGTCGATCCCGCCCGGACGGTGCGGGAGAAGTGGGTCGTCGGGCCCTACGACTACTACAACCAGTTCAGGTACAACCCGAACAACGAGCCGGACCTGCACGCGCCGTGGATGTACGCGCTGATCAGCAAGCCCGAGAAGACGTCGGTCGTCGTCAGGGCCGCGCAGACGCTGTTCGTGAACGGGCCCGCCGGCGTAACGGGCAACGATGACCTCGGCACGATGTCCGCCTGGTACGTGTTCAGCGCGCTCGGGATGTACCCCGCGGTGCCCGGAACTGGTGAGTTCGTGCCACACGCGCCCAAATTCCGCAAAGCCGTGGTCCACCTGGAGAACGGCAAGGACATCGTGATCAAGGCAGAGGCCGCGGACCTCACGAAGACGCAGGTGGTGGAGCGGATTCGGAGCGGCTGGCTCAACCGGACACGAGATCGGATCGAGCTCGCGGAGCTGCTGAGCGGAACCACGCTCGAGGTCGACCTTCACACACTTTCCAATTGAGACGCGAAAACGGTCGTAGGCTCGTGGGATGGGCACCTGCGCGAGCTGTGGCACGGAATTCGCGCCCCTGCCGTCGCGGGCGCGGTACTGCTCGAACGCGTGCCGTCAGCGTGCCTATCGTCAGCGGTCCGCGGGTACGTCCACTGTGGTCGCCGAGTTGCCCGGTTACGACGACGCGTTCGTCGGACGGGAAGCCGAGCTGGCGGAGCTGCTTTCGTTGCTGCGCAAGCACAGGATGCTCACGCTCGTCGGGTCTGCCGGGGTCGGGAAGACGCGACTCGCGGTCGAGCTGGCCAGAAGAGCGCGCAGGACCGAGGTCCGCACGGTCGAGCTGGGGAAGCTGAGCCGGCCGGACCAGGTGGTGCAGGCGTTCGCGGAAGCCGTTGGGGTGTACCAGCACGCGGGTGTCGCACTGCGCACGACACTGCTCCAGGAGCTGCAGAACCGCAGGATCCTGCTGCTCGTCGACAACTGCGAGCACCTCGTCGAGGAGTGCTGCGACGTCGTGGACGGGCTCCTGTCGCGCTGTCCAGGAGTGCAGATCCTCGCCACCAGCCGAGAGGCGATGCGAGCCGTCGGTGAGGCCGTCTACCCGGTGCACGGCCTGGACGAGGACGCGGTCCGGCTCTTCGCCGAACGCGCGGGCAGCCGAGGTGATCAGGAAGCGATCGCGGCCATCTGCGCACGGCTCGACGGCGTGCCGCTCGCGGTCGAACTCGCCGCGAAGCTCTCCAAGTCCGTGCCGCTCAACGAGCTCGCGAACCACCTCGACCAGCGGCTCGACCTGCTCAGCGACGCCGACGAGCAGACGCGGCACCAGAGTCTGCGAGCGGCCATCGCGTGGAGTCACGACCTGCTGACCAAGCACGAGAAGGAACTCTTCCGCAGGCTCGCGCTGCTGCCCGGCGGGTTCGGCCTGGACATCGCCCAGGTCGTCCAGGGCGGTCCGGTGATCGGCCTGCTCAGCGCGTTGCAGGCGAAGTCGTTGGTGGTGCGGGAGAACGACGGCCGCTTCCGGATGCTCGAGTCGGTCCGGCTCTACGCGGAGGAACGCCTCGGCGAGCAGGGCGAGTACGCGGTCACGGCCGAACGGATCATCGAGTGGCTGTGCGAGAAGGGCGAACCCGGTGTCACGTCGTCGATCCTCTCTCCGGAGCAGGTGAAGGCGCAGCACCAGGAGTACGACAACGTGACGTACGCGTTCGCCCATCTGGTGGCACCGCAGGACGAACGCCGGCTGCTGCTCGCCACGATGCTGCTGCGGGTGTGCTTCGACCGCGGCTACTTCGCCGAGGCCGGCGCGGTGCTGATGCAGGTGCTGCACCAGTCCGCCGCCGACGCCCGCTACCGGATCCTGGCGCTGGAGTACGCGTCTCTGTTGGCGGACCACGAGCAACGCCACGACGAAGCCGTGAAGTACGCGATCGAGGCGGTCCACACCGCGGAGGCCGGCGGCCAGCAACTGATCATGTGCCGGCTCTACCGGACGTTAGCGGGCGCTTACGACGGAGCGGGCGATGCGCCGAACACCGCATGGGCGCTGCGCCAGTCGATCCAGCACGGCGTACGCAACGGCAACGACGTGAGTGTTGCGGTGTCGAGTCAAAACCTCGGCTGGCGGCTGCTCGTGCAGGGTGACGTCGAGGCCGCCGCGTTCCTGGTGGAAGGCGCGTTACCGGTGCTGAGAGCACATGCACGGCCGGACGTCGTGGCCGTCGCGGTGCACACGTCGGGCTGCATCGCGCTGGAACGCGGCGATCTCACCACCGCGGGCGCGCGGTTCGCGGAGAGCGCTCGCATGTCGGCTCACCTGCCGAGAGCGGTGCTGGAGGCGGTCGAAGGCCGTGGCCTGGTCGCGATGCTGTCGGGACGGCACGAGCTCGGCGTGCGGTTACTGGCCGCCTGCAGGCAGATGCGCACGACGTGGGTCGTTCCGCCGGAACCGTGGTGGCGGCGGAAGATGGACGACGCGCTGGCCGAAGCGCGGGAATCCCTGTCCCAGGCGGCATTCACCAGAGCCCTCAACGCCGGTCGCGCGATGGACGTGCGCCATGCCGTGGAAACCGCGCTGGACGAGGAGATCGTGCAGGACGCGGTGCTGAGCGACCGGCAGCGCATGATCGTCGAACTGGTGGCGCAGGGCATGACGAACGCTCAGGTCGCCGCGAAACTCGGGATCTCCCACCGGACCGTGGAGTCCCACGTGCACAACGTGAAAGCGGTGCTGGACCTTTCGTCTCGGGCCCAGTTGGCGGCCTGGGCCCAGTCCAACTGAGACGTAACGCTGCGGTTCATCCGGATGACTTCGCGCTTCCCGCCGTTCATTGTGAGTACAACCAACGGAAGGGGAGGGGGCGACGTGGAACCGTTCCGTCTGCTGCACCCCGACCTCGTGCCGCAAAGACGTGAGTCGTTGCAGCACGCTGCGTCCATGCTCGTCCAGATGGGGTTGGACGACACGGTGCTCTCGGCGCCGCCCGTGCACCAGCGGCTCGCCCGCGTGGTGCTCGCGAGCAGCGACGTCATCGAGTGGAAACCCGGCTACGGCACCGGTGACGCGAGCCACGACGATCGTTTCGGCATCGTGCGGGTGGGCGGCGACCGCGGAGGCGTGTTCCTGTCCAGCATCCTGATCGCCTACCTCGACGTGCTCGAAAACGCGGCGCGCATGGGCACCTCGATCAGCGAGGACTCGTGGCGCACCCTGCTCTGGGCGCCGACCGCGCTCTTCGACCACGTGCTGCGCCGCCCCCAGGTCGGCATGACCGTCGTCACACCCGGCCCCGGCACCGAGTACCTGCCGCACGAACGAACCCAGGCCGGCCAGCGCCTCTACCTCGCGCTCATGCAGGCCGTGCGGTTCGCGGTCAGCGGCGTCGTGCGCGCCCAGGACGACCGGCCGCTCGTCGAGGACTGCGTGACGCTCGCGACGGCGTGCCTGCGGGCTGCCACGGCCGCGCTCGCGTTCGCCTGCGACGTCCAGAGCAACCCGCCGCTGCCGATCATGGAGACCTCCGAGCACCGCTACCTGTGGCAGGTGATCAGCGAGGTGCGCGCGGCCGTGCCGCGGGCGCGCTTCGACCAGTTCGCCTCGGCACTGCGCAGGCTCAACGACATCTACACCGCGAGCCCGCTCCTCGTGTCCGGCTGTTAGGGCGTCTGCAAGTACTACCAACAGGTGAGTTGGTGGTACTTGCAGACGTCACGAACGTCTCGACTTCACGGCGACTTTCGTCGTTTCGCCACGCGGAGCATCCCCTGCTGACCTAACGTCCGGGCATGACAGAGGAACGGTCGGCGGTCGTGGTGCGGGACATCCGCAAGAGCTACGGCGAGCTGAAAGCGGTGGACGGCGTCTCGTTCACCGTGGCCGAGGGCGAGTTCTTCGGCATCCTGGGGCCCAACGGCGCGGGCAAGACCACCACGCTGGAGATCATCGAGGGCCTGCGCAAGCCCGACAGCGGCGAGGTCACGCTGCTCGGCGAGATCCCGTGGCCGCGCAACACGAAGCTGTTGCCGCGCATCGGTGTTCAGCTGCAGGCGACGGCGTTCTTCGACAAGCTGACCGCCAAGGAGCAGCTGCAGACGTTCGGCTCGCTCTACGGCGTGAGCCCCGGCACCGCGGCGGACATGCTGGAACTGGTCGGCCTCGCGGACAAGGCGAACGAGCTGGAGAGCAAGCTCTCCGGCGGTCAGCGGCAACGGTTGTCGATCGCGTGCGCGCTGGTGCACGACCCGGACATCGTGTTCCTCGACGAACCGACCGCGGCGCTCGACCCGCAGGCCCGGCGCAACCTCTGGGACGTGCTGCGCGCGATCCAGGAGCGCGGCAAGACCATCGTCTACACCACGCACTACCTCGACGAGGCCGAGATCCTCTGCGACCGCGTGGCCATCATGGACACCGGCAAGATCCTCGCGCTCGACCCGCCGGCGGTGCTGGTGCGCGGTCTCGACGCACCGACGCACGTGACGCTGCAGAAGGGCGCCATGTCCGTCGTCGACGCGTCCGCTTTGGACGGTGTAGAGGAAGCGCACGAGGACGAGGTGTCGCTGACGATCTCCACTCGCCGCCCGGCTCCCGTGCTCTCGGCGCTGGCCGAACGCGGTGCGCTGGACGGGCTTCAGGTCCGCACGGCCACCCTCGAAGACGTCTTCCTCAACCTGACCGGGCGGGAGTACCGCGCATGACCGCGTTCAAGACGCTCTCGCTGGCGATGTTCAAGGGGTTCATCCGGGACAAGGTGACGTTGTTCTTCACCTTCCTGTTCCCGTTGATGTTCCTGGTGATCTTCGGTCTGATCCTGCGTGACGTCGGCGCGGACAAGACCAAGATCGCGGTGGTCGGCGACGGCCCGATCGTCAGTGCTCTCCGGGACAGCGGCGCGCTGGAGCTGGAGCCGTACAACGACGAGAACTCCGCCGTGCAGAAGGTGAAGGACGGTGACCTGCCCGCGGCGCTGATCATCCACGGGAAGCAGCTCGACGTCCGGTTCGCGCAGAGCGACCAGGTGAAGTCGGCGACCGTGCTCGGGATCATCAACGGTTTCGTGGACAAGGCGAACCTCACCGCGACCGGTCAGCCGCCGACGTTCACGTTCGCGGCGGAGAAGGTCGAGGACGCTTCGCTCAAGCCGATCCAGTACCTGACGCCGGGCATCCTGTCGTGGGGTGTGGCGGTGTCGGCGGTGTTCGGTTCCGCGCTGACCCTGGTGTCGTGGCGGCGAAAGCAGGTGCTGCGCCGGATCCGGCTGGCACCCGTGTCCGCGACTTCCGTGCTGTCGTCCCGAATTCTGGTCAGCGCGGGTGTCGCGCTGGTGCAGGGCGGGGTGTTCGTCGGCGTCGCGTCGCTGCCGGTGTTCGGGTTGCAGCTGTCCGGGTCGTGGTGGCTCGCGATTCCGTTGCTGTTGCTGGGAACCATCGCGTTCTTCGCTTTGGGCATGCTCGTGGGTGCGTTCGCCAAGACGGAAGAAGCGGCCTCGGCGGCGGCGAACATCGTGGTGCTGCCGATGGCGTTCCTGTCCGGCACGTTCTTTCCGGTCGACCAGGCACCGGCGTGGCTGCAGACCGTGTCGAAGATCTTCCCGTTGCGGCACATGAACGACGGCATGCTCGACGTGCTGGTGCGCGGCAAGGGGATCGAGGCTCTCGTGGTGCCGTCGGCGATCCTCGTCGGGTTCGCGCTCGTTGTCGGGTTCATCGCGAGTCGCGTCTTCAAATGGGAGGAATAGGACAGGGCCGGTAGTCGTGTGCTCCCCGTCACGGTTCATGATGGGGAGCCATGACGTTCTCCACCGCGGTTGGACGGTTCCGCATCTTCGCGCTCGCCGAGGCGATCTCGTGGGCGGGCCTGCTGCTCGGGATGTTCTTCAAGTACGTCGTGGTCCAGAACGAGATCGGCGTGAAGATCTTCGGTCCGATCCACGGCGTGATCTTCGTCGGCTTCGTGCTCGTCACGCTGATGGCGAAGGAACCGCTGAAGTGGGACGCGCGCACGCTGCTCCTCGGCCTGTTCTCCAGCATCCCGCCGTTCGGCACGATCGTCTTCGAGCGCTGGGCCAACCGCACGGGCCGTCTCAGTGACGATCTCGGGGAAGCAGCTCCCGAGCAGCTCTGAGCTCGTCCTGCGGATCGCCCTCGTGATAGATCCGCTCCGAGACCTCGATGTTGTCCAGGAACTCCTGGTACTTCACCGCGTTGTGCAGGTGTGACGCGCGGCGGCCGACGTCGAGCGCTTCGAGCGGCTCGCTGTCCGGGCGGTGGGTCAGCCACGCCTCGCTCCACACCTTCCGGATGTGGTCGTGCAGTTCGGGCGGGCTGTACTCGAGCACCCGGCACGCGTCGAGCGCCGGGTGCCCCCACACGGCGTCGGACCAGTCGATGATCTCGCCGTTCCGGCGCCAGTTGCCGGGGTGGAAGTCGCCGTGCGTGAGCGTGTCCGGCAGCCCGAACGACGGCATCGGCACGGCGCTCGGCGGCAGCTGCGGATCGCCTGCCAGCGCGTTCTGCACGGCCACCCAGCGCGGGACGATCAGCTCGACGTGCTCTGGCGTGATCGGCCAGCACTTGTCGCCGGGTGCGTCGGCGAGCAGCACGCGGTGTGGCGCCGCCGCGATCACCTCCGGGACCAGCGTCGGGTCGTGCGCCGCGACCATCTTGATCACCGCGCCCTCGTCGGCGAAGAACTCCGGGATGGCCTTCAGCCAGACGGGGCCGCGGGCGGTGGGCAGCCGGTGCACGGTGGACAGGTTCCAGGTGCGGACCTGCACGGCCGGCCCGGTTCGTTCGATCTCGGTGTCGGCCCACGCGAGCAGCTCGGCGGGGCCGCCCATGCGTGCGTAGGGCGCGCGGAACGGGGCGTCCGCCTCGGGTTCCTCCGCCGGGTGGAGTTTGGTGCGGTCGGGTTCCCCGTGCGCTTCGACGTGGTAGGTGACCAGGCCGCCCTGCATCATGCCGCCGTTCTCGACGGAGATCAGCCGCAGGACGCTCGTGGGAACGCCGAGCAGCTGTTCCAGAGCCTCGTTGACGGGCTCGACGTGGTTCCAGTCGAGCGTGGGGACCGCGAGGACGTCCGTGCGGCCCGCGAACCCGCTGGGCGTGCTGACCAGCGCGACGATGGTGCGCTCAAGCGTCATCGGGCCAGCTCCCGTGCGGCCCGCAGCGCGATCTGGACGCCACCGTGGTGGTAGATCCGCTCCGACCACTCGATGTTGTTGATGAAGTTCTGCAGCTTCACCGCGCTGTGCAGCTGGTACGCGAGCTGGGCGACCTCCAGCGCCTTGAACGGCTCGCTGTCCGGACGGTGCCGCAGCCACGCCTCGCTCCACACGCGACCGATCAGGTCGTGGTGCTCGGGCTTGGCGACTTCCAGCAGCCGGCACACGTCCAGCGCGGGGTGCCCCCAGCAGGCGTCGGACCAGTCGATGATCTTGCCGGTCGCCCGCCAGTTGCCGGGGTGGAAGTCGCCGTGCACCAACGTGTCCGGCAGCCCGAAGTCCGGCATCGGCACCGGAGTCGGCCTGATCCGCGGCTCACCGGCCAGCGCGTGCTGCACCGCGACCCAGCGCGGCACGATCGACTCGACGTGCTCCGGCGTGAGCGGCCAGCACGAGCCACCTGGTTCGTCGCGCAGCAGCACGCGGTGCGGGGCCGCGGCGACGAGATCGGGGACCAGCGTCGGGTCGTGGGCGCCGACCATCTCGATCAGCGTGCCCTCGTCGCTGCAGAACGGCGGCACCGCCTTGAGCCACATCGTGCCGTCGGTGGTCTGGAGCCGGTGCACGCTCGACAGGTTCCAGGTGCGGATCTGGCTCGCGGCCCCGGTCCTGGTGATCTCCGCGTCGGCCCAGGCGACCAGTTCGGCCGGGCCGCCCGGCTGTGCCCACGACTGCCGGTACATGGCGTTGGGTTTGGCTTTGGGCTCCTCGGCGGGACGCAGGTGCGTGCGGTCGGGTTCGCCGTGGGCCTCGACGTGATAGGTGACCAGGCCGCCCGCGGGGGTCTTGCCGTTCTCGACCCAGACCAGTCGCAGCACGCTAGTCGGCACCCCGAGCAGCTTCTCCAGTGCCGCGTTGACCCCGTGGACCTGGTTCCAGAACGGCGACTTGACCGGGATCGGGTCGGTCCGGCCCGCGAACCCGCTGGGTGTGCTCACCAGGGCGATGATCGATCGTTGTGTCATGGGGTGTTCACCAGCCGCATGATGGAAGTGAGCGAGCTCGTCGGGTAGTCGCGGTGGTAGATCCGTTGGGAGTCCTCGGCCTCGTCCACCACCTCCTGGTACTTGACCGCGAACTGCAGACGCCCGGCGTGGCGTCCGGCGTCGAGGGCCTCGAGCGGGCGGCTGTCCGGCCGGTGCCGCAGCCACGCGTCGCTCCACACCTTCGCGACGTGGTCGTACAAGGGGGTGTACGAGCAGTAGTCCAGCAAGCGGCCCACGTCGAGCGCGGGATGCCCCCACACGACCTCGGACCAGTTCATGATCACGCCGCTCGTCATCCAGTTGTCGGGCGCGAAGTCGCCCTGCACCAACGTTTCCGGCAGTCCGAACGACGGCATCGGCACCGCCGAGGGCCGTATCGAGGGCGGGCGCTCACCGGCCAGCGCGTGTTGCACCGCGACCCAGCGCGGCACGATCAGGTCGATGTGCTCGCGCTTGACCGTCCAGCAGTCGTCACCGGGAACGTTGCCGAGCAGCACCCGATGAGGCGCGGAGGCGATCACCTCGGGCACCAGGGAGGGGTCGTGCGCGGCGACCATCTCGATCACCGTTGCTTCGTCGGCCAAGAACGGCGGGACGGCCTTGAGCCACGCGGTCCCGCCGGCGACGGGAAGCTGGTGAAACGAGGACAGGTTCCAGGTCTTCTTCTGGACAGCGGGTCCGGTGCGTCCGACGTGCTCGTCGGCCCACGCGATCAGCTCCGCCGGACCGCCCGGCTTGGCCCACGGCAACCTGCGCGGGGCGTCGGCCTCCGGCTCCTCGGCCGGGTGCAGGCGGTGCCGGTTCGGCTCGCCGTGCGCCTCGACGTGGTAGGTGACCACGCCTCCCCAGGACCCGTCGCCACCACCCTCGGCGGAGATCAGCCTGAGCACGCTTGTCGGCACTCCCAGCCGCTCTTCCAGTGCCCGGTTGACCGATTCGGCCTCGCTCCACCACGAACTCGTCACCGGGATGGGGTCGGTGCGA
This sequence comes from Lentzea aerocolonigenes, assembly GCF_000955955.1. Classification (GTDB taxonomy): domain Bacteria; phylum Actinomycetota; class Actinomycetes; order Mycobacteriales; family Pseudonocardiaceae; genus Lentzea; species Lentzea aerocolonigenes_A. The sequence continues at coordinate 11,067 of NZ_JYJG01000426.1, forward strand.
CCCGCGAACCCGTTCGGGCCGCTGACCAGGGCGATGATCGACCGTTGCATCACCCGATCATCATCGCGCCGGGCTCAACCGGATTTCAGTCCTCGAAGTCGCCGCTCGCCCGGCGGACCTTGGCCAGCAGATCGGTGAGCTGCTCGGTCTGCCGGTCGGTCAGGCCCTTGAGGCCGAGGTTGACGTCGACGACCGCGGCGGTGGCGTTCTCGCGCCGCTGCAGGCCCGCGTCGGTGATCTCCACCAGCGTGGTGCGGCGGTCGGTCGGGTGCGGGGTGCGGCGGACCAGGCCGTCGCTCTCCAGCCTGTCCACGATGTTCGTGACGCTCGTGGGGTGCAGCTGCAGGCGCTCGCCCATGACCCGCATCGGCAGCGCGCCCTTGCGCGAGAAGTAGAGCAGCACCAACGCCTCGTAGCGCGCGAACGTGAGTCCGTGCGGCTTGAGGGCTGCGTCCACGGCGGACTGGATGATTTGCTGGACACGCATGACGCTCGTGACGGCCGCCATCGAGGTGGCCGAACCAACGCGCTCGTCCCACAGTTCGGCCGCGCGGGCGATCGGATCGAACGGCAGCGGTGTCATGGGGACCGAAGCTACCAGTCAGTACGCCCGAGGATCATCAGGAGGCTCGTGTGCTTGTCGCGTTCAGCGTTGCTCCGTCCGGTTCGGACTCGTCCGGAGGCGTCGCCAAGGCCGTCGCGGAGGCCGTGCGGATCGTGCGGGAGTCCGGCCTGCCCAATGAGACGAACGCGATGTTCACCTTGATCGAGGGCGAGTGGGACGAGGTGATGGACGTGGTGAAGCGCGCGACGGAAGCCGTGCAGGCCAGCGCCCCGCGGGTGTCCCTCGTGCTCAAGGCGGACATCCGGCCCGGCTACACCGGTCAGTTGCGCGCGAAGGTGGAACGGGTTGAGGAGCACCTCGCCGACACGCCATGATCGAGCTCCGCCGCTGACCTTCTGGTCGTTGAGCGGAGGCGCACCTCGTGAGATTCGTGATCACCCTGCTGGCCGCGCTGCTGGCGGTTCTGCCCGGAGTTGCCCATGCCGGGCCGTCCACCAGGTGGGACAACATCGGTCCGAACGGCGCGGGCGGGTACCTGGCGTTCGCCCGCGACATCGCCTACGTGCTGCCAGGGGCGGGCCAGCAGGTGTTCCGGTCCGGGGATCGGGGACGCAGCTGGCGGCAGGGGCGGTTGTTCCCGGAGATGCGCGGGAACGGGCTCGCCGCTGATCCGTCGCGGCCGGACACCGTTCTAGTGGCCGGGTACGAGGGCGGGGGCGGTGCCGGCACCGTGCTGCGGTCGGTGGACGGTGGCTTGTCCTTCGGCGTGGCGTTGCGGACGCCTTCCGAGGTGCAGGACGTCGCCTTTGGCGGTGGCTTCTCGTACGCGGCTTCGGCTGAGGGGGTCTATCGCGGGGTTGGCGGGCGCGGGTGGTCGTTGCTGCCCGGATCGCCTCGTGACGCCGAGGACGTGCAGGTCGTGGGATCGAGCATCGTGGTGGCCGCTGGTGGGGTCGTGCACGTGCTGCGGTCCGGGAAGTGGTCCGCGTCCGACGTTCCTGCGGACAAGATCACGTCGCGTGGCGCTGTCGTGGTGGCGCGGAAGTTCAGCGGCGGGGTGCATCTTTCTTCGGACGGTGGCGCGTCCTGGCGCGAGGTTTCCGGGCCGTGGACGTCGTCATGGATCTTGTACGGCGGCATCACGGCCAACGGGTGGATTCAGGTGCAGACGTTGGACGGGCACTTCATCAGCACCGACCTGGGCGGCTCCTGGAAGCGGACGGACGCGCTGTCGACGATCGACGTCTACACCGAGATCGGCAGCTTCCCGGACATGCCCGAGTGGCAGTGGGTGTACGGGTCCGGCGGGGTCTACGCGACCTCGGACCACGAGCACTTCAAGCGGGTCGGGGTGCCTGGGGCGCACGTGCTGTCGTTGGCGATTTCGGGGCGGTCCCTGGTGGCCGGGACGATGCAGGGGTCGTACCGGACCGATCTGCCCGCGGTGTCGCAGGAGTGGGACTTCGACGGGTCCGCTCCGCCTGCCATCGGGAACCGGATCGGGGCGCTGGCGGCTCGGGACGGGGTGTGTATAAGAGACA
>NZ_JYJG01000427.1 GCF_000955955.1 Lentzea aerocolonigenes
GCGGGCGGAACGGGTATCGGGGATCGCAGGACACGATCTTCGTGGAGCGGTCGCTGGACGGGGGCTCTTCTTGGGTGACCACTGCTGAGATGCCCGGCAACACGCGGTCTTTGGTCTTCGATCCTGTGCTGCCTGGCCGGGTGTACCTGGGTGCGTACCTGATCAACGCGTTCTACGTGTCTTCGGACGGTGGGGTGTCGTTCGTGCAGCGGGCGCACTCCTCGTTGCGCGGCATCAAGACGATCGCGCCTGATCCTTCCGGGATTTGGCTCGCTGACGCCGGTGGGCTCTACCGGTCTGTTGACGCCGGTGTTTCGTTGAAGCAGGTGTTGCCCGGACGGATGAACTCCGTGCTGGTGGATCCGCGCGACTCACGGCACGTGGTGGCTGTTGGGCAGAACTCGGTGTTCGTGTCGTTCGACGGCTCCTCTTTTGTGGAGGTGCCTGACGTGTCTTCTGAACAGCTGTCGGCGATTGCCGCTGGACGTGACGGAACGCTGTATCTGGGCTCGATCGCGTTCTCCGGTTCCAGCAAGGGGGTGCTGCGGTCGGTGAACGGCGGCCGTTCGTGGACCGTGTTCGGCGGCCCGGCGGTGGAGCGCGGTGTCGAGGCTCTGTTGGTGTCCACGGATGGCCGAACGCTCTACGCCGGCACGGTGAGCGGATCCGTGCACCGGCGTTCACTGGGTTAGCGTGTCGGGCGTGGACGCGAGACAGCTGTGGTTGAGGTTCGAGCCTTACCACGACGTCACGTACTTCACGCCCGAATCCCGCGCGGCGACCGACGCGCTGGGCTGCAAGGGCGGCTGGATGGGCTACTTCGGCATGCGCGCCGCACCGCTGGGTGCCGCGTCCCCGGAGTTGGTGACGGCTGTCTTCTACAACTTCGCCCCGCGCATGGTCGCGCGCGCTCTGCCGGACGCGTGGGCAGTGGCTTCTCCGAGCGCGTTCTTGGATGCGCGTTTGGAGGGTGTCGACGGGGCTCTCCGCCGCCTGCTGGGTGACGTCTCGACGCCCGAGATCGTTGAGGCTGCCTCGTTGGCTCGGGACGCTGCTTCTGCTGCTTGTATCGCGGGGCGTCCGTTGGCGGCCGCGAACCTGGCGTTGCCGTGGCCTTCTGCGCCGCATTTGGCCTTGTGGCACGCCTGCACGATCCTGCGCGAGGCTCGCGGTGACGGTCATGTGGCCGCACTGGTGGCTCATGGGGTGGGCCCGTGCCAAGCGCTTGCGCTCTACGCCCGTGAGCATTCCCTCGATCCGGCATACATGCGTTCCGCGCGTGGTTGGAGCCTTGAGGAATGGGAAGCCGTTTCGGATCTGCCCGGTGACCTGGCCGCGGTCGAGCGTGCAACTGACGCTGCAGCTCTCGCGCCGTGGGAGGCGTTGGGTGTTGGTCGTACGTCGCGGTTCATCGACCTGATGACACCGCTAGCACTACGCATCGCGTCGGCCAACGAGGCGATGCGCGTCAACCCGATGGCCCTGGACCCGGTCCGGGAACTAGCCGTGCCAGGATGGAACACGTGACAAGGCCTGATCCTCGTAAGACCGCCGCACTGTCCGCCGCTCTCTCCGGCGCCGTCGACCTGGGCGCCCTGAAGGCCCGAGCCGACGCCGCCCGCCAGTCCGCGGCCTCGCCCGCCGCTGCCGCCTCTCCGGCTGCTGCCGACAACGGCTCCGCGCCGTGGATCGTGGACGTCACCGAGGCCTCGTTCCAGGCCGTGGTCGAGCAGTCCCTGCAGGTGCCCGTGGTGGTGCTGCTGGGCGCTTCGTACTCGCCGGAGTCGCAGCAGCTGGCTGCTTCGCTGACTCGGCTGGCTCAGTCCTCGGGGGGCTCGTGGATTTTGGCGCGGGTCGACCTCGAGCAGGCGCCTCGGATCGGGCAGGCGTTCGGGGTTCAGTCGGTGCCGACGACCGTGGCTGTTGCTGCTGGTCAGCCCATTGATGCTTTTGCCGGGCCCATTGACGACGCCGAGTTGTCGGCTTGGGTTGCTCGGTTGCTGGATGCTTTGCGGGACCGGTTGCCGGGGATTCGGGCCGGGGAGGCCCGGGCCGGGGTCCCGGTCGCTGAGGAAGATGTCGTCGAGGACCCGCGGATCGTTGCGGCTGAAGAGGCGTTCGAGCGGGGGGACTACGCGGCCGCTCAGGGGTACTACTCGGAGATTCTTGCCTCTGAGCCCGCCAATGAGCTGGCCAAGGAAGGGCTGGCCCAGGCCCGGTTCGCCGAGCGGGCCGAGTCGGTCGACCCAGCGGTGATCGCCAAGGCCGACGGGGCGTTGGACGACATCGACGCCCAGTTGGCCGCGGCTGACGCGCAGGTGGCGTTGCAGCAGGTTGAAGAGGCGTTTGCTCGGCTTGTCGATGCTGTTCGGCGGGTTTTCGGGGAGGATCGGGATCGGGTTCGGCAGCACCTGGTGGGGCTGTTCGAGTTGTTCCCGGCTGATGATCCTCGGGTGGCTGCGGCTCGGCGGAATTTGGCTTCGGCGTTGTACTGAGGGAGGCGTTTCGGTGTGGGCGCCTTTGGTGCGCGCCATACCTTGCGTTGGGTGAGGCCTCTTCCGTGCGTTCCGCGGCCGGGTGGGTGG
>NZ_JYJG01000428.1 GCF_000955955.1 Lentzea aerocolonigenes
GGTGTGGGAGAGTAGGTCGCCGCCGAACTTACGTACAGAAGCCCCTGAGGGTTGAGCGCCACAAGCGTTCCCCTCGGGGGCTTTTGTCATGCCCATTTGTTTCAGCGCAGCGCCGTGTGCACGTCTTTTCTCGTGGTGCCGAGCTTCGTCAGCACGCGGGCCACATGTTTCTCGACCGTGCGCGGGGACAGGAACAGGGTCTGCGCGATGTCGGAGTTGGTCGCGCCGCGCGCGAGGAGTTCGGCGACCTCCAGCTCACGGGGCGACAGCTCGGTTCCGTAGCCGTTGCGCCGGTGCCCTGGCCGCTCGCCGATCCCCAGCGAGCGCAGGTGGCGCTGGCAGCGTGCGGCGTCCGCGGTCGCGCCGAGTTCCTCGTAGACGCGCAGAGCTTCGGCGACGTTTCCGCTGAGTTCGGCGGCTTTCGCCGCGTGGTAAGGCCTGCCGATGTCCAGCCAACGCTGATGCGCCGCGGCGAAGTGATCGGCGGCGCCGACCGTCGCGGCGTCCCGCAGGAGCAGTCCTCTGGCCAGGTCGAGCTCGGCCGCGGCAGCCGGGGCGTCCCTGTCCCGCACGCCTCGATCGGCATCTGCCACGAGCCGCTCGGCTTCCAGGCGGTGTCCGCACGTCAGAGCGGCTTCGACGGCGACGGGCACCAAACCCGTGGTGCGCACCCAGGTGCCGAGCCCGCGCAACGTGGCGACCGCGGGAGCGGCGATCGCCCAGGCAGCTCGCGGGTCGCCCTGGCAGAGCATCGCCGCGGTCAGCGCGGCGGCGGTCGTCATGCTCATGGCCGCCTCGCACGTCTTGCCACCGAGCTCGGCGGCAGCGGTGAAGTGTTCGAGGGCGCGGGAGAACCGGCCCTGTGCCAGGGCGAGGTGGCCCAGGCACATGGCGCGGTCGACGTCGACAAGCCGCACATCGGGATACGCACGTGCCAGTGCGGCGTACTGCGCTTCGAGGTCGGCCCACCGGCCGGCCAGCCAGTCGAGGCGCAGCAGTCTGATGCTGGTCAGGCACTTGAACGTCCGGTGGTCCGCGCGCCCGGCCATCTCCTGGGTCTCCAGGAGATACGTCTCCTGGGTCTCCAGGAGATACGTGCGGGCCCGCCGGTCGTGGCCGAGCTGGGCGGCCGTCTCGCTCAGGTTGTAGAGCGCGTAACAGGTCTGGCCGAGCACCGCGCGGCCGGCGTCCCGGCGTGGCAACAGGTCTGCCAGCGGCCACACCGCTGGATCGCCTTCGCGAGCCATCAGCAGGAGCCGAGTGCCCTGGACCGCCGCGCGAACCCCGTCGTTCGTGCTGTCCCGCACCGCCTGTTCGGCCTGGTCGAGCCACTCCCACGCCTGCGCGGCGGCACCGTCCTGGTCCCGCAGCGCCAGGGCGATCATCGCGCGCGCAGCCTTGTCCGGAAGGGCGGCCAACTCGCCGACCGCGCGTTCGAGCTCGTGGAAGCCACCAGGGTCGCCCGCGAGGTTGAGCGTGATCAGCCCGAGGCCCAGCCGGATCTCGCCGCGGACCGCGTCGGGCAGCCGGAGGTCGGCGAGCACGGCCTTGAGGACTCGAGCGGTTTCGGCGTAGTCGACGCCGGAGTTGGCGATCCTGGCGAGCGCCAGTGCCGCTCGGGAGCGCGGCTCGGTGGGAACCTGCTGCTGGTGCAGGATCTGGCGCAGCATCGTGGCGGCCGTGCCGGTGTCGCCCAGCGCCACTGCCTGGTCGGCGGCCTGCTCCGCGCACACCAGCCAGCCCTCGTGATCACCGGCCGCCAGGGTGTGGTGCGCGATCTGCACCAGGGGCGCGGGGGAGTGCGTCTGGAGCACGTCGATGGCGCGCTGGTGCAGGCGTGCCCGGCGGGGTCCCGGGATGTGGCGATGGGCGACCTGCTGCGCCAGCACGTGCCGGAAGGCGTACCGCCCGACGCCGGTTTCCCGCAGCACCGCGGCGCCCATGGCGTCGATCAGGCCCTGTGCTCCTTGCTCGGGTTCCAGCCCGGCGATCTCGGTGAGCAGCGCCTCGGAGGCGGGCACGGCGAGCACGGCCGCCGCGTCGACCACCGCCGCCCCGGCAGGGGACAACCCGATCAGCCGCTCGGTGACCGCCGCGCGCAGGCCCTCCGGCACGTCGGCGTGTTCCAGTTCGCGCGCATCGCGGCGAGCCTGGTCGCGGAACGTCAGCAGGTCCTCCTCGGCGACCAGCGGCAACCCCTCGCTGCGGCGGTGCAGCACCGCGCACAGTTCGGGAGTGGCGCCGGCACCGAGCGCTTCACCGGCCAGCTTCGCCACGTCGCACTCACTCAGCGGTGCCAGCCGGATCACGGTGGGACGGAGGGCCGCACCGAGCACGGGGGCACCGTCCGGCAGATCCTCGGTGCGGCTCGTCAGCACCAGGGAGAGCTGCTCCGGCAGGTCACGGGCGAGCAGCAGGAGCAGTTCGCGGGTGGCGTCGTCGACCCAGTGCAGGTCCTCCACGACCAGGGCCACCCGGCCGAGCGAGGCGAGCACCGAACGCACGGCCCTGATCAGCTGATGGCGGGCCGCACCCGGATCGTCCGGCACGGGCGGTGCCGGTGGCAGCAGACCGGCGAGGTCCGGGAGCAACAGGGCCAGCGCGCCGGCGGTCGGAGGGAGATCGGTGCCGGCCAGCCACGGACCGGCCTTGCCGAGCGCGTCGACCACCGGCCCGTACGGGAGAGGCTCGCGCAACGGATGGCAGAAGCCGGTCACCACGCGCCAACCGTTCGACTTCAAGGATGCGGTGGCCTCGTGCACCAGCCGGGACTTGCCCATACCGGCGTCGCCCTCGACGACGACCACGGCAGGCGGATGACGGATGGCGTCGAGCAACAGCCCCAGTTCGTGGCGGCGACCGACGAACGTGAAACCCCGGCCGAACCCCGCACGTTGACCGACCACCGTCACCGTCCCCTGCGAACACCCCCGCCGTGGCGTCCAGGCTACCCACCCGGAGGTGTTCTGCCTGGTGACGGCACGGCGAGGGCGGTCAGTCGACGGGTTCGTCAGCCCTTCGCGGTGTTCAGGACGTAGTTCGCGTACAGGGCGGCGGTCCAGAGGACGTACTCGGAGATCCCGCCGTTCTCGTTGCGGCCCCACACGTGGATCGGGTTGGTGTCCGAGGTGGTCTGGTTGCGCACCCGGTTGAACCGGGTGCTCAGCGTGCCCCACATGTTCTGGAGATCGACGATGCGGTCGTCGAGCACCAGGTCACCACCGGTCGCGGCGGTGACCATGAAGTCCGAGATGGCGCGGAACCTCGCCGTCTCCGAGACGAACTGCGCCAGCCTCAGGACGGCCAGGGCCTGTGCCTGGGCAGTGTTGCCGCCGCGTGCGTTGAGGAGCGCCCAGACAGCGTCGTTGTTGTTGAAGTGCATGCCGTACCGCGACGCGTTCGCCCAGTTCTGGAGACTGGGGTAGTCGCCGTTGAACGAGGTGTTGCGCTCGCCGGCGGCACAAGCACCAACAACGGGGAAGGCTGGAGTCGGTATACCCATTCGTCCCCCGCGTCGGGTGCTCTGCGCGCGGCCGGCGGGTTCGGGCGATCGGGCCGGTATACCTTCTGTGCCATGCACAACGAGCACCGCGCAGCCCGTCGCTCAGCCGGAGTGGGCAGGACGGCCGACCTCGCCACGAACCCGTTCCGCGTCGACCGCGACCGGGTGGCCAGCTCACCGTTCTTCGCGCGGCTCGGTGGCGTGACGCAGGTGGTGAGCTCGACGGGGTCCGGGCTGCTCGTGCACAACCGGCTCACCCACAGCCTCAAGGTGGCGCAGGCCGCGCGCGCCATCGCGGAGCGGTTGACGAGCCGGCCCGAGCTGACCGCGTTGCTGGAGAAGCTCGGCGGGTGCGACCCCGACGTGGTGGAGGCGGCGGCGCTGGCGCACGACCTGGGGCACCCTCCGTTCGGGCACCTCGGCGAGCAGGTGCTGGATCGGTTGGCGAGGCACCGGTTCGGGCTGCCGGACGGGTTCGAGGGGAACGCGCAGTCGTTCCGGATCGTGACGACCACGGACGTGCGGGGGCCCAAGGCGCTCGGGCTGGATCTGACCGTGGCGGTGCGGGCGGCGATGTTGAAGTACCCGTGGACCCGGCACCAGCCGCTCGGCATGGAGGTCGCGCCGCGTGGTGCGTCGGAGCCGGAGGACATGCCGGGGACCGGTAGCTCGAAGTTCTCGGCGTATGTCACCGAGATCAACGACCTGAGGCAGGCGCGGGAGCCGTTCGACGGGCGGGTCGAGGCGTGGCAGCAGACCGTCGAGGCGAGTGTCATGGACACCGCGGACGACATCGCCTACGCGATCCACGATCTGGAGGACTTCCACCGGGTCGGGGTGTTGCAGCACGCGACGGTGTCGGCGGAACTGGGGACCTGGCAGGCGCAGGCACTGGATCTCGCCGGGCTGAGCGACGACGAGCTCGCCCACGAGATCCGGATGCCGGGGCGGTCGCTGGAAACGCTCCGCAGGCGCATGCACCTCAAGGACTCGTGGGTGATGAGCGACGAGGCGTTCGCGCTGGCGGTGCGCAAGGTCGGCAAGGAGCTCGTGGACGGGCTGCTCGCGGTGCCGTTCGACGGGTCGGTCGAGGCGGAGCAGGCGGTCGCGGGGTTCAGCGCGCGGTGGACGCGGCGTCTGGTGGACGCGGTCGGGGTGCTGGAGGAGCCGACGCCGCGGTCCGGGCACGTCGTGCTGGCCGTGCAGCAGTGGCACGAGGTGCAGGTGCTGAAGTTCGTGCACCGGCGGTTCGTGTTGCTGCGGCCGGATCTGGCTCTGCACCAACGGGGGCAGGCGCGGTTGCTGACGTCGCTGGTGGACGCGCTGGAGCAGTGGGTGACGGACCGGACCGAGGCGGATCGGTTGCCGCGCAGGCTGCACGACCTCGTGGAGCTGGCCGAAACGGAGTACGCGGCGCTCGCCCGGACGGAGCCGTCCACATTGGTCGGTCCTGCCGGTGAGCTGCCCGCCGGGCCCGATGTGGTCAAACGGCTTGCGCGCGGGCGGGCCGTGGTCGACTTCGTCGCCTCGCTGACCGACAACCAGGCCGCGGCGCTGCTGGAAGCCCTTTCCGGCCGAACCGGTCAGTTGTGGACTGACGCATTTGTTCTGTGAAGTGTGATTGTGTCTGCTAAGTGAGAAGTAGCCCAATCGGATGCTGACTGTGATCAGGCAAGCACCATACGTTGGCGCCTCGACCGGGGAATTCCGGTCGTAGGCCGCGTGCTCGGGGGCACGCCAACGCTCGGGGGAGAAGCCCAGTGCGCCGATCTCGAAGAGGCACGACGTTAGTCACCGCAGGTACCGCAGTACTTCTGGCCGCACTCACCGCTGTCACGCCGGCTCAAGCCGATCCGGTCAAGGCGGCCAAGACCATCACCGACCGCACGGCGTCTCAAATCGCCGCGCTGCAGAGCATCAAGAAGTCGCTCACCCCAGCTGAGTCCAAAGTGGACAGCACGCTCGTCGTGGAGGCGCGCAAGCGCACCCAGATCGGGACGAGTGCCCTTCCGCAGGTGCAGACCGGCGTCGCCGTGACGTCGAAGGCCACCACGCTCGTGGACATCCGCGCCAAGCAGTACTCCGAGGACCTGGTCAACGCTGTCCGCGCGGCGGGCGGACAGATCCGGGCAGTGTCCGAAGAGAACCGCACCGTGCGCGCTGAGGTGCCGCTGTCGAAGCTCGCCGAGATCGCCGGACGTTCGGACGTCACGCGCGTCGAGGTGGGTAGCGACGCGATGACGCAGGACGTGAAGAACAAGCGGGACAACAAGAACCGCAAGCAAGCTCCGTCCAAGGAGGACAAGTCCCGCGAGATCGAGCGCCGGCTCGCCGAGAAGCAGATGTCGGTGCAGGCGGCCAAGGTCAGCGAGAGCGACAAGGCCCACGCGGCCGAGGCGGCACGTGGTTCGTTCCACGTGACCGGTGTCGGCGTGAAGCTGTGCGCGCTGTCGGACGGTGTCAGCTCGCTCGCGGTGTCGCAGGCATCCGGTGAGCTGCCGAACGTCGACGTCCTTCCGGGCCAGCAGGGTTCCGGTGACGAGGGCACGGCGATGCTCGAGATCCTGCACGACATCGCGCCCAACGCTGAGCTCGGCTTCGCGACGGCGTTCAACGGTGACGCGAGCTTCGCCGACAACATCAAGAAGCTGCGCTTCCAGCTCGGCTGCGACGTGATCGTCGACGACGTCATCTACTTCAACGAGTCGCCGTTCCAGGACGGCATCATCGCGCGCGCCGTGGACGCGGTCGCCGCGGACGGCGCGCTGTTCTTCTCCAGCGCCGGCAACCAGGGCAACGTCGCGGACGGCACGGCGGGCCACTGGGAGGGCCAGTTCGTCGACTCCGGTGTGGGCGTGGGCAAGTTCGCCGGCACCGCGCACGACTTCAACCCGGACCCGAACGCGAAGCAGCTGTTCAACCCGCTGTCGAACTTCTCCGGTGACACCCCGGTGACGCTGCAGTGGGCCGACCCGCTCGGCCAGTCGTTCAACGACTACGACCTCTACCTGGTCAACGCCCAGGGCAACGTCGTCACGTTCAGCCAGAACAACCAGGACGGCGCGCAGGACCCGTTCGAGCGCCTCAACACCCCGGCGAGCTCCACCGGCACGCGGCTCGCGGTCGTGAAGTTCCGCGGTGACGACAAGTACATCGACCTGTCGCTGTTCGGCGGCCGTTTCGCCGACTCCAGCGACGGGCTCAAGAAGTTCGTCACGCCGGGCATGACGCGCGGCCACTCGGCGGCGAAGGGCGCGATCTCGGTCGCGGCCGCTCCTGCCGCCGCGGCGCTGCCGTTCGACCTCGAGCCCGGCGACCCGGCCAACCCGAAGGGCCCGTTCCCGGAGGCGTACAACAGCGCGCAGAAGCCGGAGCGCTTCACCTCCGACGGTCCGCGCAAGACGTTCTTCGCGCCCGACGGCACGCCTTTGGCCGAGACCCGGCAGAAGCCGGACATCACCGCGGCTGACGGTGTCACCACGTCGGTGCCGGGCTTCGCACCGTTCTTCGGCACGTCGGCCGCGGCTCCGAACGCCGCCGCGATCGCCGGTCTGATCCTGTCCGGCAACCCGACGCTCAAGCCCGCCGATGTCCGCGAGGCCCTGGTCTCGACGGCGATCGACATCGTCGAATCCGGCGTGGACAACCGCACCGGTGCCGGCATCGTGATGGCGGACAAGGCTCTCGCCTACACGGGTGCGTCCCCGCAGGCGCTGGCCCGCGCCGGGCGCCCGACGATCGTCAACGACACCGACGGCAGCCAGTACCTCAAGCCGGGCACCACTTCCACGGTGACCGTGCCGGTGACGAACAACGGAGATGGTTCTGCCGCTTCGACTTCCGTCGTGCTGACCACTTCGTCTCCTGGCGTGACCATTGCGCCGCGGTCGAAGTACTACGGCAACATCGACGTCGGGCAGACGGTTTCCAACACCTACAAGGTGACGGTGCCGGCTTCGGCTGCTCTCGGGTCCGCGGTCAAGCTGGACGCTCGGGTGACCTTCTCCGGGGCGACCTCGCCCACGGCGGAGTCGTTCACCTACCGGGTCGGTGAGCCTTCCCGCGAGTTCAAGTCGTTCGCCTACACCGGGGCTCCGGTCGCCATTCCGGACAACGATCAGACCGGTGTGTCGATCTCGGTGCCGGTTGCCGGGGTCGGTGGGGCTTCGAACCTGAAGCTCTCGATCGACGGCGCCACCTGCTCGGCCGCGGACGGCGCCACGACCGTGGGCATCGACCACACCTTCGTCGGTGACCTGGTCGGCACGCTGACGTCGCCGTCCGGCAAGTCCGTGACGCTGTTCTCGCGGTCCGGTGGGGGCGGGAACAACATCTGCCAGGCCGTGTTCGACGACTCGGCCACGCGGTCGTTCTCGTCCGCACTGGCAGGGGACGCGCCGTTCACCGGGTCCTGGAAGCCCGCGACGGGGACGTTGTCCTCGCTGCTGGCCGACCCCGCGGACGGCAACTGGACGTTCAAGGTCCAGGACGTCGTCGGCTCGGACAAGGGCTCGATCCGCTCGGTGACGCTGCACGTCGCCGGCTGGATCTGATGAGCTAGCAAGGAAAAGGGCCCCCGGCACGCCGGGGGCCCTTTTCGATGAAGCCTGCGTCTAGCGGTTCGGCCATTCCCAGCGGATGCCGAACACGCCTGGACCGAAGCCGAGCGCCACCGCGTGCACGCCGCCGCCCGAGTCCAGGGTCAGGTTCCGGCGCCGCGACGGGGTTTCGTCGCCGGCCGGGACGCTGTACTGCTGCACGCGCGTGTACTGCTGCACGCGCGACGGCAGGTTCGCCTCGTCGAACCGGACCTCGATGACGTACTCGCGGACCGGAAGACGGAACTTGCGCGCGAACGTGTTGTTGCCCTTCGGCGCGTGACCCTCCGGGAACACCAGCTGGTATTCCATGATGAGCGTCTCGCCGCGCGTCAGGGGACGTTCGAACATCATCTCCGCGACCATGATGTTGGCTTCGTGGTCGCGGGCGATGCGGCCCAGGTGGCAGTTGCGCACGTTCACGATCTCGGGGAGAACGTCGCTCTCCTCGGTCTCGAAGACGAGCGCCCAGCGGTCAGGGCCGTCTTGCTCTGCACGGAGGATCTGGCGCACCCACACGGATTTCTGCCCGCCGTCGGCAGAGATCTCGATGCGGTCGTGCTGACTGATCCTGCCGAGCTTCAGGTCGGATGACGTGTCGACCTTCGAGAGCAGGTTCGCGACCCGCTCACGACGCGCCCAGAGGGCGTCGATCGGCATCATCGTCGTCGGGCGGCATCGGCGGCCTCGCGGACGAGGTGGACCGAGCAGCGCCGAAAGACCTGACTGAGGCACGCCCAGGACCGACTCGAGGTGCCGCAGCGCCTCCAGCGATTCAGGGCGTTCAGGCCTTCGCCGTCCTGACTGCCAGTAGCTGAGCGTCGCGACGCTGATCGTCACGCCGCGCAGTGCCAACCGGTGCTGAATGCGGTCGAGGCTGAGTCGGCTCGCCTTGATCGCAGCCCTCAACGCTTCCGGGAACGGTCCCGTGGTCAAGAGTTGCGTAAGGCTGCCGTGGCCCGTTGAGTCACTGTCGTCAACGGTCAGTGTTGGTCGACCGGCAGCAGTCGTCATGGTGACTCCCCGCTGTCATAAGATCACGCCCCAGTGACCCTACCCGTCCGTGAACATCGCTGGTCGGAGCCGGATGGAGTCAATGGTTAATCCATACGGTTGATGAGTTCACGCTTTCGAGACCCATCTGTCAAGCGTTCCGAACCGATCAGTAACATCTCTGTGCCCTGCACGCCTCGTAATGAGATGGCTCTAGTGTGTGCACGGTGAACGACCTCGACGTGCTGACCTCCGTGGCCGGCGCGGTGCTCGGACCCGGTCCGCACGCGGTCGTCGACCTGCTCGACGTTGTTCCCGGCGTCCAGGTGGACGCGGTGCGGGCCACGGACGACCTGCTGCCCAGGCTCGCGCACGAGGAGTCCCTCGCCAACATCCTGATGCTCGCCCACGCGTCGTTGAGACCTGGTGGGGTTCTGGTGGCCGCCGTGCCCGAGCTGGACCGGCTCGGCGCGCTCAGACCGACTGCCCCTCCGCCCAAGGTGAATGGCGACCGGGTCACGGTGCAGCTCTGGGACTGGGCTCCTGACGGCCTGTCGTACGGCCTGGAGGTCGTAACGCTGCTGAGGGGTACCTCGGGGTGGGAAATCGCGGCGACGGCCTCCACGCGGCACAGGGTCCTCCCGGCCGCCGAGATGGAGCAGGCCCTGAACGCCGCCGGGTTCATGAGCGTTCAACGACTTTCGCCGCACGAGAGCGGCTACCGCGTGCCCGTGTGGGTGGCGGTCAGGTGAGCCGGGTGCGGCCGGTTCCCGGTGGGCGGGCCGTCGAGGTCGAACCGGAACGCGTCGAGGGCTGGATCGCCAGGTTCGCGGAGCGGCACGGCGCCGTCCAGACCCGCATCGACGACCACGTGCGCATCACCGCCGCGGACGGCGCGACAGCCACGTTCAAAACGCGCGGCGGCACCTCTGTAGAAGAGGTGATTGAAAATCTGACCACTCCGCGCCGGATCGGCCTGGTCCTCGTGCGGCTCGGCGGACACAGCGTCGGGGTGGCGAACGGCGGCAAGGTCGAGGTGTCGGCCACGGACCGCAAGCAGGTGCACGGTCGCATCAGGGCCGGCGGGTGGTCGCAGCAGCGGTTCGCCCGGCGCCGCGAGGGTCAGGCCCGCGTCGCGTTGCAGGCCGCCGCGGACGACGTGTTCCGGGTGCTGGTGCCGAGACTCGCCCAGCTGGACAGCGTCGTGCTGGGCGGCGACTGGCAGGCGTTGGACGTCCTGCGCAACGACCGCAGGCTGCGAGACGTCTTCAGCAAGGCCGAGGAACGGGTGCTGGACGTCCCCGAACCGCGGCGCGCGATTCTCGACGAGGCCGCCGAACGGGCTCGTTGCGTCGAGATCGTGATCCAGGACACACGGGCAACCGGACCGGGGGCCGACCGCATGGATACGGGTGAGGGTGCCTGATCCTGGCGCCACTGACCTGCTGGAGTCGCAAGTGCGCAAACGAATGGTGATCGTGGCGGGAGCCGTGGCCCTGGGGGCCATCGGCATCGCGGTGCCCGCGCTGGCGCTGAGCGGCGGAGGCAACCCCGCGCAGCCCACGACGTCGGCTCCGCAACCTCCGTCGACCACTGTCACGACTTCGCCGGGAGCCCCGTCGTCGACGGTGACGACCTCGCCGGGAGCCCCTTCGTCCACGGTGACCACCTCGCCGGGGGAACCGACGAGCTACCCGCCGACCACGTGGTCGCCTCCGAGCACGTCGACCCCGCCGATGCCGACGCAGTCGACGATCCTGACCACTCCGCCGATGCCGACGCAGTCGACGATCTCGACGACTCCGCCGATGCCAACGCAGCCGCCGGTCTCGACGACCCCGGCTCGGTGAGGAGTCACCGCTGAACTGGGAGGCCGAGTTCACCGACTGCTTCGACCGGTGCGCCGACTCGATGCGCTTCACGGCGTACTTGTTGTGCGGCAACTGGCACGAGGCAGAGGACGTGATGCAGTCGGCGTTCTTGAAGCTCTACCTGGCCGGTCCGAAGCTCAGCGACCGGTCGGGGCTCGAACCGTACCTGCGCCAGATCATCGTCCGGACGTTCCTCGCCGAACGCCGGAAAGTGCGCTGGCGCAGGGAGAAGCTGACTGACGCACCCCCAGAGGGCCTGTCCTCCGCCGCAGGGGCGGAGGACAGGCTCGTGGTGTGGCAGGCGCTCACCGCCGTGCCCGCACGGCAGCGCGCTGTCCTCGTGCTGCGCTTTTGGCACGATCTCAGCGTCGAGGAGACGGCGGCCGCGCTGAGCTGTTCGACGGGCACGGTGAAGTCGCAGAGCAGCAAGGGCCTGGAGACGTTGCGGCGCAAGCTGGGGCCTGAGTTCGATCAGTTGAGGCTGGAGGTGTGATGGTTCGCGAAGACGACCTGCGGGCGACTTTCTCCGCTCTGCACGGTGAAGAGGCGCCGCCGCGTGCCGTCACGGCCGCCGACCTCATCCAGCGCGGCCAGGCCGTGCGGACCCGCCGGCGCACCGTCGCCGTGGTCGGGACCGCGCTCGCGACCGTGGGCGTCGTGGCCGTGGCGCTCGTCGTGCTGCCGCCCGCGACGCCGCCGGAACCGCTGGTGCCGGGGCCTTCCACGACGTCGCCGACGCCGACGTCGACACCGCTGCCGACTTCGCCCGCGCTGTCCACGACGCCGTCGAGCACGGGCGAGTCGACGCGGACCACGGTGCCTCCGCCGAACTCGACCCAGCAGGGGAAGCCGCCGCCGATGCAGACGACGACCTCGCCCAGCACGCCGCCGACGCCGGGCATGCCGACGACGATCAATCCGGCCTCGTCGTCCATCCACGTCGAGTCGATGCCGCCGACGTCCCGCTGAGCGGCAGAATCCCGGGGCATGACTGCTCAGATCCGGCTCGTCGAGGTCACCCGGGAGAACCGCGACGCGGTGATCGCCGTGCGTGTGCACCCCGCGCAGGAGCGTTTCGTCGCGTCCGTCGAGACATCCTTCCGGCACGCTTCGGAAAATCCAGAGGCGAAACCCTGGTTCCGCGCGGTCTACGACGGTGACGTGCCGGTCGGGTTCGTGATGGTGAGCTGGAACCTGGTGCCCGGGCCGGAGATGCGCGGGCCGTACTTCCTGTGGCGGCTGCTCGTCGACGCGAAGCAGCAGGGCCGCGGTTACGGCACGGCGATCCTCGACGAGGTCGTGCGGCTGATCCGAGCGGACGGGGCGACCGAGCTGATCACCAGCTACGTGCCGGGTGAGGGGTGCCCCGAGCCGTTCTACCGCCGCTACGGCTTCGTGCCGACGGGCGAGATCGACGGGGACGGCGAGGTCGTGCTGAGCCTGGATCTCAGCGCGCGACCGTGAAGTGCCGGTCGGTGCCCGGTTCCGCGAGCTCGTCGAGCACCGCCACGGCCAGGTCCTCCGCCGAGATCATGGACGGGCCGGTGAGCAGCACGTCGTGGCCACGCCGGTAGGTGCCGGTGCGTTCGCCGGGTTCGAGCAGCGCGGGCGGGCTGAGGTAGACCCAGTCCGCCGGGTGCGCCCGGCACACCTCGAGCTGCTGCACGCTGGCGGAGGCGATGGGGCGGATGTGCGGTGGCACATAACGGTCGTCGTCGATGACGAGACCACCGTTCGGCGAACGCAGCGGCCCGGCGCCGCCCACGACGAGGATCCTGGTGCGCGTGGCGTGTGCGGAGTCCAGCAACGCCTTGGTCGCCGGACCGGCGGCTTCCTCCTCGCCCGGTCGCGGCCGGGTGGCGGCGACCACACCGTCCACTCCGGACAGCAGGTCGTCCATCAGGCCGCGGTCGGTCGCATCACCGCGCACGGCACGCACTCCTGGAATCTCGGGCAGTTGGTTGCGGAACACCGCTGTCACGTCGTGTTCGCGGCGCAGGGCTTCCGCCACCACGCGCGACCCGACCATGCCGGCGGCGCCGACGATCGCGAGCTTCATCGCAGCGCCGCCTTGGCGAGCGCGGGTGCCGGGCGCTGGCTGGCGACGATCGCTATGAGTGCGAGCGCGAAACCGAGGAGCTGCACCGGGTTCAGCGTCTGGCCGAGCACCACGACACCGAGCACGGCGGCGACCATCGGCGAGAGCAGGCCGAGCATCGACACCGACGTGACCGGCAGGGTCGTGATCGCGCGGAACCACAGCACGTAGGCGAGCAGGCCGCCGACGCCGCCGAGCCACAGGTAACCGAGCGCGGCCGGGAGGTCGATCGCCGGTGGTGCGCCCTCGAACAGGAACGTCACCGGCACCAGGAACAGCCCGCCCGCGGTCAGCTGCCAGGCCGCGAACGTCGTCGGGCTCGCCTCGGCAGGCCTGCCCCACTTCTTCGTCAGCGTCACGCCGAGCGCCATCGTCGCGGCGCCGCCGAGCCCGGCCAGGACGCCGATCCCGTCGAACCCTGCTGCCGGGCCGAGGACCACCAGTCCGACGCCGATCAGGCCGATCACGCCCCACGCGAACCGCCACGCCGAGGGGCTCTCCTTCAGCACGCCCACGGCCAGCGCCGCCACGACGAGTGGCTGTGCGGCGCCGAGAGTGGCCGCGACGCCGCCGGGCAGCCGTTCGGCCGCGATGAACAGGAACGGGAAGAACAGGCCGATGTTGAGCACACCGAGGACGGCTGCTCTGGCCCACCATCTTCCGTGCGGCGGGGTGCGGGTGATGGCCAGCGCGATCAGGCCGGCGGGCAGCGAGCGGAGCAAGCCGGCGAACAGCGGGTGGCCGGCGGGCAGCAGCTCGGTCGTGACGACGTACGTCGAGCCCCAGACGACCGGCGCGAAGGCGGCGAGCGCGGTGCGGAAGTGGTTTCTCACGTCATCCAGTGTTCGACGCGTGGATCGATGAGTCCAACACATGCTTTTCATCCGATCCATCGTGATTCAAGATAGATCGATGGAGCTCCAGCAGCTGCGGTACGTCGTGGCGGTCGCCGAGACCGGCAGCTTCACTCGTGCGGCTCGGCGCTGTCTCGTGGTGCAGTCGGCGTTGAGCCACCAGATCGCGCGTCTCGAACGCTCGTTGGGCGCCCGGCTGTTCGATCGCACGAGCCGCAGCGTCCGGCTGACCCCGGCGGGTGCGGCGTTCCTGCCGTCGGCCCGCCAGTGCCTCGCCGCGGCGGAACGAGCGGCGGCCGAGGTCGCCGCGGCGGTGGGGGAGGTGCGTGGACGGGTCGTGGTCGGGGTGATCCCGACCGTTGCCGCCGTGGACCTGCCCGCCGCGCTGAAGGTGTTCCGCGAGAGGTATCCGCAGGTTCGGGTCGCGTTGGGGATGGCGCCCAGCCACGAGCTCGTCGCACAGGTTCGGTCGGGTGCCGTTGATCTCGCGTTCCTCGGGCTGCCGCTCGGTGCTGCGCCCGAGGGCGTGCGCGGGCACGAGCTGGGGCGTGACGATCACGTCGCCGTGGTGGCGCCGGCGCATCCCCTTGCGGGGAAACCGGAAACCGATCTGCAGACACTGGCTCACGAGTTGTTCGTCGACTTCCCGGCCGGGTCGCCTGGACGCATGCAGTCCGATCAGGCGTTCGCCGCGGCCGGACTGCACCGCGAGGTCGCGTTCGAGGTGACGACCGCCGAGCTGATGGCCGGACTGCTCCGCGAGGGCCTTGGCGTGGCGGTGCTGCCGTCGCGGTACACGCCCCGGCTCAGCGGGGTGGTGACGGTGCCGATCGTGGACGGGCCGTCACGGGTGGAGCACCTGGTGTGGAGCACGGCCGGGCTGACGCCGGCGGCCGCGGCGTTCCTGGACGTGCTCGGTGTGCCGGAAATTGTCGGTGGTGCCTGAGAGAATGAAAGCAGGGGACCCCCTGGAGGGGACCCCTGCCTGAGCGTGCTGTTCGTGTTCAGCCCGCGGTGCCGGTGGCGAGCAGGCCCCCGTCGACGCGCACGGTCTCGCCGGTGATCCACGAAGCGCCGTCCGAGCACAGGAAGGCCACGAGCGAGGCGACGTCCTCCGGCGTGCCGAGCCGTTTCGTCGGGTACTGCTGAACGGCCTGCTCCTCGCGGCCGACGTAGAGCGCCTCGGCGAACTTCGTCTTCACCACGCCGGGTGCGACGGCGTTCACGCGCACCTTCGGGCCGAGCTGCCACGCCAGTTCCTCGGTGAGGCGGATCAGCGCCGCCTTGGAGGCCCCGTACGCGGCGATCACGCCCGTGGACCGGATGCCGCCGATCGACGCGATGTTCACGACCGAGCCGCCGTGCTCGGCCATCCAGGCTTTCCACGCGAGCTGCGTGAAACCGAGTGCCGCCACCACGTTGACGTCGAAGATCTTCCGGACCGCGTTGAGGTCGGCGTCCATCAGGAACCCGAACTGCGGGTTGATACCGGTGTTGTTGACCAGGACGTCGAGGCTGCCGAACTCCTCGACCGTGCGCGCCACGACCTCCTCGCGGGAGGCGTCGTCGCCCGCGTTGCCCTGGACCGTGAGCACCTTGCCGCCGAGCTCCTTCGCCGCCTCGGCGAGCTGGTCGGCCTTGCGGCCGGTGATGGTGACGGCGGCGCCGCGGGAGAGCAGCTCGCGCGCGATGCCGAGGCCGATGCCGCGGGACGCGCCGGTGACCAGCGCCGTCTTGCCGGAGAAGTCTTCGCTCATGGCCGGCAATCTATGCGTCTGGCCACAGGTGGGAAATTCGATGGTCGCGACCCCGTAGACTGGCTCCCGTGATCCTCCTGGAGTAGGCCGACCCGGACGTGCCGCCCTTTGTCATGCCCGGAACAACATCTGCTCGGAGTTTCTCTTGATCACCGCAACTGACATGGAGTTGCGCGCGGGCTCACGCATTCTCGTGAGTGGCGCCAACCTGCGCGTTCAGCCCGGCGACCGCATCGGCCTCGTGGGCCGCAACGGTGCCGGCAAGACCACCTCGCTGCGCGTTCTCGCCGGTGAGGGCCAGCCCTACGGTGGCGCCATCACGCGCAAGGGCGAGCTCGGCTACCTGCCGCAGGACCCGCGCGAGGGCGACCTGTCGGTCATCGCCAAGGACCGCGTGCTGTCCGCGCGGGGCCTCGACCAGCTGCTCCGCGACATGGAGAAGGCCCAGTCGAAGATGGCCGAGCTGGTCGACCCGGACGAGCTCGAGGTCGCCGTCACCAAGTACGGCAAGCTCGAGGAGCGCTTCGCGGCGCTCGGCGGGTACGCCGCCGAGTCCGAGGCCGCCCGCATCTGCTCGAACCTCGGCCTGCCGGACCGCGTGCTGGAGCAGCAGCTCAAGACGCTGTCGGGTGGTCAGCGCCGTCGCGTGGAGCTGGCGCGGATCCTGTTCGCCGCGTCCGAGGCCGGCATCGGCGCGAAGTCGAGCACGATCCTGCTGATCGACGAGCCCACGAACCACCTCGACGCCGACTCGATCACGTGGCTGCGCGGCTTCCTCAAGTCGCACGACGGCGGTCTCGTCGTGATCTCGCACGACGTGGAGCTGCTCGACGACGTCGTGAACAAGGTGTGGTTCCTCGACGCCATTCGCGGCGAGGTCGACATCTACAACCTCGGCTGGAAGAAGTACCTCGAAGCCCGTGCGACGGACGAGAAGCGCCGTCGCCGTGAGCGCGCCAACGCCGAGAAGAAGGCCGGCGCGTTGATGACGCAGGCCGCCAAGATGGGCGCGAAGGCCACGAAGGCCGTTGCGGCGCAGAACATGGCGAAGCGCGCCCAGAAGCTGCTCGACGGTCTCGACGAGGTGCGCCAGAGCGACAAGGTCGCGAAGATCAGCTTCCCGGCGCCCGCGTCGTGCGGCAAGACTCCTTTGATGGCAGAGGGTCTGAGCAAGTCCTACGGCTCGCTGGAGATCTTCACCGGCGTGGATCTGGCCATCGACAAGGGTTCCCGCGTCGTCGTGCTCGGCTTCAACGGTGCCGGCAAGACGACGTTGCTGCGGTTGCTGGGCGGCAGCGAGAAGATGGACGCGGGCAAGATCGTGCCAGGGCACGGCCTGAAGATCGGCTACTTCGCGCAGGAGCACGAGACGCTCGACCACAACGCGTCGGTGTGGGAGAACATCCGGCACATGGCGCCCGATGAGCAGGAGCAGCGGCTGCGGTCGTTGCTCGGCACGTTCCTGTTCACCGGCGAGCAGCTCGACCAGCCCGCCGGCACGTTGTCCGGTGGCGAGAAGACGCGACTGGCGCTGGCCGGTCTGGTGTCGTCGGCCGCGAACGTGCTGCTGCTCGACGAGCCGACCAACAACCTCGACCCGGCCTCGCGCGAGCAGGTTCTCGACGCGTTGCGGCGGTACGAGGGCGCGGTCGTCCTCGTGACGCACGACCCCGGTGCGGTCGAGGCGCTGGAGCCCGAGCGCGTGATCCTGCTGCCCGACGGCACCGAGGATCATTGGTCGGAGGACTACCTCGAGCTCGTGCAGCTCGCGTGATCTCCACCCCTCAAAGGATTACCGTACGCGCACTGTGATCAACTGAGTGTGATCGAATCGACCGTTCGGCGATCTCTTTGCTTGATCACCTGGCGTTCTGCCGGTTCCTGTTCGATCATTGCGACGACAGGGGCCGTAGAACGGCCCGACCTGCTCGTACGGAAGGCGGGACAAGGTGGCTGACCTGAAGAAGGGTGCCCGGATCACCGGCGCCACGCGGGACAAGCTGGCCGCTGACCTGAAGAAGAAGTACGAAAAGGGCGCGAGCATCCGGGCTTTGGCTGAAAGCACCGGGCGTTCCTACGGCTTCGTGCACCGGGTTCTGTCGGAATCCGGCGTCACGCTGCGCGGTCGCGGTGGCGCCACCCGGACGAAGAAGAAGTAGCCTCAACTCAGACTGCTACTCTCCGGTAACTAGCTTCTAGTCCGCCGGAGGTAATCACCATGCCAGTGCCCGCTATCGACGCTGGCGTGCTCGAGCGCGGTGGTGTTCGGCTTGCTCTTGCCGGGCCGCTCGCCACCATCACGCTCGATCGTCCCGACGTGCTCAACGCACAGACGCCCGCAACCTGGGCGGCGTTGCGGCACATCGGTGATCAGCTGGACCCGGACGTCCGCGTCGTGGTCGTCCGGGGTTCCGGTCGCGCCTTCTCGGCGGGTCTGGACCGGCGCATGTTCACCGGTGAGCCCGTCGACGGTGAACCCGGTGGCCTGCCGGGGATGCTCGCGTTGTCTCCCGAGGAGGCGGACGCTCGCATTGCCTCGTACCAGGCCGGGTTCACCTGGTTGAGCGACCCGGCGCGCGTGACGATCGCCGCGGTGCACGGGCATGCCATCGGCGCGGGCTTCCAGTTGGCGCTGGCGTGCGACTTCCGCGTGCTCGCCGAGGACGCGCAGTTCTGCATGGCCGAGACCGGGCTGGGTCTGGTGCCCGATCTCGGCGGGACGCTGCCTCTCGTGCGACTCGTGGGGTACTCGCGCGCGGCCGAGATCTGCGTGACCTCTCGCCGGGTTCCGGCTGCGGAGGCGTTGCAGATGGGCCTCGCGAACTCCGTCGTGCCCCTGGCCGACCTGGACGCCGCCGTCGAGTCGCTGGTGGCCGCGGTGACGAAGCCGCTGGCCGGTGCGGTCTCCGAGACGCTGGCCCTGATCGCGTCGGCGGCTGCCGGACCCTCGCTGGATTCGCAGCTCGCGGTGGAGCGCGCCGCTCAGCTGCGCCGCATCAACGCGCTGGCCGCGCTGTCCGCCCAGGGCTGAATTCTCCCAGGTCAAGGAATTGTCAGACCCATGTGCTGTTCTATAGGGCGTGGACGGTTACAGCTCCTGGCGATTCATGATGGGGGTGACCTCGGACGCGCCTGCCAAGGTGCGCCGCGGCACCTTCCGACGCGTGCTGGCCTTCGCCGGGCCGCATCGGGCGAAGCTCCTCTTCTTCCTGCTGCTGACGGTGATCTCGTCAGTTCTCGCGGTGACCACTCCGCTGCTGGCCGGCCGGGTGGTCGACGCGATCGTGGGAGGCTCCGCGCCCTCGGTCGTGGTGTGGCTGGCGGTGATCATCGCGCTGGTGGCCGTCGTGGACGCCGGGCTGGGTGTCGTCGAGCGGTGGCAGTCGACCCGCATCGGTGAGGGGCTGATCTACGACCTGCGGCGTGCGGTGTTCGGGCACGTGCAGAAGATGCCGGTCGCGTTCTTCACCCGGACTCGTACCGGTGCGCTGGTCTCCCGGCTGAACAACGATGTGATCGGGGCTCAGCGGGCGTTCACGTCCACGCTGTCCGGGTTCGTCACGAACATCATCCAGCTGGCGCTGTCGCTGGGCGTCATGTTCACGCTGTCCTGGCAGGTCACGGCGTTGGCGCTGGTGCTGCTGCCCGTGTTCGTGCTGCCCGCCAAGCGGATGGGGCGGCGGATGGCGGACATGCAGCGCGAGGCCTCCACGTTGAACGCCTCGATGGTCACGCAGTCGACTGAGAGGTTCTCGGCGCCAGGGGCGACGCTGGTGAAGCTCTTCGGGCGGCCGGAGCGTGAGGAGGCCGAGTTCTCGGACAAGGCCGCGAAGGTCCGGGACATCGGCATCCGGACCGCGATGGCCACTCGGTGGTTCATGACCGGGCTGACGCTGGTGTCTGCGCTGGCCCAGGCGTTGGTGTACGGGCTGGGCGGGTATCTGGCGCTGACCGGGCATCTGGCCGCGGGCACCGTGGTTTCGCTGGCGTTGCTGTTGACCCGGTTGTATGCGCCGTTGACTGCTCTGGCGAACGCTCGCGTGGATGTGATGACGGCGCTGGTGTCGTTCGAGCGGGTGTTCGAGATTCTGGACCTCAAGCCGATGATTCAGGAGCGCGCCGACGCGCGAGGGCTGCCTGGTGGGGCCGTGTCGGTCGAGTTCGACGATGTCCGCTTCGCATACCCGTCCGCGGACAAGGTGTCGCTGGCTTCGCTCGAGTCTGTGGCCACTTTGGACACTCGCGGTGGGGAAGAGGTGTTGCACGGCATCAGTTTCAAGGCTGAGGCCGGGCAGCTCGTCGCACTCGTCGGGTCGTCCGGGGCCGGGAAGTCGACGCTAGCCTCGTTGGTGCCTCGGTTGTACGACGTCGACTCGGGTTCTGTTCGACTGTCCGATGTGGATGTCCGGGATCTGACGTTCGAGTCGCTGCGTTCTACTGTCGGTGTGGTCACGCAGGACGGGCATCTGTTCCACGACACGATCCGGGCGAACCTGGAGTACGCGGCGCCCGATGCGTCGGATGACGAACTGTGGGACTCGTTGCGGCGGGCTCGGTTGCTTGAGCTCGTGGCTTCGTTGCCTGACCAGTTGGACACCGTGGTCGGGGAGCGTGGGTATCGGCTGTCTGGTGGGGAGAGGCAGCGGTTGACGATTGCTCGTCTGCTGTTGGCCAAGCCTCGGGTGGTGATTTTGGATGAGGCCACTGCTCATTTGGATTCTGAGTCTGAGGCTGCTGTGCAGGAGGCGTTGACCGAGGCGTTGGCTGGGCGGACTTCGTTGGTGATCGCGCACCGGTTGTCGACTATTCGTGCTGCTGATCAGATTTTGGTGCTGGAGCACGGGGAGATCGTTGAGCGGGGGACGCACACCGAGTTGATGTCGGCTGAGGGGCGGTATGCGGATCTTTACAACACCCAGTTCGCTGAGCCGCCTGTGGTTGGGGTTTCTCCTACGCCTCGGTTCAGTGATCGGGCTGGGGTTGGGGGCTGAGAGGCCTGTTCCGTTCCGCGACCGGGTGGGTGGTCGGCTTGCGATGGGCGAGTCCCGTTGCTTAGACAGACGCGACCGGGCGGGTGGGTCACCTTGCGTTGAGCGTCCC
>NZ_JYJG01000062.1 GCF_000955955.1 Lentzea aerocolonigenes
AAGACGCCTCGGCTGCGCCATCGGTACTGCTCGCCTTCGGCATCGCGCACGGTCGGGCGTGCTGGTGCGTGTGCTCGGACGGCTCGCCTGATGAGTGCTGAGGTCGTCTGGTTAGGCGGTGCGCGAGGTGATCGGCTTGGTGATGTCGTCTTGGCGTGGGGCCGGCATCAGGCGTGGCGGGATGTCCAGGCCTGCTACGCGGACCTGGTTGCGGCCGTTTTCCTTTGCCTTGTAGAGGGCGGCGTCGGCCGAGTGCTGGGCGGTGGCCATGTCCGGGCCGTTGTCCGGGATCACGGCCACGCCGATTGAGGCCGAGATGGCCTGCAGGGACGCGCCTTCTGGTTCTGGGGGCTGGATTTCGCGGCCGTACAGAGTGACGACGTTGCGGTGCTTGTCGGTCGTGGGGACGGCTAGCGAGCCGATGGCCTCGCGGATGCGTTCGGCGATCGTTACGCCTTGGGCTACTGGGGTGTCCTTCAGCGCGACCACGAATTCCTCGCCGCCGTCCCGGCCCGCCACGTCGCCTGGGCGGAGCTTTTCGCGGAGGATTCTGCCCACTTCGGCGAGGACTGCGTTGCCAGCTGGGTGGCCCCAGGTGTCGTTGATGCGCTTGAAGTGGTCCAGGTCGATTACCAGGACGGTCATCGGTTCGCCGTCGATTCGGCAGCGTTCGGCCAGGCGGCCCGCGTACTCGGTCAGGCCGTTGGTGTTGAGGAGGCCCGTGCGGTAGTCGGTGTGGGCGTCTGCTGCCAGGCGTTGGTGGAGCTGTTCCTGTTCGCGGAGCAGCCGTTCCAGGTGGGCCCGGCGTTCGCCTGCGCGGGACAGCAGGGCGTTCACGAGGATCACCGGGACGACCAGTAACAGAGGGCCTACCCAGTGGGAGGTCATGAGCATGCCCAGCATGGCGCCGGCGCCGAGGGTGCTCATTTCGAGCATGTTGTCGACCTTGGAACCCAGGAAGTCGAGGACCTTGGAGTCCGGGGTGACGATTTTGAAGGCCACGGCGACTGTCATCACCTGGATGAACCAGTAGAGGACCGCCGTGATGGCCAGGACCAGGACCAGGCCCAGGTCGGTGGGGACGTTGCCGGTTGCGGCCAGAGAAACACCCGAAAGGTGGACGACGGTCCACGAGAGGAGGGTGGAGGCCAGCATGGAGGCGGTGCCGAAGACGAAGCGGTAGGGCTGGCGGCGGGCGATCGGCTGGATCAGGATGCGCATCCAGATCGTGGCGATCACGGCCAGGCCGCCGGGTAGGGCCACGGCTGCTGCGAAGGTCCAGACCGAGGTCAGGTCGATGTGGGGGCCTGAGGCCTCGTTGCGGCGGGCCTCTTCCGCTCTGCGGACGACGGTCAGGTGAATGGTGATCGCGGCGAGGAGTGCGCCGAAGCGGAGCCAGTCGGACGGCGAGACCGTCGTGAGTTTTGTTAGCAGCCAAATGGAGGCTGCTGCTACGGCCGCTTCGAGCACGAAAAAGTACGCGATCGCACTAGGCGCAACGGTCCAAAGGTCCCAGTTGCGAATCGGAGTCAAGCCGAGTGCCCGCGATCGCCTGCGATCAGTCAAACTGTTCTTCACCACGACCCCCTACGCTCATGGCACATCATGAGCAAAGCCGCCGCTGACCAGGTCGTAGACCTACCGCGCTGCTGCTCGCCGCAACGAGGAGGTGCCTCCCATGTGCAACCGTGACTTCTAGCGCCGCCTTCCTCTTCGCGACCCGACTTCAATCGCACCTGGATCATCAGGTGCCTACAGTACGGATATCGCTAATGGTGACCGTTCTGTTTCAGATTGCCACCGCCTTCGTGTCGTTGCGACCGCGTGCGCGTCGCCAGGCGATGGTGGCTTGAGTCGCCAGCAGCAGTCCGATGCCGCCCGCTCCCGCGATCGTGGCCGTGATGGAGCCGATCGAATGGGCGACCACACCGGCCAGTGCCATTCCTCCGCCCTGGCTCGAGCGCAGCGCGGCCCGGCCAATGCCATAGGCCCTTCCGCGGTACTGATCCGGTAGCAGCCGCATCCAGGCTGAACGAGCAGGCGTGTGATAAGCCCCGCCTATACCGGCAATCACCAGCAGAACGATCGTCCAGGTCAGGTTCGGGTTCAACGCGAACAGGATCAACGGGCCCAGCGACAGGATCGCGAGTGGACCGATCAGCCGTTCGCGCTTCGCCGGATCCCGGACGAGACGGAAGAGCAGCGCCACACCCAGCACGTTCGCCGCGGGTTCGATGGCGAGGATCAGGCCTGCCGCCCAGGCGGCGTTGAAGCTGACCGCGAGCGGGACCGCGAGGCCTTCCGGAACCATCGCGAGGCCCGCGAGCAGGCGGACACCCAGCAGCGTCCTCAATCGCGGCTCGGACACCATCAACGTCAGCGCACCGCGGGGCTCGTCGTCCTTCTTCTTGCGGCCCAGGGGGTCCGCGGCCGGACGGTGCTTCACGGAGACCTGCACCAAGATCGCTAGGAGGACGAACGTGCCGGCGTTGATCGCGAGCGCCACGCCGGCGTTGGTGCCGGCGACGAGGAAGCCCGCGGCGGCGAGGCCGGCCATCTGAGCTATGTCGACGGACGTGCCGAACAGCGCCACGCCGTCGTCGTAGCGGTTCGGCGGGAGCACGTGCGGGAGGCTTGCCTCCTGAGCGGCGAGGTACGGCGAGGAGATCGCCAGCACCGCCACCAGCAGCGCGATCATGGCCCAGAGCGGCATGCCCGGAATGGCCATCGTGGCCATGAGCACTGCCTGCAACCACGCGGTCGTCACCATTACCGTGCGTCGCGGGAACCGGTCGGCGACCCAGCCGAGCAACGGGCCCGAAATCAGTGGTGGGAAGAGTGTCAGCGCCCAGGTGAGAGCGGTCCAGGCAGTGGATTCTGTTCGTTGGTACACGAGCAGTGACAATGCGACTGCCGCGAGCTGGTCACCGGCTGTCGATACGGTCGAACCGATCCACATGGCGCGGAACTCACGCAAGCCCACGAGGTCGCGGAGAGCGCCGCGGGTCGTCATGCGGCTCCTCGGCGGACCGGGCCTCGCGCGCGGCGAATCAGCACGTCCTGATTCGATCTACGCCGAGTCACGTCGCCCCCGCCGGTGGTAATCAATTTCTATCGACAATCACGGTAGAAGCTGCCTGACCGTTCAACGTCTGTCCTACCACAGTGTGTACCTAAACGGAGCAGGCCAGTTACCTAAAGTAGTTACAATAGCGAAACGTAGGGCTGATCTTCTTCACAGTTGACCTCGGGTTCGCCTGATTGGACCCCAAATGGTCACAGTCTGTGTCAACCGGTGCCAAACGGGTGTCACCTGCTCGGCCAACCGGTGCAACCCGCTCCGACTCCTGCCGTCAGAACCGGCAATTAGCGAACAGAGGAGAACGTACCCGCGCTCGGGAGTGCCGCGGAATAGGCCGCGCAGTTTGTCATGCCAGTCACCCGCGAGGATCTGGCAACTGTGGAGATCTCCGTTTCCTGCCCGCGTTGTCTAAACCGGTTTCGCGGGCAGGAAACGATCACTAACGTCGGCGAATGGATGCCGTTGGCGTCACGAACCAGCCGATAACGTCAGGTGAGCATCAGCCTTTGGCCGCGATACGACGGCGCCGCGCGACCTCGGCCAGCACGACACCCGCCGCA
This sequence comes from Lentzea aerocolonigenes, assembly GCF_000955955.1. Taxonomy (GTDB): domain Bacteria; phylum Actinomycetota; class Actinomycetes; order Mycobacteriales; family Pseudonocardiaceae; genus Lentzea; species Lentzea aerocolonigenes_A. Next base: position 3,643 of record NZ_JYJG01000062.1, read on the forward strand.
ACCGACGCGTTGAGCGACTCGACGCCCGTGGCCATCGGGATCGACACGGTCTGATCGCAGGTCTCCTTGACCAGACGGCCGAGACCGCGGCCCTCCGAGCCCACCACGACGACCAGTGGGCCCGTCGCGAGCTCCAGACCGTCGACGTCCACGTCGCCGTCCGCGTCGAGGCCGACGATCATCAGACCGGCCTCGGCCCAGTCACGCAGCGTGCGGGTCAGGTTGGTGGCCATCGCGATCGGCAGTTTGGCCGCCGTACCCGCGCTGGTCCGCCACGCCACCGCCGTCATCGACGCACTGCGCCGTTGCGGAAGCACGACGCCCTGAGCGCCGAACGCCGCGGCCGAGCGCACGACGGCACCCAGGTTGCGCGGGTCCGTCACGCCGTCGAGCGCCACGAGCAGCGGCGGCACGCCAGCACGCTGAGCGAGCTCGAGCAACTCGTTCGGGGTGGCGTACTCGAACGGGGGAACTTGCAGCCCGAGGCCCTGGTGCATCGCGCCGCCGGTGATCCGGTCGAGCTCACCGCGGGCCACCTCCAGCACCGAGATGCCCCGGTCTGCGGCCAGACGCACGGCCTCGGCCACGCGGTCGTCCGCGTCGATGCCCAGCGCCACGTACAGCGCCGTCGCCGGCGTGCCCGCGCGGAGACATTCCACGACGGGGTTGCGGCCCGCGACCGTCTCGGCCTGGGCCTTCTCGGTCTTCTGGCGCCGCTGGGTCTTCACGGCCTCGGTCTTCGCGGCCCGAGTGGCCCGCTTGTACGCCGGGTGGTTCGGGCGTTCCGACGCCTTGGGGGTCGGACCCTTGCCCTGCAGGCCCTTGGACTTCTGCCCGCCGGAGCCGACGACCGCGCCCTTCTTCGAGCCCGGATTGCGCATCGCGCCCTTGCGCTTGGAGTTGCCAGCCACGGAAGTCAGTCGTCCTTCAAAGTCCACTGCGGACCGTCGGGGGTGTCCTCGACGGCGATGCCCGCTTCGAAGAGCTGGTCGCGCAACGCGTCGGAGCGTGCGAAGTCCCTGCTCTTGCGGGCTTCCTGGCGCTCGACGAGCAGCCGATCAACCAGCGTGGTGAGTGCCTGTCGCATGCCGAGGTCGGCAGACGACTGGTCGTTCCACTTCGGCGACAACGGGTCGACGCCGAGGATGTCGGCCATCCGGCGCACGCACTCGGCCGCCTCGCGGGCCTTGTCGTGGTCGCCGTCGGCGAGTGCCGTGTTGCCCTGGCGCACCTTGTTGTGCAGTGCCGCCACGGCTTGAGGCGTGTTCAGGTCGTTGTCCATCGCAACGACGAAGTCCGGGCACATGTCGCCCTGCAGCTCGACGCGCCCGGCCCGTTCGACGACGCGCCGCAGGAACGACTCGATGCGGCCGTACGCGGTCACCGCCTCGTCCAGCGCGCCTTCGGAGTACTCGATGTGCGAGCGGTAGTGCGGCGCGACCAGGTAGTACCGCAGTTCCTGCGCACGAACCTTGTTCAACATCTCCGGGATGGAGACGGTGTTGCCGAGTGACTTGGCCATCTTCTCGCCGGACAGCGTCACCCAGTAGTTGTGCATCCAGTAGTTCGCGAAGCCGTCACCAGCCGCGCGTGACTGGGCCTGCTCGTTCTCGTGGTGCGGGAAGATCAGGTCGAGTCCGCCGCCGTGGATGTCGAACGTGCCGCCGAGGTACTCCGTGGCCATCGCCGAGCACTCGAGGTGCCAGCCTGGTCTGCCGTGGCCCCACGGCGTCGGCCAGGACGGCTCACCGGGCTTCGCGGACTTCCACAGCGTGAAGTCGCGCGGGTCGCGCTTGCCGCGCACCGCGGTCTCGCCCTGCTCCACGGCGTCGAGCTTCTGCCCCGACAACGCGCCGTACTCGGGGAACGAGCGCACGTCGAAGTAGACGTCGCCGTCGACGTCGTACGCGTGGTTCTTGTCGATCAACCGCTGCATCAGCTCGACCATCTGCGTGATGTGGCCGGTGGCGCGCGGCGCGTAGGTCGGTGGCAGGCAGCCGAGGGCGTCGTAGGCGTCCTCGAAGGCGCGCTCGTGCGTGTACGCCCAGGCCCACCACGGCTGGTGGTGCTCGGCGGCCTTGGTGAGGATCTTGTCGTCGATGTCGGTGACGTTGCGGACCAGCGTCACCTCGGCGCCGTCGCGGGCCAGCCAGCGCCGGAGGACGTCGAAGTTCAGGCCGCTGCGGACGTGCCCGATGTGCGGGATGCCCTGCACGGTCGCCCCACACACGTAGATCGACGCCGTTCCGTTGACCTGCGGGTGGAACTCCCGCATGGACCGGCTCGCGGTGTCGTAGATGTGGAGGCTCACACGGGAATGGTACGGGCCACATCCAAAAGAGCGTTCGGGCGGTCACTCGTCGGAACTGGGTTGACGAGCCGGAAGGAGCAACCGATCGCCTCCGCTCCGCCGTCCGCCTCCTCGCTGTCGCCGACCATTACGGCGTTGCGGGGATGGACGCCCAGCCGTTCACACGCGGTGGTGAAGATCTTCGGGTCCGGCTTGATCACGCCTTCCTCGTAGGAGAGGACGAACTCGTCCACGAGGTGGGTGAGGCCGAACCGCTCGAACACCGGGCGGATGTCCCAGCCGATGTTGCTGACGACCGCGACGGGGATCTCGGTGAGGTGCTCCAGCGCCGCCTTCGTGTCCGGGTAGGGCTGCCACGACTCGGCGTCGATCAGCTGGTCGTAGAGCGCCTCGGCGTTCGGCACGTTCGAGTCGTTGAGCACTCGCACGTGCACCCAGCGGTGGACGTCGGGGTCGAGGTCGCGGCGGTGCCACGCGTCGACGAGCTCGGGGTCCATGTCGTCGGCGATGCCGACCGGGGCCGTGAGCGCACGCATCAGGTCCGCGTTGGACGCCAGCTCGGGGTGCTCGAGCCGGAAGAGCGTGCCGGAGAAGTCGAAGAGCGCGGCGTGGATCGTCACGCTCCCGACTCTACGTTCTCTTCGGCTAGGTGGTCTGGACCTTTTTCAGCTCCGCCTCTACCGGGCCCGGGTCGTAGGACAGGTGCAGCTGCAGGTTGCCGGAGCCGCGTTCGGCGGCGTCCACGAAGTCCTGCACGAACTCCTCGATCTGCGTGAGCGGCTCGTTCGCGAGTTGCGCGGCCGTTTGGTACAGCACGGAGAACCGGGCGGGCGTCGGCGTGCCACGCAGGTCGGCAGACCAGTCGAGCAGCTTCTCGTACTCCTCGACGAAGCGGTTGGCGAGCTGCCGGATCCGCTCGCGGTCACCTGGCCGGCCGGCGCGGCCGAACGCCCACTGCTGCTTGCCGGGGGACAGCAGCTCCGCGATGCCGTTGACGATCCCGTCGAACACGCGCGAGCGGGTCATGAAGTGGTCGAGCGCCTCGGTGTCCGTGGTCAGCGCGCGCCTGGGCGAGGCGACGCCCATCTCGTGACTGGTCCGCTTGTCCTCGAGCTTGTTCAGGTGCAGCGCCAGCGTGTCCGCGAACAGCTGGTACTCCCAGCCGGGCTGCGGACCGTCGATCTTCGCGCCGACCTTCGCGGCGATCATCCCGGCGAACTCGCGCGGGGTGCGGCTGCGCAGGTCGATGTAACCCGTGCCGACGCGCAGGGCGGGGATCTCGGTGTCGTCGAACCGCGCGGGCAGCACGTACTCGGCATCGGAGATCAGCGCGCGGTCGAACGCGGACTGGCGCTCGTGCTTGGTCCACATCTTCCGCGCGTAGGCCTCGGAGATGAACATCACGCAGAAGCGGGAGTCGTGCCGGTAGATCTGGTCGAGGTGCTCGACGAGGTTCTTGCCCCAGAGATCGGCCTGCTCGTCGGTGTCGTAGAAGCGGGAGACGCCTAGTTCGGTGAGGTGGCGGGCCACCTCTTCGACGTAGTCGCGGTTTTCGCCGGCGAAGGAAAGGCACACGTCGTACTTGGGCACCTCGAGGAGCTTAGTGGCGGGAACCACACGCCCAGCGGGGGAGTTGTCCAGTACATGGCTGCGGGGATGATCTGGGCGATGTCGCTACCCGGCGTGGTGACGATTTTGTTCGTCATGGCCGTGATCGAGTGGGTGGCGCGGCGCAAGAAGGGCGGCACGCCTCTCGCGACGATCAGCTTCGACGAACTGGGGGCGACGTTCGAGGGCGCCAAGCGCGACGAACTGGAGCATCGCAAGGAAGAACGGCAGCGCCGCGACGAAGAGGGCGACGGCGCGCCGCCGCGAACCAAGATCGACCTCGACGGCGGCACTGCCGTCATCAAGCTGCCGGACTAGAGGTTGCCGGTGGTCTTGGAGACCTGCACACGGACGATCACGCGCACGTTGTCCGTGCCGATGTCGCCCTTGTAGTCGTCGCCGGTGTACTTGTGCGCCAGCTCGTTGATGAGGTCGAACCCGCCCTCCGTGGTGAGCGAGGCCTCGCCGCGGAACTCCGTGTAGCTGTACGGGTTGTTCTGGTCGATGACGGTGATGCTCACCCGCGGGTCGCGCTTGAGGTGACGTTCCTTCGCGCGGCCGACGGTGGTGGAGAACAGCACGTCGTCGCCGTCGCGCTTGATCCACACGACCGACGTCTGCGGGCTGCCGTCCTTGGCGAGCGTTGCGACGGTCGCGTAGTTAGCGCTGTCTAGGAGACTGCGCTGTGGTTCTGAGAGGGTGGCCATGGCACGAGCAACGCCGTGGCGATCGCCGCGATTCCCTCGTTCCGGCCCGTGAGACCGAGACCGTCGGTGGTGGTGCCGGCCACCGAGACAGGGCCGCCGACGGCCTCGGAAAGCGTTTTCTGGGCCTCGTCGCGGCGCTTGCCGATGCGGGGCTGGTTGCCGATCACCTGCACTGTGGCGTTTCCCACACGGAAGCCTGCTTCTTCGACGAGGCGGCGGACCTCCGTGAGGAGAACCACTCCGTGCGCGCCGGACCAGCGCGGGTCGGACGTGCCGAAGACCTCGCCCAGGTCACCGAGGCCCGCGGCGGAAAGGAGCGCGTCGCACAGCGCGTGCGAGGCCACGTCGCCGTCGGAGTGGCCGGCGCAACCGTCGACGCCTTCCCACAGCAGTCCGGCGACCCAGCACTCGCGGCCGGCTTCGATCGGGTGGACGTCGACGCCCTGGCCGATTCTCACGCTTGTTCTCCTGCGAACAGTGCTTCCGCGACCGCGAGGTCGAACGGGGTGGTGATCTTCATGGCGTGCGCGTGCCCGGGAACCGTGTGGACCTTGCCGCCGTTCTTCTCCACAAGACCAGCGTCATCAGTCGCGGCAATACCGGAGCAATAGGCGGCTTTGAGAGTCTCGGCGCGGAAACCCTGCGGGGTCTGGACGACCCGCAGACCGGCCCGGTCAGGTGTGGAGACGACTACTCCGACCTCGTCCACCTGCTTGATCGTGTCGGCCACCGGAAGAACCGGGATGACGGCGTCGTGCCCGTCGCGCACCGCGGCCACGACGTCGGCGATGACCTGGGGAGGAGTGAAGGCGCGGGCAGCGTCGTGCACCAGCACGATGGAGGTGTCCGGAATCACGCTGAGCGCGTGTTCGAGGGCGAGTCGCACCGAGTCGGTGCGTTCGGCGCCCCCTGAAAGCACGTGCACCGCCCCGCCGGCCGGGGCCAGCGAGGCGGTAGCGGTGTGCACCAAGTCCACATCGGACGGTGGAGCGGCGATTACCACGTGCTGAACCTGGCCTGACGCGAACAGACCTTGAACGGCACGGGTCAAAAGCGGTACCCCGTTGACCGGCACGAGCGCCTTGGGCATCCCGTAGCCCAGACGCTCTCCCCGCCCTGCCGCGGGCACGAGCGCGACAACACTCATGTTCGCGACTTACATCCGATGCTCTGTGTGTTTTGTTTTGAAAACTAGGACGCGGTGGCGAGAACTTCGTCGAGGAGAACCTCGGCCTTGTCCTCGTCGGTGCCCTCGGCCAGCGCCAGCTCGCTGACCAGTATCTGCCGAGCCTTCGCCAGCATCCGCTTCTCGCCGGCGGACAACCCGCGATCCTTCTCGCGCCGCCAGAGGTCGCGCACCACTTCTGCAACCTTGTTCACATCGCCGGAGGCGAGCTTCTCAAGATTGGCCTTGTACCGCCGAGACCAGTTGGTCGGCTCCTCGGTGTGGGGAGCACGCAAGACCTCGAAAACCTTGTCGAGTCCTTCTTGGCCGACAACGTCACGCACGCCTACGATTTCGGCGTTGTCAGCGGGAACCCGTACGGTGAGGTCGCCCTGCGCTACCTTGAGAACGAGGTACTTCTTCTCCTCGCCCTTGATCACGCGGGTCTCGATTGCTTCGATGAGAGCGGCACCGTGGTGCGGGTAGACGACGGTCTCTCCGACCTTGAAAACCATGTGTCCTCTGCCCCTTTCGATGCCTCCATCCTAACACGTCCGGCAAGGCCGCGAACGCCGCTCGATGATCCGTTAGTGCTGGTCAGGGCCATGCGGGGGGTTGACAAACCACCTGTTCGCGTGCAAGGTACGACTCAGCGAAGATCGAATGGCACCACGTCGCGTCCTGGATTCGGGTCCCGGTTAGGCTCCTCGCCTGGTGGTTGTTCCCTAGGAAGGACGCTGGAGCCGTGAACTCAGGAGTGTCTCGCCGGTTGATCGTTACGGCAGCGCTGGCCGCAGGCCTCGGCCTGGTGGCGGTCGGCTGCAGCGCCGGTCAGATCACCCAGACCGACACCCAGGTCGCCGCAGTCGACGGGGCCAGTGGAAACGCGGGCCCGATCGCGGTGCGCAACGTCGTGCTGGCGTTCCCGCCGGACGGCAACCGCTACCACAAGGACGACGACGTCCCGCTGACGTTCGTCATCGCGAACACGGGCGAGAACACCGACAAGCTCCTGTCGATCAAGTCCGACGCCGCTGAGGCCGAGGCCGAGGTCGTGGGCAGCAAGGAGATCCCGTCGCGGTACGCGTTGCAGGCCGAGTACGACGCCTCGAAGGCGCCGACGAAGACCTCCGCGCCGTCGTCTTCTGTCGCGCCGTCGTCGTCGAACGCGCCTGCGTCTTCTTCGTCGGTGTCGCCGACCTCCGGTGCGCCGTCGTCGTCCTCGGTCGCGCCCACCTCGGGTTCGACGCCGCCGTCGTCGTCCGGTTCGGCCGCGTCGTCGTCCGGCCGCCCGTCGGGTTCGTCCTCGGCCTACCCGAGCGCGTCCGCGATTCCTGACGACCTCGAGGTGCTGCACATCCGCTGCACGCTGAAGAAGATCAACCGCGACATCGTGGCGGCGCAGACCGTGAAGATCACGTTCCTCTTCGAGAAGGCCGGTTCGGTCACGCTCGAGGTGCCGATCGCGCCGTCCGAGCACAAGCGCGTGAGCGAGGGTCACGGCACCGAAGGCCACTGACCCCCTGAAGCCCGAGAACGCCGCTCCCTCCTGGCGAGGGGGCGGCGTTCTCGCGTTGTGCGTCAGGCCTTGAGCATCGGGCGGAACTTGTCGCGGTAAGCCCAGGCGAGGCCGATCTCGGCGGCCACGACGAGCAGCGCGGTGACGATGCCCGACGGCTCCAGGAAGACGTGGAACAGGAAGATGTTCACGAC
>NZ_JYJG01000063.1 GCF_000955955.1 Lentzea aerocolonigenes
ATGCCCGACGGCTCCAGGAAGACGTGGAACAGGAAGATGTTCACGACCATCGGGGCCAGCATCGCGAGCGCCAGCGGCACGAACCGGCCGATGACCAGCAGGATGCCTGCGACGAGCTGGACGCCGGACGCGAGCTGCAGCATGTAACCGGTGGCGTAGAGGGCGCCGCTGAACGCCACACCTTCGGGTGCCATCGTGCTGGGGTCCGGGGCGGGCATGAACATCAGGAAGCCGTTGAGGCCGGTCGTGGCGAAGAGCAGGCCGGTCAGCACTCGGGTGACGACGGTGGCGTAGCGGCCGAGAGCGAACTTGCGGGTCGCGGTTGCGGTTGCGGTGGTCACTGTGTCCTCCAGGCTGTCGTGTCCTTCCACTGATGCGTCGAACGGGCTCCCGAGCGGATCGACAAGTCGGCGAGAAAATTTTCGCGAGTTCGTGCCGGACGATCGACTTCTCGACGAACTCGCCGCCGTCTGCGAAGCAGCGGCCGACAAACACTGTCGGTGGTGTCCTCTAACGTTCGGGGTGTGGCGAAGACAGCGCGGCCGATCTTCCGTTGTGCCGAGTGCGGGCACGAGGTGGCGAAGTGGTTCGGCCGCTGCCCCGAGTGCCAGGCCTGGGGCAGCATCGAGGAACGCGGCACCGCGTCGGTGACCCGTGTGGTGGCGGGCGCGCCGACGTCGGCTGCCCGGCCGATCGGCGAGGTCGACATCGAGTCGGCACGGGCGTTGTCGACGGGTGTGAGCGAGTTCGACCGGGTGCTGGGCGGGGGCCTGGTGCCGGGTGCGGTGGTGCTGTTGGCGGGTGAGCCGGGTGTCGGCAAGTCGACGTTGTTGCTGGAGACCGCGCACCGCTGGGCCGAGTCGCACGGGCGTTGTCTGTACGTCACGGGCGAGGAGTCGGCGGGGCAGGTGCGGCTGCGGGCGGAGCGCACCGGCAACCTGCACGGCGAGATGTACCTGGCGGCCGAGAGCGAGCTCAGCGCGTTGCTCGGGCAGGTCGACCAGGTGAAGCCGTCGATGCTGATCGTCGACTCGGTGCAGACGATATCGACGATGAGCGCTCAGGGCGGGCCCGGCGGTGTCACCCAGGTGCGGACTGTCGCATCAGGACTGATCGCGATGGCCAAGGAACGTGGGCTGCCGGTCGTCCTGGTCGGTCACGTCACGAAGGACGGAACTGTTGCGGGGCCGCGGGTTCTGGAGCACCTCGTCGACGTGGTGCTGCAGTTCGAGGGCGACCGGCACTCGTCGTTGAGGCTGCTGCGCGGCATCAAGAACCGCTACGGCGCGGCCGACGAGGTGGGCTGCTTCGAGTTGCGCGACGACGGCATCGTGGGTGTGCCGGACCCGTCCGGGCTGTTCCTGACGCGTCGGGAGCAGGCCGTCGAGGGCACCTGCGTGACGGTGATCGTCGAGGGCAAGCGGCCGATGCTGGGCGAGGTGCAGGCGCTCGTCGCCAAGACGAACCTGCCCGCGCCGCGCAGGGCGGTGAGCGGGCTCGACTCGGCGCGCATCTCGATGGCGCTGGCGGTTTTGGAGAAGCGCGGCAAGGTCAACCTGTTCCAGAAGGACGTCTTCACCGCGACCGTCGGCGGCATGCGGCTGACCGAGCCCGCCGCGGACCTCGCGGTGGTGCTGGCGGTGGCCTCTGCCGAGCGGGAGATCGCGTTGCCCGCCGACCTGGTGGTGCTCGGCGAGGTGGGGCTCGCCGGCGAGATCAGGCGGGTCAACGGCGTGGGCAAGCGCTTGCAGGAAGCCGCGCGGCTGGGCTTCAAGAAGGCTTTGGTGCCACCGGATCACGGGCCGTTGCCGGACGGCGTGCGGGCGCTCGTGGCGAACGATCTTGTGTCGGCATTGGACGTTCTGGGCCTCAACAAGCGGCGGGCTGGTAAACCTGCCGAAGAGTGATCTTCGGGGGGAGAGTTGGAAGAGGTCGAGGAGGTGCTGGGCCTCGCCTTGGCCCAGGTGCCGCCTGGTGCGCGCAGTGAGTCGGATCTGACGCGCCTCGACGTCGAGGAGTACCTGGACCACGCGGAGTGGGAGCTGGCGCTGGACGTCCTCGGCGACTTCGAGGGCATCACCTGGCAGACGGCGCGCTACTGGGACCTGCTGGCCGGAGTCGCGGTGCAGATGGACCTCGATCCCGCATGGTTCGACTGGCGGCGCGGGGAGTCGATCCACGGGTTGTTGAGGGCCGAGCTGAGGCTCGACGTGGCTGCCGAGGCCGTCGCCGCTCAGGGGACACGGCCGGTGTGGGACCTGAGCGGCGGTGAGCGGAGGGTGGCCGCGATGTGGGTGGAGTCGAAGCCGGTGCTGGAACCCGGTCTGCGGGCGACCGTGCGGTTGCGACCGCTGATGCCGTCGGCGTGGACCCACCTGATCAGAGGTGACCAGATCACCTTCCAGCAGGATGGTGAGCCGAGGGGGACGGCGAAGATCGTGGAGAAGGTGCCGGCGCGGCCCTGAGCAGCTTCTTCAGCGCGGTGGGTGTGTGGCCCAGATGCTCGCGCACGGTCCGGGACAGGTGCGCCTGGTCCGCGAACCCCAGGTCGGCGGCGAGCGAGGCCAGGCTGGTTTCCCCGTCCTCCAGCCGATCCAGCGCGGCAGCCACCCGCACCCGGTTGCGGTAGCGGGTCAGCGACACCCCCATCTCACGCGGGAAAGCCCTGCTCAACCGGTACGGCGACACCCCGAGCAGGCCCGCGAGCGGAATCAGCCCGGCAGCAGCCGGATGGTCAGCGCCGATCACCTCGCGAGCACGCGCCACCAGCGCCCGGTCACCTGCCTCGGCACCGGACGGCGTCGGCGTGGCCACGACCTGCCGCACGACCTCGCCCACCAGTCCGATCACACCTTCGGATGGATCGTGGGCGGCGGCCAGGAGGCGGCGGTGGGCCAGGTCGAGCCTGCCGTCGACGTACAGCGACGAGCCGTGCAGTCGAGGCACATCGCCTGCCACCGCACGCCACAACGAGGCGGTGAGGCTGATCGAGGTGCAGACGTCGCCACCGGCGGGGTGGGCGAACTGCTCCTCCTCGCCGGGCAGACCGAGGTAGCCGACCGTGCGGTCGAGATCCACGGCCACACCGCGCACCCGGCGACGGAAACCGCCCGAGCGCACCAGCACGAGCCGCACGTCCGAGCGCGGCGGTTCGGCCGACCAGCCGCGGTGGTCGTCGTGGCAGTCCACCGCGGACACGGTGAACTCCGGACGGGCCGCCAGGTCGACGAACGAGAGCACACCAAGCAGGTTAGGCCGGGGGTCTGACAATTTTCGCAAGGATCTTCAAGACCTGCGGGCCGACGAACACGAGGCTGGGCGCACGGAACCAGAAGGAGACGAACCATGTCAGCCCAGCTCACCACCATCGTGCTCGACTGCGCCGACCCTCGACAACTGGCCGAGTTCTACCGAGCGGTCACGGGGTGGGAGGTGACGGCCAGCGGCGAGGAGTACGCCTACCTCGGCAACGGCGGCATCCAGCTCGCCTTCGTCAAGGTGGAGGGCTACGAACCGCCGACGTGGCCGAGCCCTGCCAAGCAGGCGCACCTGGACTTCCAGGTCGACGACGTCGAACTGGAGGTCAAGCGGCTGGAATCACTGGGCGCCACCAAGCCCGAGTTCCAGCCCGGCGGCGACGACTGGACCGTGCTCGCGGACCCGCAGGGTCACCTGCTCTGCCTGGTTGGCTGATCACATGGCTTCCATCAGCAGGGAGATCGTGATCGAGTCCAGCGCGGACGACGTGTGGAAGGTGATCGGCGACTTCGCCACGGGGCCGAGCCGGATGGCGCCGGGGTTCGTGGTGGACACGCACCCGGAAGAAGACGGGCTGAGGCGCGTCACGTTCGCCGACGGCACGGTGGTCCGGGAGCGGCTGATCGGCATCGACCACGACGCACGGCGGATCGTCTACTCGGTCGTGGGCGGCAGCGTCACGCCTGAGCACGACAACGCCGCCATGCAGGTCGTCGAAGAAGGCGACAAGTGCCGCGTCACCTGGATCCGCGACGTGCTCCCCGACAGCCTGGCCACGCCGATGGCCGCCGCGATGACACACGGCCTGACCGTCATGCAGAAGGCTCTTTGAAAGTACGCGGGGACCTTTCGTACTCACCGAGAGTACGAAAGGTCCCCGCGTGAACTACTGCGAGAGCAGCTGGGCGCAGCGGATCAGGCCCAGGTGCGAGTACGCCTGCGGGTGGTTGCCCAGCGAGCGTTCGGCCACCGGGTCGTACTCCTCTGGCAGCAGACCCGTGGGGCCCGCCGCCGCGACGATCTGACCGAACAGCTCCTCAGCCTCGGTGCGACGACCGGTCAGAAGATAGGACTCGATCATCCACGCGGCGCACAGGTGGAAGCCGCCCTCGTCGCCCGGCAGGCCGTCGTCCCGGTGGTAGCGGTAGACGGTCGAACCCGAACGCAGCTCGGCCTCGATCGCGGTGACGGTGGACTGGAAGCGCTCGTCCGTCGGGTCGATCAGCCCCGAGAGGCCGACGAACAGAGAAGCCGCGTCCAGGTCGTCGCCGTCGTAGGCCGTGGTGAACGACTGGACCTCGTCGTTCCAGCCGTTCTTCAGCACGTCCGTGGAGATCGTGTCGCGCAACGGCACCCACGACGGGTCGAGCTCCCGGCCGAACTGCTCGCCGAGCTTGATCGCGCGGTCGATCGTCAGCCAGCACATGACCTTCGAGTACACGTGGTGGCGCGGCGCGTGCCGCTCCTCCCAGATGCCGTGGTCCGGCTCGTGCCAGCGCCGGGAAACCGCCTCGGCCATCGCCTGGACCATCGCCCAGTCGGCGTCCGACAAGGAACCGCGAGCCGTGGCCAGCTGCACCACGAGATCCACCACGGGACCGAACACGTCGAGCTGCACCTGCTGGTTGGCGAGGTTGCCGACGCGCACCGGCCGCGAACCCGCGTAGCCCGGCAGCGTGTCGATCACGGCCTCGGCACCGAGCTGAGTGCCGTGCAACGTGTACAGCGGGTGCAGGCGCTCGGGACCCGGGATGGTCTCCAGGACGCCGTGCAGCCACGCCAGGAAGCCGTCGGCCTCGGCGAAGGAACCCACCGACACGAGCGCGGCGGCGGTCATCGCGCCGTCCCGCAGCCAGCAGTAGCGGTAGTCCCAGTTGCGGACACCGCCCAGCTCCTCCGGCAGCGACGTGGTGGCCGCCGCCATGATCGAGCCGGAGTCCTTGTGCACCAGGCCGCGCAACGTCAGCGCCGAGCGCAGCACCAGGTCCGTCTGCACCCTCGGGAGCTTCAGCCCCGCCGCCCAGTCCGACCAGTAGCCGGCCGCACGATCACGGCGGACCGACTCGGCCAGCGCGTGCTCGGAGATGTCGTCGGTGCCGCATCGCAGCTCCAGCAACACCGCCGCACCCTCACGCGGCCGGACGACAGCGCGTGCGGTCTCCTGGACGCCGTCGGAGGTGATCTCCCAGTCGACACCCGGCGAGCGCAGCACCATCGGATCGGAGGTGCCGACCACGCGCAGACCGTCGCGCTCACGCAGCAGCCGCACCGGCACCTGGCCGAACTCGGGCCGCGGCGCGAACGTGATCACCGCGTTGGTCGAACCGGAGATCCGGCGGACCAGGTCCGTGCGGTGCGAGGCGAGGTCGTGCTCCAGGTAGTCCGTCACCAGGAGCCGTGACCAGCGGGTCTCCACGATCATCGTGCCCGGCAGGTAGCGCTGGCCCAGCGGCAGCGACCCGTGCTCCGGCTTGATCGAGAAGTGCCCGGCTGCCGGTCCACCCAGCAGATCGGCGAAGATCGCCGCCGAGTCCGGTTCCGGGTGGCACAACCAGTTGACCTTGGCGTCCGGCGTCACCAACGCCACCGAACGCTCGTTCGCGAGCATCGTCAGACGCTCGATCGGCACGGCCTGGTCGCCGTGCAGCCACGCCCGGCGCTCCTCCAGGAGGAACGCGAGGACCGTGGCCACGTCGGCCGGGTCGTTCACGTAGTGCTCTGCCAGCGACTCCCCGGCACCCACGCGGATGCCGAGGTCCGGACCGGACAGGCGCGCGAACGCCTTCTCGTCCGTCACGTCGTCGCCCAGGAAGATCGCCGCGGTGGCGCCGACCTGGTGCCGCAGGATGTCGAGGGCGTGGCCCTTGTTGGTCTCGACGACCGCGAGCTCGATGACCGCCTTGCCCTCGGTGACCTGCACACCTTCCCAGGTGCACGGACCGGAGCGGACGGCGTCGAGCACGCGCTCGCCGACGGAGGCCTCTGCGCGGCGCACGTGCACCGCGATCGAGGCGGGCTTGACCTCGAGGTGCACGCCCTCGTGGCCGTCGACGATCGCTTCCAGCTCAGCTTCGATGCGGCGCAGCAGCGCCTTGGCGTTCGCGTCCAGCGCGTGGACGAAGCCGACGTCGAACTCGGAGCCGTGGGAGCCGACCAGGTGGACCTCGCCAGGTAGGCGAGACAGTGTTGCGAGGTCACGCAGCGCACGACCGGAGATCACGGCAGACGTGGTCTCGTGCAGGCTCGCGAGCGAACGCAGTGCGTTCACCGACTCCGGGAGCGGGCGTGCCTGCTCCGGGTCGCTCACGATCGGCGCGAGTGTTCCGTCGTAGTCGCTGGCGACAAGAAGTCGCGGGGTCCGCGCGAGCTGACAGACAGCTCGTCGCAGTTCGGCGGGGAGGGCCTCGGCGGTCAACGCCCCTCCTGGAGCACTCGATGGGTCAATACGGGGATCTGAAAGGATTCAGACCGAGGTCTGCGTGCCCAACGCCTCCAGGAACGACCTCGCCCAACGGTCAACGTCGTGGGTGAGGACTTGGCGGCGCAGCGCGCGCATCCTACGGCGGCCTTCAGCGGGATCGATGTCGAGGGCGGCCTGCAGTGCGTTCTTGACACCGTCCAGATCATGGGGGTTCACCAGGAACGCACTGGTCAGTTCTGCGGCAGCGCCGGCGAACTCGCTGAGCACCAGAGCTCCACCAAGATCATATCGGCAAGCCACGTACTCCTTGCAGACCAGGTTCATACCGTCACGAACCGGCGTCACCACCATGACGTCCGCGGCGCTCATGAAGGCGACGAGCTCTTCGCGGTTCACCGACTGGTGCAGGTAGTGCACCACCGGTTTGCCGACCCGCCCGAACTCGCCGTTGATCCGGCCGACGGACTGCTCGATGTCCTTGCGCATCGTCTTGTAGTGGTCGACGCGCTCCCGGCTCGGCGTCGCGAGCTGGACCATCGCGACGTCCTCGGGGTCGACGCGTCCGTCCGCGATCAGCTCGTAGAGAGCCCGGATCCGGACGTCGATGCCCTTCGTGTAGTCGAGACGGTCCACGCCCAGCAGGATGCGCTTGGGGTTGCCGAGGTCCTCTCGAATCTGCCTCGCGCGGGCCTGCGTCTCCTTGCGCCGGGCGACCGCGTCGAGGCCCGCGCTGTCGATCGAGATGGGGAACGCACCGACGCGCACTGTCCTGTCGCCGACCTGCACGACACCTGGCCGGGTCCTGACACCGACGGTGCCGCGGCTGGGTTCGAGGCCGACGAGCCGGCGGGCCAGCCAGAGGAAGTTCTGCGCGCCGCCGGGACGGTGGAAGCCCACCAGGTCGGCGCCGAGCAGGCCGCGGATGATCTCCGTGCGCCACGGGAGCTGCATGAACAGCTCGACCGGCGGGAACGGGATGTGCAGGAAGAAGCCGATCTTCAGGTCTGGCCGCTGTTCGCGCAGCATCGCCGGGACGAGCTGCAGCTGGTAGTCCTGCACCCACACCGTCGCACCCTGCGCGGCGATCTTCGCGGTCGCGTCGGCGAACCGCTGGTTGACCTGCCGGTAGGAGTTCCACCAGTGCCGGTGGAACGCGGGCTGCGCGACGACGTCGTGGTAGAGCGGCCAGAGCGTGCCGTTGGAGAAGCCCTCGTAGTAGTCCTCGACCTCTTTGGCCGACAGCGGGACCGGGTGCAGCAGCAGGCCGTCGTCCTCGAACGGCGACACATCGGCGTCCGAGACTCCGGGCCAGCCGACCCAAGCGCCGCTGTGTGAGCGGAGGAACGGTTCGAGCGCACTCACCAACCCGCCGGGGCTGTGCTTCCACCGCTCTGTGCCGTCGGGCAGGCGCTCCAGGTCAACCGGCAGCCGGTTGGCCACGACTACGAATTCCGCCCCGTTCTCGCCAATGTCCATGCTCACAAACACCCAGGCTAGTGCGGACGCGTGTCCGGGGCGTGTCGTGTAACCCCCGTCACAGCGAGGTTCACTCCAACCGACGCTTGGTGGGTTTGAGCGGCCCGGACATGCGCGGACCAGCGAACTTGCGCTCCAAACGGCCCAGTCCGGTGCGCACCGGCTGGGCCAGGTACTCGCCGAACACGACCCCTCCGGCCAGGGCGAGAGCAATACCACTCGCGAACACCAAAGTGCTCAAACCGGCCGGATCGCCCTCGGCGGTGAGCTGGAACAGGCCCCGGTAGGTGGTCCAGCCGGGCAGCAACGGGACCACGCCCGCCTGCACCACGACGAGCGTCGGGATGCGCAGCCGGCGGGTCATCGTCGCGCCGCCGAACCCGGAGATCGCGGCGGCCACCGCGGACCCGAGCAGCACGTCCAGGCCGAAGCTCGTGACGAGACCGAACGCGGCCGTGCCGATCGCGCCGGAGATGGCGGCCGCGACGAGCGCACGCGGCTGGGCGTAGCAGGCGAGCGCGAAGAACGCACTCGTCGCAGCTCCCGCCGCGAACTGCATCGGCACCGCGGAGATCAGCGGCGGCAACGGGTCCGTGAGCTTGATTGCCAGTCCGAAGTGGACGGCCGTGCGGATCGCGATCGCGACGCCCGCGATGAGCCCGGCGCTCAGCAGCACGGTTTCGACCGTGCGGCCCGCGGCGGTGACGTTGTAGCCGGAGATCGCGTCCTGCACGGTGCTCACCAGCGCCAGCCCGGACAACAGCACGACGATGCCGACGGCGACCAGCAGGCTCGGCCGGACGTTGGGCAGCAGTCGGGTGGCGAACACGGTCAG
Organism: Lentzea aerocolonigenes; assembly: GCF_000955955.1. Taxonomy (GTDB): domain Bacteria; phylum Actinomycetota; class Actinomycetes; order Mycobacteriales; family Pseudonocardiaceae; genus Lentzea; species Lentzea aerocolonigenes_A. The sequence goes on from NZ_JYJG01000063.1 coordinate 8,991, forward strand.
CGCCGCACCCGTGCCGAGCGCGCCGCCGACGAGCTGCTGGAAGAAGAACGGCAGCGCACGCCGGTTGAGGACCCGGCCGACCCGGTCGATCACGGCGGTGACGACACCGGCGGTGATCGCGAGCTCCCACCCGCCGCCGACGAGGAACGCCACGGCCGCGGCCATCCCGCCCCACGCGGCGGTGGCGACCCAGCGCGGGTACGGGTGCTTGGCGTTGGTGATGTCCTCGAGCTCCGCGTGGGCGTCCTCGATCGGGCCGAGATTGCGCACGAGGTGTTCGACCGCCGCGAGCCGCGTGTAGTCGAGGCTGCGCTGCCGCACGACCCGTACCGCAGTGATCGGGGGCGCGTCAGTTCCGCGATGACACGACACGCTGATTGAGGTGTAGATCACGTCGACTTCCGTGTGCGGAAGTCCATAGCTCTCGGTGACCGAGAGAATCGTGGCTGTTACGTCGGCCGCGCCCGCCCCACTGGCCATTTGAACCTCGCCGATCTTCAGTGCGAGATCGAGTACCAGGTGAACAGTGGTGTCGTCGGGCAGTGCGGGGCCGTGCAGGTTGTTCGTGGAAATCTCGCGCACCTCCGTGGTGTGATCGTGAGGAGTCGTTCGACTGTTGCTGTGTCGTCTGCCACCTCCGATCGGGCGACCCGAAAAGGAGGACATGATCACTGTCCGTTGGTTACCCTCCTGACCTGGTCAAGGCGGCCTGTCGGGCGCACTGATCCACTCAGTTGGTTGGTCAGCCTCCTACCGGAGCAATCCGATCACACTGAGAGCAGACCGTTCGCCGCAGGTAGCTCCCGCAACGGGCGCTTACGATGTTCGCGAACACGAGCCAGGCCGGCGTAGCTCAATTGGCAGAGCACTCGCCTTGTAAGCGAAAGGTTAGGGGTTCGATTCCCCTCGCCGGCTCAACTCGCTCCCTGACCAGCAACGACGGTTGGTCAGGGAGCACTCTCGCTCAAGGTGCTTCCAAGCACAGCGCTCAGTGACACTCCGCTTGGAGGGTTTGAGCGTGACGAAGTCGATCATCTTCCCCGCTGGTGGCTGGGGACTCCACGCGCGTGGATGGCACCGCGCACTGAAGGCTCAGAACAAGTCCGACAACACGATCCGTATCTACATCTATGCGGTGCGTCAGCTCGGAGAGTGGGCCTGCTCGCAAGCCGAGCCGTTCGAGGCTGACGAGACCACGCCGGACCACATCAACCAATTCATCGCTGCTCTGATCGAGAAGACGTCGGCGCCGAACGGGCACACCAACTACCGAGCCTTGCGGACGTTCTTCAAGTGGATGGTCGAGTCCGAAGAAGAGATGGACCGTTCGCCGATGGACCGCACGAAGGCTCCTGACCTGCCCGAGCAGCCCGTGCCGATCGTCACCGATGGAGGCATGACGGAACTGCTGAACGTCTGCAAGGGCAAGGACTTCGAATCGGTCAGGGATACCGCAATCATCCGGCTGTACTTCGACACGGCCGCTCGACTCTCCGAAGCGGTGATCAACCTCGACGACCTCGACCTCGATGTCGACGTGATTCGCGTTCTTGGCAAGGGGCGCAGGCATCGAACGATCCCGTTCGGTCCCAAGACCGGTACGGCGATCACCCGGTATCTGAAAGCGCGTGCCAAGCACAAGCACGCGGGCAAGCCCGACCTGTGGCTCGGCTTGCGCGGGCCGATGACTGCGGACGGAATCAAGCAAATGATCAAACGTCGCGGTCAGCAGGCGGGGATCGGCAACATGTTCGCGCATAGGCTGCGACACACCTTCGCGCACACCTGGCAACTCAAGGGCGGAAACGAAACGGACCTCATGAGGATTATGGGGTGGAAGTCGGATCAAATGTTGCGACGCTACGGAGCCAGTGCAGCAGACGAGCGGGCGCACTCGTCTCACCGCTCGATGGGGCTCGGCGATCGGGTCTAGCCGGAAGTAGTGAGCTACCTAGGTGACACAGGTGCGCTGTGCTGATGCAGTGAGTGAGGAACTGACACCAGCACAGCGCACCTTGCGCGCCAAGCTCGGCGCCTACACGTCGTGGGCCAACACGACAAACCGTACGGCTCGCACCGACGCAGCCCGGAAGGCAGCTAAGAACCGGTTTCGGGTCCTGGCGGACCCTGACGGCGTCCTGCCGCCTGAGATGGTCGAGGAGCGCGCACAGGCTCTTGAACGCGAGCACTACACGCGGATGGCCTTCCTCAGTGCGAGATCGCGCCAGAGGGGCTCTCAGGCCGACGCGTGATGGCGGCCTGGCCGATGAAGCGACCCGCCGAGCCTCGACGAACTCGGCGGGCGCGTCAGGCAGAGGTCGACTTCGTGATGCTGGGCGATGCGACGAAACAGGCCCAAGCGGAACGATTGAAGGGCACCGTTGCTAGCTCTGGGTCGGTGGAATCGCGCACGAGCACGCCAGAGGTACCGAACCCGACCTCGACGCACGCCTCGGGGTTCCCGCCGCTGTAACTCGACTTCTTGAACTGCACATGGTCCATCTAGCTGGTTACCTCCTGTGGCGAGACGCTGACAGCCGTGGCGGCGGCTGCTGCGGCTTCCGAGCAACGAACGAGGATCTTGCGAGCCTCGTCGCCCTCCGCCGCCACGGTCTACAACTCGTCCATAAGACGGTTGTAGGTCTCGATGTCGGAGGGCGTCTCGGTGTTGATCTCCGTATCGACGGTCTCAATCAGCACCCTCTCGCCGACGATCCAGAAGCCATTAGGCGGCACGACCGGGAGGCGGGTGCCCAACGGGATGATCCCGAACCGTGGTCGAAGACCGAGCAACGCGAGCAATCGGTCGATCTGCGCGACCATCACGGTTGGTGGGCAAACGTAATAGAGCAGAGCCGATTCGCAGATGAGTAGCTCGATTTCTTTCGCGTTGTCGTACAGAGCGTGCTGCCGCTCCATACGGATGCTGAGCGCCTCTTCGGTGTCGATGGGCACTTGCTGGAACGCGGCGGCGGTGTCGAAGACGTGGCGCGCGTACTCGGCGATCTGCACGAGCCCCGGCACGATGACCAACTCGAACACTCGGATGCGTCTTGCCGATGCCTCGACATGCTTGCTGTAGGTCTGTCTGGCGCTGTGTCCCTTACGTAGCTGGGTCTTCCATGACGCCTCGTCCATGACGATGCCGCGCAGCCACGAGCGCATGTGCTCGACCTCAGAAGCCGATGCCCCCGCCCCGGTCATCCAGGCGAGGACATCGGCGTCAGTGGGAGGTTGCCGCTTGTTCTCGATCTTCGAGACCTTTGTCGCACCCCAACCGAGCCGAGCGGCGAAGTCCTTGCCGTTCAGCTTGGCGACCTCGACCCGCACTCGCTTAAGTTCATCGGCGAACTCGGCGCGGCGCTCCTCTGGCGTGCTCACGGGCTCCTCGTGGGTGGCTAGGTCTTGACGAAATCCTCGTACGAGACTGCCTCAACGCAAGCAATCTTGCGCCATTGCTCGTACCGCGCCACCGTAGCGGGTTCGGTCACGATCTCCGCGCCTATGAGGCCTTGTGCCCCGTAGTGGAGTACTGCGACCTTCATCCGATCGAAGATCCAGAAGTCGTGCTCTGGTAGCCCGAGGCGCGACGCCGCAGCCTGCGTGAGCAGCCAGATTTCCTCCCCGGCTGCGAGGTTGGCTGGGGTCACCTCCATCTGCCAACGCAGGTACTCCGTCAACGGCTCGGTGAGCATCCGAACGCGTTGGAATACCTTGCCGCTCTCGGTCGCAGCCTGGATCTCGTCGAGCCAGGGGCGCAGCCAGTCGAGGTCTTGAAGGACGGGAACGCCATCCCGCCATCGTTGCCAGGGCTCGACTTCATCAGGCTGGTTGTAGGTTCCCTGCGCCTCCCACCGCCATGCCGAACTGTCGAACTCGCGGAACAGTGCGCTGAACGCCTCGCCGCTGATCAGTTCAGGCATTACACGCCCTGCGGGGCGAACTTCAGCAGCTCGACCGGGACCTCGACGAGCATCTCTCCATCGGGCAACCCGCCCTCGCGGGCTTGAGCCGTCGCGATGGCCTCGGGGTCGGTGACGACGTACCCCTGCACGACGGCGGTACCACGGTCAGTCAGGAACAAGGTCGGGCAGGACCCGCTGTTGCTGGTCGTGCCGAGGAACTCCAGTTTCATGTCTCCTCCAGAGATTGCGCGCTTGCTTGCATCCTGTTGCGCAATCTCTCTCTGAGTCAACGCCATACCGAGTGACCTCGTGCTTTGGTTGCTGCTCTGAGTAGTCATCGCGTAAGCCAACCGGGGCAAGTATGCGCAAGATTGCTCGGATTGCTTGCATTCGATCAGTCGGTTCGGGATGGTGAGCAAGCGGGACCGGCGACGGGAACACGGACGCGGTCGCCGGTTCCGCTTCCACCGACGCAGTGGCCTGCGCCGGCAGTGACGCACGCCAAGCGAAGGAAACCGCGGTGACTTCGAACGGAAGTGTCGGACGCCTCCGGGCTGTCGGCTTCGACGTCTTGCCCCTGCTTGATCGAGACGGCGTCGACCACGCGTTGCAGTTCTGGCGCTGGGACCCGAACCGGCTGTACCTCGACGTTGTCGCCGTCTTTCACGATGACTACGCGGTTGCGACGCGCCTGCCTCCACAGCGGGCGTGGGAAAGCCCCTTCACGCCGACGGCCGGGGGGCCTGTTCGCCCGATGCCACTCGAACCGCTCGCCGCTGCGTTCGAACAGCGCTTCCTGTGGACCCCTCCAGGTGACCACTTGAGGTAGCGGCAGTGATGGAACCCCAACTACGCAAGGAGATCGACGTGTTCGGTGATGCTCTGCTCTTTACCGCTGTGTACGTGCTCGGCGTGTTGTCGGTGGCCGCACTCATTCTTTGGTGGGTCGTCACCGGGGCGTACGGGCGGCACGCCGGGGCAAGGAACGAGGCGGTTTCTGTTGGAGCCCTGGAAGACAGGATTAGGGCCGAGGTACAGGTGTTGGTCGATACGACCCGACCAATCTCTCCAGAGCGGCTGTTCCCGAGACTGCCTGAGCCGCCGCGAGAACCTCCAGCATCAGTGTGGACGCTGCCTGAACTGGTTGCGGCGTAGGACATGGCTGCCAAGCTCCGCGCTGCCGACGATCGCTGGCATAGCGCGTCAATCCGCACCGGTGATCTGCACCGAGCACGGTCGATCAGTGGTCGGGAAGTCACCCCACTGTGTGACCGCGAGCCGTTCGTGCCGACCGTCTCGCCGAAAGAGCCGACTGATCCAGATCACGCGTGTCCTGACTGCATTGCGGCCCAACGTGGTCGAGGTGCAGGAAACTCCTAGCGCCCACATCGGGGGACATTGATGCACACGCTCATCGCGAGTCCGTTTCTGACTGACTTCGTTGTGGTGAAACCAGATGCCCAGGGGGCAGTCCAAATCGGCTCCGACCTGTTCGACGAGTTGCTCGTCGCGTCGTCACGGCCGGACGCCTCTTGCCCACAGTGGCTCGTTGACGCAGCTCGTAAGCGCTGGGACCTCGATCTCACAAGTGGTCCGCTTGCGCAGTTGGTAAAGGTGCGCGAGCCGTCGCCACTTGGGTACGGCCGCGCCTCCTACGAGGTGAACCTCGGATGCAACTACAAATGCCCGCACTGCTACCTCGGAACGAAGACGTTCGAGGGACTCGCCTGGCCCGAGCGCGAGCAGATGCTGCACACGGTCCGTGACTCCGGGGCACTGTGGTTCCAGATCACCGGCGGCGAACCGACGGTCGACAAGCTGTTTCCGCAGGTCTACACGACCGCGTGGGACTTCGGGATGATGATCACCCTGTCGACAAACGGGTCTGCCCTGCACGCGCCTCGGATTCTCGATCTGCTGACCGAACGGCGTCCGTATCGGATCACCGTGAGCGTCTACGGCGCGAGCGCGAGTGTGTACGACGAGGTCACTCAACGGTCCGGCTCGCATGAGCTGTTCAGGAAGGGCATCAAGGCAGCGCACGAGAACGGACTGCCTCTGCGCTTCAACCTCGTGATGACGGATCGGAACGCCCACGAACTCGACGAGATGAAGGCGTTTGCCGAGGACCTCGGCGTCTCGTACCACGTGTACTCGAAGATTTCGCCCACGATCTACGGAGGCGCGGAAACGCTGCCGTCGCAGTCGTCCGAGTTCCTGCACACTCGCAAGCCGTTCACTGGGTGCGGTGCTGGACACACGCACTTTCACGTGGACCCGTTCGGCCTGGCGAGCATTTGCAAGGTCGGGCGCGACGCGCAGTTCTCGCTCGTCGAGAAGGGCCTCGATGCGCTGCGAGAACTCGCCGGAGTCGCCGACTCGCTGATGGGGCGCACCGGCGGCTGCTCCGGCTGCAAGTTGTCGGGGAGCTGCTTCACCTGCCGTCCTCTGGCGAAGCTGTACCAGACGGCGAACGCCCCCCTTGAGCGCTACTGCCAACATGGGGGGAGGTGAACACATGTCCGTGGTGATGCTCGAACTGCTGCCTCCCTCGGCTGCTCCCGACCGCGAGGTCGACGAGATGCAGGAGGAGGAAAGGCAGGCGGCGGCACAGATGCCCGTCGCACCGCGCGTCGCACCTGACGCCGTCGTGATGCTCGACGACGTCGAGGTGCTCGGCGCATACGCGCGCTGCAACTGCGAAGCATCGGACGACAACCCGTACTGATCGGGTAGTCGCCAAACCGGGTGGCCGGACGCGCGTAGCGTCCGGCCACCCTTTGTCATGTCGGCTAGCCTCGCCCCGTTCACGGGCGAACGACGATGGTTGAGGATCATGCAAGAACGCATCGAGTGGGACAGCCTTCCCGCCGGTCTGCGCAACGCGATCGGTGAGCAGGCCGGGCAGATCACGGCGGCTCGCACTCTCTCGCAGGGGATGAATTCAGCTCTCGCCGCAGTGCTGGACACCCCCGGCGGGCAGGTGTTCGTCAAGGGCATCCGCACGGATCATCCTGGTGTCGTTGCGCAGCAACGGGAAGCGACGATCAACCCCCATGTGCGGCCACTAGCCCCCGCCCTGTTGTGGCGGCTCGATGACGCCGAGGGCTGGGACGTGCTCGCGTTCGAGTTCGTCAAGGGGCATCACCCGGACTACGCCCCTGACTCGACGGACCTCCCGGCCGTCCTGGCGGCCGTGGACACTCTGGCCTCGCTTCCGGTGCCGGATCTGCCGCTGAAGGACGCGCGTCAACGGTGGCGCGGCTACCTCGACGAAGCCGAGGCCGAGCTGCTCGGCGGCGAGACGTTGCTGCACACCGACTACAACCCGGACAACATCCTGATCACCTTGGACGGCAAGGCCCGGATGGTCGATTGGGCATGGCCGACGCGTGGCGCCGCATGGATCGACCCGTGCTGTCTCGCGCTGCGGCTGATCGCTGCTGGGCACACCGCCGCGCAAGCCGAGCAGCTCGTGAGCCGCACACGCGCATGGGCGTCTGCTCCCCGCACTGCGGTTGGCGTGTTCGCCCGCGCCAACGTCGACATGTGGACCGACATCGCGACCAGCGACCCGCAGCCGTGGAAACAGCAGATGGCAGACGCTGCCCGCCAGTGGGCAGACGGACTGCTCGCCTCGGCCTGACCCCAACTACGAGAAGAACGCCCCGCGCCTGTGAAGGCGCGGGGCGTTCGTCGTTACGGGGTCTCGTGCTTGCCGAGGTAAGTCGGCGGCTGTGTGGAGCCGAGCAGGATGCGGGTCAGCCAGTCGGGCAGGCTCGCCTCGATCTTCCGCAGTAGCGGGTACACGACGCCGAGCACTATCGGCAGGACGACGAGGTTGGTCGCGTTGCCGAGTGCGTCGGTGAGGTAGGCCGGTGCGCCGATGCTCACCAGGCCCGTGATGAGCGCTGCCCACGCGCCGGGTACGACGGTGCGAAGCCACGCGATGACGGTGTCGGACATGGTCCTCCTGTAGGGGTTGGGGCTTGCCGAGCACGAACGTGAGCTCGGCGGTTTCGGGTCAGTCCCGGTGGGCGAGTTCGTCCTCACCAGCTCGTAGCTGCGCCTCGATCTCGCCGACGCGGCGCCAGGCGTGCGCGGCGAGCAGGACGAGGACCAGGCCGAGAGCGGCCAAAGCCGCGGTGCGCACGACGGTCACCCGCCGGCCAGGCGGCGCCATGTCGCCGGCCCGACGACGCCGTCGACGTCGAGCCCGGCGCGGCCCTGCATATAGCGCACGCGGGCCTCGGTGAGCGGCCCGAAATCGCCGTCGACGCCGAGTGCGGGCAGGCTCGGATACCAGGCGTTGAGGATGCGCTGCACCTCGCTCACCGCCGGTCCGGTCGAGCCTCGCCGGATCGTCGGACGCTGACCGGGCGCCGGTGGCGTCGGCGCCGGAGCACCACCGCCACCGCCGAGGACCTGCTGCACGCGCTGCGCGGTGAGGGTGCGCGCGGAGTTCCACGAGAGTTCGACGTGCAGGTGATCGTGGTGCGGGTGGGTGCCGTTGTACGGGCGCCATCCGGCGTTGGGGTAGGAGCCGGACCAGATGCGCCGGTTGTAGATGACGCACTGCACGCCCAGCTCGGCCGAGCTGTTGATCAGCTTGTCGGCGAGCACCTGCGCCCATCCGGCGCCGACGGGCACGCCGAGATCGGTCGCGCGGCCCTCGCCGTGCAGGCTGGTCGTGTTGCTGCCGGGGATGACGGCGCAGTTGTAGATGCCGAGGTTGTAGCCGCCCTGTGCGCGGTAGGCGCCGAGGAACCACGCCATGAGCGCCTGTGCGCCGCTGGTGGGTCCGCCAGTGCAGGACTTCGCTTCCTCGTATCCGACGTAGATGCCCATGTTCAGGCCTCCTCGGTGACGGGGGTGGCGTCGGCGAACGGCTCGACGTAGTCGGCGTGCGTAGGGTCCGTGATCGGTTCGGGCGTGAGGTCCAGCGCATCGGGGCCGACGACGTCGCCGGTGTCGGGTGTCGGTGCGGTCATGAGTTCCTCTCCGGTCGGTACTGCGGTTGGGCGTGCGCCATCGGCCGACGCACTCGGTGCGTCGGCTGGTCGGCGAGTTCGGGCTAGGTGGTGTGCAGGCTCGGCGCGAGCTGCTCGCGCACGACGTCGCGATCGAGGGCGATCTGCCCGGCGTCGCGGGCCACGAGCGAGCGCAGTTCGGCGAGCCCGCGGTCGTCGACGATGGTCACGCTCGTGCGGATAGCGTCGATCTCGTCCGCGCGCATCCGGCGGGCCTTGGCGGTGAGGTCCTCGACGTCGTTCTCGGCCTGCTCGATTTCCTGCGTCATCTTGACCAGCAGGTCGTCGCTGATTTCGGCGTCGCTGCTGGCTGTGGCGCCTCCGAGGTGCGCCCGTGCGTACAGGGCGAACACGCGTGCCTGCTGCGCCTCGGCGGCTGTGTAGAGCGAGGCCTCGATCGTTCCCGGCGGGAGCGGTTCGCCTCGGTAGCTGTGCAAGCGCCAGTCGAGGACGATCAGCGGGTTGTCGACGCCGTACAGCTCAAGGTCGGCGGCGATCGCCGAGCGTGGCAGCACATACAGCTCGATCCCGAGGTCGGTGCGCTGCGTGATCCGGTAGCACGGGCCGAGGCCCGGTTCGTCGGTGATCTCGGTACTGATGATCTCGATATGCATTTCAGGCAGTCCTCACGATCAACCAATGGATGTCGATCTCGGCGCCGCGAGACCAGTTGAACTGAAATCCCCTGTTGTCCCAACGTGTTACGCCCCAGGTGACGCCGTCTTGTGGGGCACCGGTGACGATCGTGCAGTGCGGGACAGGGGAACCGACGGTGACGGTGCCGCCGTGGTCGATGCGGATCGAGAAGGCGCCGGGGTTGACGTGGGTGATGCCGAACCCGAGCATCCGGGTGTTGGACATGCCACGGGGCAGGATGCCGTCGATGAACAGCTTTCCGCCGCCCTCGGCGTTCATGCTCACGCTGGTGTTGGTGTCCCCGAACTGCTTGCCCAGGAACCACGCGCCGCCCTTGCGCATGATCAGGTCGACGCGGCCTGAGCTGTTGCCGGTCTGCTCGGCGGACAGCGCCCACAGGGTGCCGTCGTCACGGGCGTGCACGGTGGGCTCGAACCCTGGAGATCCGGCCAGGCCGGTGAAGTGGATGCCGGGATAGCCGCCGAACGCGCTCGACGTGACGATCGCCCGGACACCGCTAGTGCCGGTGCGCAGGGTGCCCGCGATGTCGGCGGCGCCGGTCGCCCCGGAAATCTCGACGGTGCGCGTCCCGGCGGAGTTCCACGCGTGAATGCCGTCCTCGTCGAGCTGCACGCGCGGGTCGTCGTCCGAGGTGCGAATCGTGGCGCCGGTGATGGTCTTGCCGTCGATGGCATCGGCGGCGATCTTGCTTGCGGTGATGGCTCCGGCGCGGATGGCTCCGGCTGTGATCGAGCCGACGGCGAGCTGATCGGCGGTGATGCTGTTCGCGACGATCTTGTCGCCGTAGATCGGTTTGCCGACGAGGTCGGGCGGCACGAGCGGGCGCGTGCTGATCGTCGCCGGGTCGGACACGGCCGAGGTGTTGCCGCTGCGGTCGGCGGCGACGAGGTGGAAGCGGCGGCCCTGGTTGTACGGCTGGTCGGTGACGACGATGCCCCCGGCGCCTTCCAACTGCCCGACGCGTACCGGTCCGGTCGAGGCGGGCGGCTGCACGGTGAGCGTGCCGACGGATGCCTGCGGCCATTCGAGGTAGACCCCGGCGGCCGTGCCGTCCAGCTCGGCGAACTCCGACTCGGTAAGCGTGTTGGTGTGCACGGAAGTTCCGTTGACGAACACCTCAACCGCACGGCCGCGCACCGCCAGGGCGAGCGTGAGCCTGTCGAGCGAGGCCCCGGCGGGCAGCGTCAGCGGTACCTCGCGGTTGCTGGTCGCGGCGTCGACGTAGAGAACGAGCGGGTTGGCCGTGTCGTTGCGGCGTACCAACGCATACACGGCCCGTTCCTTGTACGGCCACTCCTGTGACGGCCCAGGGGCGTACCGGACGTAGACCCCGGCGCGGTACTGCGTGCCGACCTTGAGATCAGCGGCGGTGACCGTGTAGTCCCGCGCGCCGGTGTCCCTGGTCGCCAACAGGTCCGAGCCGCCGGTGATGGTGAGCTTGTTGCCCGCCACGGTGTACGCGGGCGCTCCGCCGCTGGACGAGTGCAGGGCCGTCCACAGTGCAGGGTCGAGCTTGTTGTCGCTGTAGGTCCAGGTGTCCGACCACAGCGGGGCGTCGCTGCTCGCCTGCATCCACACGTCGACGTGTGAGAAGTCGCTCGGCATGATCTCGCCTGCGGCGCCCTTGCCGTCCCAGTCGACATGGATCACGCCGAGCCTGGTCGACAGGCGCGGCGCCGATGGCCGCGGTGGTGCCTCGGCGTCGGCGGCGATGGTGACGGCGTAGGTGTTCGACCACGGGCCGATGACCCCGGCGCGGCTGACGGCACGGACCTTGAACGCCCACTCGGTGCCGACGTCGTAGGGCGAGCTGGTCGCGGTGTTGTCGGGGTGCTGGGTGTCGGTGAGCTTGGACCAGGTGAGCCCGGCGACGTTAGGTCGCTGGTACAGCTCGTAGCGGGCGACCTCGATCGCCGTTCCGTCGGTGGCCTTGTCGACGGTGCCCCACGTGGCGGTGATCTGCCCGCGCGCGGCACCGTCAGAGTCGAGATATGCGGTCGTCGCGACGATCAGCCCGGCCGGTGCGGCGGGGTCGCGCGTGTCCGGGCCTTCCGGTGCCGGGCGAGTGCCCGAGCCGCCGCTCGCCGTCGAGCCTCCGACAATGCCCGCGGTGCGCTTGGCGAGCCGCAAGTCGCGTTCGAGGAACCGGTCGTTCAAGACGAGGTTGCCGCCGAGCGTGCCCGCCTGGTCGCGAGTGAGGGCGATCTGCCGGACCCGCAGCGACGCGAGCGAGCCACCGTCGCCGGGCGCGAGCACGTAATCGCCGGGCCGGTAATCCCGCAGCGGCAACCACTTCGCGGCACCGAACGACACGGCACGGGTGATCTGCACGCGTTCGCGGCCGGTGCGGTCGAGTTCGGCCTGCGCGAGCAGCCGCATGGTGCCCTCGTCGCGCACCCCGCCTTGGGTGATGAAGCTTTCCCAACGACCCCAAGGGGTTGGGGCGTTGGGGTTGGTCAGTTCGAGCCTGGCGGTGCCCTCGCCCTTGACGTAGACGGCGGATGCGAGTTCCTCGAACGTGCCCTCGTCCGGGGCGTCGGTGACGTCGCGCCCGAGGCGCAGGTCGACGGGGGCGCCGCCGGCTGTGAGGTCGCGGGCGAGGACGGTGTCGGCGTTGAAAAGCCGCAGCGTGCGGCTGGTCATGACCCAGTCGACGACGCCCTGCTCGGCCAGGTTGTCCACCACGGTGAGCACGTCGATACCAGGTTCGTAAGCAATCGTGAGGACCTTGGCCCACGGCTGCCCGGCGCTGTCGGCGCTCGGCGTGAAGTCGACCGCGAGACCGGGCAGCGCGCCACGGGCCTTGGCCTCGCCGAGCAGCGTCGCGACCACCGTGCCAGCCGTGGCCGAGGCAAAAGGGCGCTTGCCCTCGGCGTTGTCGTGCTGGGAGGGGAACAACCGGGCCTTGCGCAGCATCCACGAGTAGGCGGGCAGCTCGAACGACCGCGTCCCGGTCGGATCGACAACGTTGCCCGATCGCTTGATGCGCAGGAACCGCCCGCCGAGGATCTCCGACCAACCTCCTGCAGAAGGGTCGTAGGCCTCGACGGCGACCTCGATCGGGTTCGCGAGCAGGCCGGCGCCCGGTGCTCCGAGCGCGTAGGACAACCGCAGTGAGCCGACGTCGTCGAGCGGCACGGCCACGTCGAGCGAGAGCGGAGTCGGCAGCACGCCGAGACGGGGACCGTTCGGCGTGTGTGCGACGAGACGCACGTCGAAGCTCACAGGTACGCCCTTCTCGCTCGCAGCTCGACGAGCGTGGTGTCGCTGGTGCCGGTGCCCTCGACGAGCACCTGCACACCACGGTCGTGTGCCGATGTCACCGGCCGAGGCGTGAGCGCCAGGAACCGCGAGCCAGAGCCGGGGCCACCGGTGACGACGCGTCCGGTCGCGTTCGCTTCGGTGCCGTCGAACGACACCGACGGCGCCTCGTGCGCGTCCATCCGTCCGCAGTGCACCCGCAGCGCCCGCCCGGTCGCCAGGGCGCCGGGGTAGCCGACCCATCCACCGGTAGCGGTGTCGGTGATCCGCAGATCAGTCATCGGCCCGGTGATCCGCAGGACGGCGTCGACAACGGGCGCGGTCGCTCCGTCGAGGATCTCGACCCGCTGAACTGCGCCGATCGTGCGCGTGGTCCAGGCGGACGCCGTCGAATCGCGCCAGTACACGCCGGGCACGCGCAGCACCACGGCGAGCCGAGCACGAGCGGCACCGATCCACACCTGCGGTTCGGACGCGGAGATCACCGCGGCCTCGGCGGCGACCTCGCCGATACCGGGTGCGGCCCGGTATCGGACGTCGAGCAGCCGGTGCCGCACACCGAACAGCGCGTACAGGGCTTGCAGGTTGGCGTCGAGCCCGGCGGCGCCACGATCGACGCCGTCTGGGCCGACGCCACGCACTCCGAGGTGCAGGCCGATCGTGGTCGCCTCGACGTCCTCGCCGACCATCGGCAGCACACCAGCGCGACCGGGCACGGCGACGGACGCGGCCCGCACGCCGGGCAACGGGCGGACCTGCGTCCCGGTGAGCAACTTCCAGCAGCCCGAGGGGTGATCGAGCGTGACACCGTCCACTGTGTACGTCGCCAGGTCAGATCACCCCCAGCGCGCCCGCGTACTGCAACGATCGGTTGACCGTCGTCGAGGTCGGCTCGGCCTGCGGGTAGTGGTTGGTCACGTGCACCACCGGACCCGCAGCACGACGCGGGTCGAACGGGTCCAGCGAGCCCGAGCCTGTACCGGTCGGCGTGGCAAGTCGGGGCGCCGGAATGACCACCTTGGGAATCGGCGGAAGTGCTGCCATGTCAAGGAAAGCGCGGTCCACCGCACCCGACATGCGGCCAAGTCCGACGACGAGCCCCTCGCCGACGTGCACGCCTGCCTCGGCGGCGAGGCGCGACGGCGAGCGGATGCCGAAGAAGTCCAGCACGGAGCCCCACGCCGATTTGACCATCCCGAGCAGCTTGTCGCGGATGGCGCCCGCCATCGACGAGAAGCCGCCGAGCAGGCCTCGGATGATGTTCACGCCGGTGTCGTGCAGCAGACGGCCAAGGTCGCCGAGCGCGCCGAGGATGCGCTGCGGGATGCCCCGCAGCCAGTCGACCGCCTCGGACCACTTCTGAACGATCCAGTCCTTGACCTGGCCGAACCAGGCACCCACCTTGCCGGGCAGCGAGCCGAGCCAGCCGACCGCGTCGAGCACCCACTGAACGGCGAGCCGGACCCCGGCAACGATCGTGTCCCAGTGCTTGATGATCAGGCCCGGCAGGCTCCAGTTGAGGAACAACCACAGCAGGAAGTCGACGGCCTTCTGCACCGCGCCGACGATCCACTCCCACGCTGTGCGTCCGGCCGCAACCAGCCAGTCCCACGCGGCGCCGACGGCCGCAACGATGGTGTCCCAGTTGGTCACGATCAGCACGACGAGTGCGATCGTTGCCGCGACCAGCAGCGCCCACGGGTTGATCATCATGAGGACGTTCAGCACGCGGACGGCGACGCCGACGACCTGAAACGCTTGTGCCGCAGCGTAAAGACCGATCGCGAGCGGGCCGAGCCACACCATGTTTTCCGAGAGGAAAGTAGCCAGGTCCAGCAGCAGCGGAGTAGCGACGATCAGGGCGGCGGTGAGCACCGAACCGAGCTGCGTCGCGAGCTGCGCGAAACCGGGCACGAGCGCGACGACCACCGGGGCGAGTTGCCGCAGCGCGGTCAGCACCACGCCGGTGACCACGCCCGAGACCGTGCCGAGCAGTGACGCGAGTGAGGCGAGCGCTTGCTGTCCCTCGAACGACTCCAGGAACCCGCGCACCATGCCCGTGACCCGCGTGAGCGTGTCGAGCAGGCTCGCCCCGCCGGTGTCCAACGCGCCGTAGACGGCGCCCACGATGCCGAACAGGTTGCCGAACACGTCGCCGAGCTGCCCCAGCGTGGAAATGCCGGCCGAAATCCACTCGCCGAGCCGACCGCTTTCCCTTGCCTGGCTTACGAATTCGGCCGCTGACTGTGCGGCCGAGCCGAACCCATCCGTCATGCCGGGCAGGAACGTCGTCCCGACCGCGACCAGGTCGAGCAGGATCGACACGAGCGGCTGCACCACCGTGGTGGTGTTGCCGATCGACGTCCGGACCTGCCCGAAGATCCCCGAGACGGTCTGTACCTGGTTGGCCTCGGCGAGGAAACCGGCCGTCCCGCGCGCTGCGGTGTTGAACTCCGCGGTGATCCCCGATAGCCCGGATTTCAGCACGGGCAGGTATCCGCTGCCGAGTGCCCGCATGTCGTCGGCGAGCCCGGCGAACAGGTTCTCTTGCGTCTCCTGCTTGACGGCTTTCCACGCCGGAGCGAGGTCCCGCACGGCGAGCGCGGTAGAGCGTGCTGCGGGCGAGAGCTTTTCGAGGCTCTGCGCGAACTTCTCCGGATCGTCCATTGAGGACATGGCATCGCCGAACCCGGACATGCCGACCTTGGCGGCGAACATGCCGACACCGACCGCGACACCGATAGCGGGCAGCAGCGCCAGGGCGCCGCCGAGCGAGGCGACGATCGGCACGACCCCGTGCACGACCGACGACGCGGTCGCCACGTTGGACATTGACAGCGCGAGGCGCCCGAACGACGTGCCCGCCCGGTTGCCGACGTCCTCGACCTTGTCGGCGTACTCGCGGAGCCTGCCGAGCCCGGCGCCGAACCCCTTGCCCGAGGCCTCGCCCTCGGCGACGAACCGCCCGCGCAGGTCCCGCAGGCGGCCGTTGGCGTCGCGGCTGAACTTGTCGAGGTCGCCTCGGCTCTTGGCGAGGCCTCGGTTCCAGCCGCTTCCGTCGATCTTGAGGAACCCGACCAGTTCGCCGATGGTCAACGCCACGGGGCATCACCCCCGGCGGCTGGACGGGCGCCTACCGGTGGCGCGGCTGGTGTTCCGGGGGCGCGAACGCGCGGGCGAGCCTGGACTCGCAGGACAGCAGCCCGGCGACGCGGACCCGCAGCCACCGCCACGACCGGGCGGCGAGAATGCCCGACTCGACGTCGACGCCGTAGACCTGATGCAGGTCAGCCTCGACGAGCTGCCAGCGTTCTAGGACTTCCGCCCACGTGTGGCCGTCGCCTTCGTCGTGGTCGAGCGGGTCCGGGTCGTACCACTCGCGGAGCCCTGTCGCCGGGTCGATCGGTCCGCCGCGCGTCGCGTCGTCCGATTCCCGGCCGTCTGGTTTGGGGAGCCTGCCGCGTTCCAGTAGGCCTCTGCGGTCTCCCGGTTGAACGCGGCATCGAGCCACGCCGTCATGCCCGCGACCTTGAGCACCGGCCACGGCACCCGGTCGGCGAGCATCTCGTCGTAGACCGGGCCGAGCGCCCGCTCGAACAGGTCGGCCTCTTGGTCGTCGTCGAGCGCGATGTCGTCCGGGTTGAACGCCTCGCCGCTCTCCGCTGCTTTCGCGGCCTGCGCCGCGACGGCGGCGAGCCGCTGAAACCGCAGACCGGTCTCGGCGTCCACCGGTGGCACGACGTAGGTCTTTCCCTTGTAGGGCAACGACAGATCAGCGTCGAGCACCTCGGACAGATCAACGAACGCCATCAGGCGACCTCCTTGCCTGTCGCGGCGACGCTCGCGCCCGCCGGGTTGGTTGCGGGGTTGGTGATCTCGACCGGGGCACCCTGGCCGTTCAGGGTGAAGTTGAACGGCTCAAGGTCGGTCTTGCCGCCACCCTTGGTGAACCCGGACACCGTCGAGGTGCCCTCGTAGGCGTCGGGTGAGCCGTCCTTGCGGTACCAGCGGACGTGCAGGTTCGCGGCGAACCCGACGATGCGCGCGGCCTTGCGGATGGCTTCCTGTCCGGGGTCCGGGGTGAAGGCCTGCGCGTCGGTGCGCTTGCGCTTGCCCTCGGCCTCGATCGACCAGGTTCGTTGTGTGACAACGGAACTACCCCAGCCGTCATCGTCGAACGAGCCGTCGTCTTCGGTGTTGTCGTCGGTGGTCTCGGTGAAGCTGGTCAAGCCGCCAATGCGCGTCCACTGCGGAGCGGTCGCGCCTGCGGTGCGGGTATCGACTTCGAGTGTCCAATCCTTTGCAAGTAGAGACCGAAGGGCCAACCGACTACCTCCTGAACATCTGAGACCAAATCGTTTCGTCTTTGCTTCCGAGTTCTTCGCGCATGATTGCTATCGCCGCTTCGCGGTTGTCTCGAATATTTTCGGCAAACCGTCGCAGCTCGGCAGGGCTTACTAGTCGACCTTCTTCGCCAATGTAGTAGACGACTGAATTTTCCGATGGCGGAGAGAATATGCGTGCGCGAAGTTCCGAAGAGGCAATGAGGGTGACTTTCTGAGCTGTAGCACGAAAACGCTCGGTAGCTCCGCTAAGGCGGGCCTGAAAGTCATGTGCCGAGTAGTAGGCTTCGCCCCCGTCAACTACGTATCGGAAGCTGTCCGTCTCAAGCGCTGCGTATTCGCACTCCTTGAATGCGCCGAGCAGTTCGCTGTAAATCTCAATTTTGCGGTCGCGCCAATCGAGCATGTTGCGATGCTCCCGCTCTGTATCGTTCTTCTCTTGCTCGCGTTGCCACCGCAAATCCTCACGTTCTTGCTCGCGTTTCCATCGGCGGTCTTCGCGCCATGCGTTAATCAGTTGGCCGCATATAACTCCTGCCAGTCCGATTACGCCAACGACTAGCGGTACCCATATAGAGACCTGGCCTGCACCCATGTGCGCAAATGTATCGGCAGGCGTCACGAACGGTGCGCGCCTGGCCGATGCGCTGTGAGCTGGTAGGTATCGGCGTGCTCGTAGCGGCCGGACTGGTCGCGGCTCATCGGCACCGACGAGGTGCGCATCACGAGGTGGACAAAGACGCCGCCGAGGTCGAGGTGCGTCGCGCCGTGCAGCAGGTCGAACACGTCGTCGAGGCGGTCGAAGACCTCGCGCGGGTCGGGTCCGTCGCTGCGGGTGCGGACTTGCAGGCCGAGCACGCTGTCGGCCTGGTCGACGTCGTCGAACAGCGGATACAGGGAGAGCACCAGGACGCGCGCCGGTGCGGCGGGCACGGTGCCGATGACGATGCCGACCTCGGATTCGAGGTAGTTGCCGGCCCGGCGATAGATCCCGATGCCCTCGGCGGCGAGGTGCTCGGCGAGGCCGTGCGCGAGGGTGCGCGTCCAGCTCATGTGCCGAGCGCCTTGCGTACCTGCGCCTGCACCAGGCGGGCGACGAGATCGGCCTCGGACGCGAGCGCGCGTTCGAGGTACTTCGGCCCGCCGGTGCGGTGGTGGTAGTCGAGTTCCTCGTGCTGCCGTGCGGCATACGGGGTGTCGTAGGAAACGGCCGCGGTGAGCGCGTCGGGGTCGTGGCTCGCGGTCGCCGAGTTCCGCAGGGCCGCCGTGTCCAGCGGTGCCAGGTTCACCGACACGCCGCGCACGTGCTCGGCGCCGAGCGCCAAGCCGCGCGCGGCGCCTTGGCGTGCCTGCTCGGTGACGGCCGCGCCGTTCCACTCGACGCGGACGCCACCGTTCCCGCTGATCTCGACCGCCATGCCGCACCCCCAATCGGTCAGGTGAGAGCGATCTCGGTGTGTGACCAGCTCGACGGGTGGGCGAACAGGCTCGCGGTGATCACGCGCCCGGTGCGTTCGAGCGGAGTTCCTTGCCAGACGGTCACTTTCGAGCCGACCGGGATGCGCACGCCCGGTCGCGTGCGCACGGTGGACTCGCTCACGAGTTCCTCGCCGGACTGGTTGCGGACCAGGCGGCGCCGGTCCTCGACGAACACCTCGCGGACGACGACCGGGTTGCCCCACACGTCGCCGTAGGCGCCGGTGCCGAGGTAGGGGTGAACGGTGACGGTGTGCGGGAGCAGCACGGCGGGAATCTGCACGGCTTCACCCCGCAACCTGTTGTGTCACTGCGGTTTTCCGTAACCGGTTGCCCACCGGTCTGGGGCGATCGGGAACTGCGAGAGCAGCCCGGCCGTGGTGAGGATGCGCACCGCGTTCGGTGCGATGTCCGACGGCACACCAGGGTCAGCACGCTTGAGCCGAACCGTGCCGATCTGCGACTCGCTGTACTGCCCGGCGGCGCCGACCGGGTCGCCGGTCTCGTGCCACCACTCGACCACCGCGCACGTCGCGCGGCGCAGCGCGTCGCGTTCCTCGGCGCCGGTCGGGTAGCCCTGCGCGTCGACCGCGTACACGGCGGCGAGCAGGTGCGAGTCGACCAGCTCCGAGGCACGGGCGAGGCGTCGCGGCGAGTCCTCGGTGACCACGTGGGCGCCCGCGTAGTCGCGCAGCTCGTCCACAGTGGCGTACACCCGCACGGCTACGCCTCGGGTTCGGCGTCGGGGTCGTCGAGCAGCCGGGCGAGGTCGTCGCGCGAGAGGCTCTCGGCGTCCTCGCGGGTGTAGCCGCGCGTCAGGGCGTAGGCGACCCATTCGGACTTGCGGGCGCTGCGGGCCGGCTTCACCGGGGGCAGGGTGCCCTCGACGGACTCGACGGGCTCCCACACCTGCGGGAGCCCGTCGAGTCGGTCGGCCATCCACGAGCCCGGTTCGGGCACGTGCACCTCGCCGGTGCGGCGGTTCCGGTAGGAGAGCATCAGGCGCCCGCCTTGCGCTTGATCAGAACGGCGCGCTTGGGGTCCAGCGTCTTGACGCCCATGAGCGCGTCAATGCTGACGACGTCCTGCTTCTTGCTCATGTCGTAGCCGTAGATCACCCGCAGGCCAAGACCCTTGTAGTTCACGACGGAGCCCTGCCCGGCACCGATGCCTCGCGGCAGCGCCATCGTGCGGGTTGCCAGGGCGAACGCCTCGCGCCGGAAAGCGACGCTGACGTCGTCCTTGATGTTCTGGCTCATGTAGTTGTCGAAACCACGCTTGCGGCCGATCGAGGCCTCGCGCAGCGCGGTCCCGTCGTCGCCGACCTGCTGCGCCTGAACAAACAGCGGGTCCTTTTGGAACAGTGCCGTCAGCGTCGGGCTTTCGACCGCACGTCGCTCAGCGGTCGGCACGTTCGCGCTGTTGAGGATCAGCCCGGCGTCCACCAGCACATCCGACGGGTTCGGTGCCGTCGCGTTGTACTCGACGGTCTGCGTGATGTCGGCGCGCAGACCGAGCACGAGCCGGTCGGCGTACTGCGCAATGGCCTCCATCGCAGGCTGTAGGAACTGCTCGCGGAAATCGGTAATGCGCATCGTCCAGTCCTCGGACGTGACCGCGAACGACACGTCGGGGACCTTGTCGAGCGTGAGCGTGGTCGAGCCCTCACGGGCCTCCTGCAACTGGATTCCGGTCTGCCGGTTGAACTCGTTGACCTGGAAGACAGCGGGCTTGCGGATCGTGATCGTGTCACCGCTGTTGCCCGTGAAGTCGCCTTCGTAGTCGCGGTGCACGAGCCCGGCCATGACGGTCTGTTCGTACAGGGTCGCGATCGCTTCGCGGGCGATCACGTCCACGGTGAGAAGCTGGTTGGGCAAGGTCAGTTACCCCTCTTCCGGGTGCGCTTGATGTAGTCCTCGACTGAGAGCGAGCCGAGGTCGTCGGATGTGGTCGGCGAGCCGCCGGTGATCTCTCCGCCGCTGCGCTGCGGCGCGGCGGAAGTCGTTGCGAGCCTTGGGTTTGCCTTCACCGCGTCGGCGATGGCGGCGGCGACCTGCTCACCGAACTTCGCGTCGGCGGGGTCGAGGTCGGCGACGCGGCGCCGGAACGCGGTCGAGTCGAGCAGCGCGTCGGGGTCGGCGTTCGCGGCGGGCGCGGCCCTGAACACGGCCAGGTCGACCGCGCGCTCGCGCGCCTCGGTCTGCGCGGCGGTGAGCTGGTCGGTGACCTGCTCGACGGTCGGCGGGGTGCCCTCGGTGCCGATGCCGAGCGCAGCAGCGATCTTGTCGACGACGCTCTGCTGCCCCTCGGCCTTGCTACGCCACTCGGCCAGCTCGGCACGCAGCGCATCGACGTCCGGCGCGTTCTGCTCCGGCGGCGTGGTCGCTGCGCCGGTGCCCTCGTCGCCAGGCGGCGGGGCGGTCGGGTCGCCGGTGGACTCCGGCGACGTCTCGGTCGGGGCACCCTCGCCGGTCTCGGCGGAGACGGGTGCGGACATGGGCAGACCTCCTAGGCCAGCAGTGGGGGAAGGGGAGACAGCGCGCCGAGCCGAGCGGCGGGCGCACCACAAGATGTGGTTAATACCCAGGGGTATTGACCACATCTTGTGGTGAGAAAGCGGACGCGCGGCTAGGTCGCGTAGTCGACGGGCAACGCGGCGGTGACTCGGCGGAACCCGGCCCGCCACGCGATAGCGAGCGATCGAGCGGGAGCTCGAGTTGCCCCATCAGCGGTCCGGTACGGGTTCGAGGCTGGTCGCCGTTGCTCGGCGGCGCGCTGTCCGGCGTCGTAGGCGGCGAGGACATCGGCGGTGTGGGTCACTGCAACCAGTCCTCTCCGCCGGTGCGGCGCCCGGCGTCGCGGGCGATGGCGGCGTTGCCGAGCAGCCATGCGGCGTACTCGTCGAAGGACATGCGGCCGTGGTCGTCCCACCAGCCGAGCAGCTCGTCGGATGCCCACTTGCGCGCCCGGCGAACGGGGCCGGTGAACAGCTCGCGCGGGTCGATGCCTGCGGCCTCGCCCGCGTTGTTGAGCAGGTAGCCGTTGGTGTCGGCCTCGGCCTGCCAGAACTGTTCGGCGACGTAGTCGCGATACGAGGCACGGGCCAACTCGTCGAACCCGCGTCCGGTGTAGCCGTCGGCGCGTAGTCGCCGGATGGCGTCTTCACGGTGCAGCTTCTCGACCGTGGTGCCGGTGACCTGCGCCCACGCGTCCTCGTCGTCTATGCCGTCGGCGATAAGGCGTTCGTACTCGGCGAGCTGCTCGGCGCGGCGTTGCTCGCGCTGCTGTTCGCGTCGTTGCCGGTCGCGTTCGCGGCGGGCCTCGGCGGCGTCGGCCTCGGCCTGTCGGCGGTCCATCTCGGCGAGCACCGCGTCGACCGCGTCCTCGTCGTCGGCGACCTCGGCGAGTCGGGCGTCGAGGTCGTCGTCGGTGAGCGCGGCCAGCTCGGCGGCGAGCTGCTCGCGCGCCTGCTGCTCGGCCTGCTCGGCGGCGAGGCGTTCCTGCTCGCGTCGCCGTGCCTGCTCGGCCGCGACGGCGTCGAGCCGTGACTGCTCGACGGTGCCCTCGACGACGTGCTCGTCAACGGCCTTGCGGCGGGCGAGGGCTTTGCCCGCGTTGCCGTGCCCGAGGTTGGTCTGCTCGCGGTAGCGCTTGCGGTTCAACCCGGTGGCGTCGACGTGCTCGCGGATCTCGGCTTGCAGCTCGCGGATACGGGCCTGTGCCTTGCGCGCGTCGGTGTCGTCGAGCGCGCCGGACTTCTTGCGCTTCTCGCGCCGTACCTTGCGTTCCAGCTCGCGCAGGTGCTCGCGTTCGTCCTCGGCGGCCTGGTCGTGCTTGGCCGGTGCGGCGAGCCGGGTCACGCCGGGGATGTACGGGAGCAGCGTGTGCCGACAGTTGGGGTGGAACAGCCCGGCGGCGCGGGCCTGCTCCACGGTGGCGGCGACCTCGACCTCGATCGGCTCGCCGGTGAGTTCGTTCTCGACGGTCCGCCGGCCCGCACCGCCGGCCCTGGCAAGGATTTTTCCTTGCCACACAGAGCACAGCTCGCACCCGTCGGTGGTGTTGGAGACGGTGACCAGCTCGACGCCGAGCTGCTCCATGCGCGCGAGGTGCCCGTCGTTCCACGCCCGTGCGGTCGCCGTCCGCACGGCCATCTCGGTGTAGCTCGCCAGGTTCCATGCCCGGCCGGACCGGTCAACGAACCCGGTCACGCCTTGGGAGACCAGGCGGTCCCAGGCGGAGCGTTGCGCCGAGCGGGTCGTCGCCATGCCGAGCAACTGCAACGGCGCTGCTGCGGCTACCGCGACTTGGTAGGCGTCCTGCGCCCACCGCAGCACCCGCAGATACAAGGCGTCGAGGCGCGACGTCAGGTCGGCCGCTAGCAGCGCGGCGGCGTCCATGCCAGGGATGACGTCGCGCAGTGCGGCGAGCTGGGAGCGGTCGAGTGCCCCGGCGTCGGCGAGCTGCGCGAGGCCTGCGGCGGCGCCCGCGCGCCAGGCGGCGAGCACCGCCTCGGCGGCGGCCGTCCCGGTCTCGGCGCGTAGCTGGGTGAGCATCCGCTCGACGGCGAGCCGGACCTCGCGCACCGCAGAGGCCTTCTGCGCGGCCCACTCCGGTACGTCGTTGCCGATGCGGGCGCGGCGGGCGATGTCGGCGAGCAGCCGCGCCTCGGCCTCGGTGAACACGGCGAGGATGTCGCGGGCGAGCTGCTCGACGACGTCGCGCGGGTCGGCGTCAGGCGACGGTTCCCAGGCCATCGGCGCCCCCGTCCTGCGGACCGCGCCAGGTAGCGGGGTCGGGAACGTTGCGGCCGGTCTCGGTGAAGATCCGGGCGACCTCGGCGTCGACCTGGTCGTCGTCCCAGTCGGGGTGCACGATCCGCACCCGCACGTCGGTCGACGCGGCCTCGGCGGCGAGCAACGCCTGCGCGGTGCGCGCCAGGTCGCCGACGTCGGCCTGCGCCTGGTCGCCGAAGCTCACGACCGGGTCCTCGTCGAGCGCTACGCCGGGCGTGCCGAACACGTGCCTGTCGACGTCGAGCAAGGCCGCGGTGATCGGTGCGAGCGCGGCTGACCAGTAACGCGACTTCTTGTCGCGGGTGGTCTCCGACAGCTCTCGCCGGTCGACGACCTCGGTCGCGGTGACACCGGTCGCGCGGCCGTTCGTCTCGCCGAAGCTGGACGGCGAGTACCCGGCGGCCCGCAAGATGTCGTGCGTGATCTGCTCGGCCGTGGCCTTGTGCTCGGCGACCCTGATCTCGAACTGCGTCGCTGTGATCGGCTTGGACTCGCTGCGGCCGGTGAGCATGTTCAGCTCGGTGAACACCTCTTGGTCGTCGTCGAACATCGCGCCCTGACCGGGGCCGAGCGGTTGCAGGAACCCAGCGGGCACGATCAGCCGCGCGCGGGCGAGCCGGACGTCGCGGACCCATGACGAGTACACCTCGTCGAGTACGTCGAGCAGCGGCTCGACGCCGTCGAAATCGCTGCGCCCCAACGGACGCAGCGCGGGCACCGACCGCCACTCACGTGACGGCCGGATGTTCGGGCAGTACGTCGCGGTCAGCCGACGGGTACCGGTCTCGATCGCCCCGTCGGCGTCGACCAGCTCGGCGGCCCACGCCGTCGACGGGTGCTCGGTGAGCGGGACGGCGCGACCGAGCTCATCCTCCGTGCCCAGGTGCAGCGCGTGCACGATGCGGCCCGCTTCGTGCCGTTCGAGGTGCCGGAGCACCTCGGCGCCGTCGGACTGCGCGACGGTCTGCCAGAAGGTGACGGCGTGCAGCGTCTTCCAACGCCACTCGGGTACGGCGGCGTCGGCGTCGACCGCGTCGAGCATCGGGTGCGGGCGAACGTCGCCGTCCCACACCACCCGCATGTACGCGCCGCCGAGGGCGGCGGCGACTTCGGCCGCTTCCAACAGTGCGCTGTGCGTCTGCGGGGTGTTGATGATCCGGTCGAGCCGCACCTGCGCGCTGGAGTTCTCGACGCGCACGCGCGGCGGTTCGGCGAACAGCAGGTCGGACGACATGGTTGCCAGGTCCGACGCGAGCGGGATGTGCACGCGGGTCCGCTGCTGTCCACGCGGCGAAACCGGGCGCCCCCAAAAGAAACGGCTCACCGCACCGACCAAGCCACCCCGGTACTGCGACGGGCGCGAGTGGATCACCGGGCCGTTGCCGTAGTGCGCGGCGAGGTCCTCGGCCTTGCCCACGTACCAGGCGTTCCACTCGCGCATCTTGCTCGCTGCAATGTCGAACGGCTTCGGGGGCCACTGGTCGCGCATCGGCGTGACCTCCTGTCCTCGGTCACGCGGCGAGCGCAAGCGTTGCACGCCAAAGGTTTTCCGTTGTGGTAATGGCGTAGCGACCGGCGTCGAGCGAGTGGTCGGCGACCTTGATCGGGCGGTCTTCACCCTTGGTGGTCGCCTTGTCGTCCCAGGCGTAGCCGGGCGCCTCGGCGACGAACCCGGCGCATCGGTCGGCGACCCGCAGCCGCTTCTCGGCGAGCAGGCTCGACACGACGCGGATGCCGTATGCGACGTCGTTGTCGGCGGCGGCCGTGGTGACGCCGTCGTTGTGGAGCTGCACCCGCAGCGACGCAGCCGACGGATCGGCGACGATCCACTGCGGACGCAGTGCACTCGGGCGCGGCAGGTGCGGGAGCGTGAGCCAGTCGCGCAGCCCGGCGGACAGCTGCGCGTCGGTGAGGCGTGTGCGCGCGTGCGCCGGGTCGTGGCGCCACTCGTCGACCAGGTACAGCCGATCGTCGACGCCCTCGCCGAGCAAGATCGCCGACGTCGGGTTCGTGGTGCCGTAGTCGATCCCGACGGCGAGCAGCCGCGCCATGTCGGGCAGCTCGGCCCACGGCACGACGTGCTCGGCGGGCGACCACATGTCGAACACAGCGCCTTCGGCCGCGACCCATTCGCCCTTGACGAACCGTCGGAACCACAGGCCCGTGTACTCGCGGCGGATCGAGTCCTTGTAGGACTCGGTCAGCGCTGGGTTGTCGTCGAGCGTGAACGCGAACGATCGCCAGTCGGGCAGCGCGTCGAGCCGGTCGAGGTAGCGGCGCCGCACCCAGTGGGCCGGCGAGTCGGGATTCGTCGTAGCGAATAGCTGCGCGCCGGGGACGCTCATCCGGCCGAGCAACTGCACGAAAAACTCTTCTGCGATAACGGTTAGCTCGTCGACGTAGGCACCGCAGCACGTCAGACCGCGCAGCACCTTCTCGGCTTTCGAGTCGCTCGCGCCGAGCACGTACACGACGCGGTCAAGGATGCGCGCGGTAGGCGCACCCGGCGTGTAGTGCACGAGATCGGCGATCGGCCCGAACAGCGACGGGTCTTGCAGCGGCGCGAACACGTTGCGCGCCACCGAGTCCCGCGTGCGGCCGACGACCACCAGCTGACCACCACGAGGCGCGTTCGCGACGTAGATCAACCAGCGAAGCAGGCTCGCGATGGTCTTGCCGCTGCGGATGGCCCCGGACCAGATCGACACGCGCGTCGTCGACTCGCGCAGCGATTCGAGCTGCCTCGCCGACAGCGGAAGATCATTCATCGACAACCGTGGTGGTGGCGATGCCGAGCGCGACGGCGAGCCCGGTCAACATGGACTTGGCGCCCTCACTGCCCTTCTCGGCGTCGATCGCTTCGAGCCGTGCGGCAGCGGCGAGGTGCGTCGACAGCGCGCTCGCGAGTGACTTCTCGTCCTGCGCGGGCACGTGGTCGAGCGTCTTGGTTTCGATGCCGTGCACCGTCGTGGCGGTGAACTTGTAGCCGGACGACTCCAAGCGGGCGAGCACCTGCTCGGCGCGGCCGTAGAGCCTGCTGGTGATCTCCGTGCGGCGGGCGCGGTTGTCGATCTGCCGGGCCTGCGTCGCGGCGGCCGTCTTGCTGCGGTCGAACGACAGGCCCAGCTCGCGGGCGATCACGGTCACCGTTGATGCCGAGCGCCCGGTTACGCGGGCGATGTCGTTGCGGCTCTTGCCCTCGGCGTGCAACTCGCGCACGCGGTCGCGGTCGGCATCGGTGACCGGGTTGTGCGGCAAGGGAAATCACCTCGCCTGCGTCCAGACATGTGACGGCCCCGAGACCGGGGGAGGTGGGTCTCGGGGCCGTCTTGCCGGGGGATGGGCACAGTTCACCCGCTGCGGTTTCGCAGTTTAGGCACACGGGGCCTCAGCGCGGGTGACACGCGAACGCACCGGGGTGGCGAGCGCGACGTCGATCACCTCACCGACCAGGTACCGGGTTCGGCCCTGCGCGTCCGGCGCACGTCGGGTGAGCTTGCCGGTGCGTGCCCACGTGCGCAGCGAGTTCGCCGACAGGTCACGGCCGAGCAGCCTCGGCAACGCGCGGGCGATCTCGGCGGCCGTGCCGAGGTGCTCGCGCGCGGCATCGAGCAGCGCGGCCCGCAGCGCTTCGACCTCGTGCCGGGTCTCGCACTCGCGGCACCGGACCGTCTCCCGGTCGGGTCGGGCGTAGAGATCGGCATCGCAGTCCGGGCACGGTCCGCAGTACAGCCGGGCCGGAGGCAGATCGACCGCCCGGCGTGTCCGCTCGACGGCGTCGGTGATCTCGTCAACCAGCTCGCCGCCCGCCGGGTGGTACTCGATCCACGACGGGTGGCGCCGCAGCCACGCGGCGAGTTCGGCGAGCGTGTCGTCGAGGTCCAGCGGGTCCAGCTCGGCGACCTCGACATTGGCCGCGGTGCGGGTCACGCGGCGCGGCCCGTGCGTCTCCCACAGCTCACGCACCCAGGTCGAGAGCACCGACCGCAGGTCGCGGCCGACCTCGGCGGCACCGTCGTTGTAGGGCAGCCCTACCTCGGCGGTACGGGAACCAACAGGCATCCCTACGCGCGCTTGGCGGGCGATCGTCGTGTCGAGTTCCTCGGCGAGGTCGGCCACGTCGGCGAGGTCGCCGTCGAGCCTGCCGAGGCACACCCCGCACACGTACACGTCGAGGTCGGTCGGGTTGCTGCACCGGGGCGATGAACAAGGGATCACGAAGCCACCGTGTGCCCGAGATGTCACCGGCGGCGGGCACGTCCCAGGCCACGCGGTAACTCTGGGAAGCGATTTCGGGCCACGGGTTCTAGACATAACCGCAGTTATGTCTATTTCTCGCCCGCCCGCCGTAGTCGGGATTCGGTGGCTATCGACGTGGCAAGTTGCAAGGACGGCCCTTGATCGCCTTTAATGACACTCGTCGAACCTGCTGCCCCATTCCTTCCAAGTCGGGGGACCGTCGTTTCCGGCACGTGCACCCGACTGTCGGGCTGCCGTAGGCGGAAGCGGGGAAGGGGCAACGATGGTTCGACGTAGAGGGGTACCGCCTGACGAGGTGCGCGCGCGAGTCGCCGGCCTGTTGGAGTGGGTCGCTCTCGGGGTCGACGCGGTCGGTATGGCCGCTGACCTCTGGGAACTGAGCGGCCTCGCAACAGGTACGAGGCCGCTCGCCGGGACACTTCGCATTGCTGCTCGCAGGCTGCGCGGCGGTAGGTAGCCCCTTGGCGGCGGCCTGCCGGTGACGTGTGGTCTGAACACACGTGGCGGGCCGTCGCCTTCTGCACGCGACGTGCTGGTCGCACCATCGCACTACCACACTATGACACTCTGCGTGCGCGAACAACTTCGGACTTTTTTTCGGACGCAAAAACGGACGGCAAAAACGGGCGTTTTTGTATGTGCCTGCGATCATCTGCAAGTTCGGCTAGCTGCGCTTATCTCGCCGGATAAGGGTGAACCGGTTGTTGAACTGACGGGTGGATCTACTGCCGCGACTCCGTGTTCAGTTGCGGACGGACAAACGGACGGACAAACGGACGGACAAACGGACGGACAGACAGACCGTCAGGCAGACCGTCAGGCAGACCAACAGACTGATTCACGCTTCTGACCTGGTGTTATACGGGTGCTTCCGTGGCTGCGTGCGCTGCTCGTCCTCGCGCGCGTACCGTTGAGGGTGCACGCGCAGTACGGGACCGTGCCCGAGTCCTAGCGTCGCAGGAACCCGTGAACCCTGGAGCCACTCCAGTCCCAGCACTACGAAGCCGGATCGGCAGGCGAGGCGTAGGCGGCGGGACACTTCCATCCCTTCGGGAGTGTCCATGTTGTTGTCGCTGCTGGTCGCCTGCGTTGTCTTCGCGATTGTGGTGAGTGGCTGTGCTGCGCGCGTCGCTCTGTCCAATGCGGACAAGCAACGCCGAGCAGACGGCGTGAAGGTCCTCAAACTGGTGTGGGGTACTACGGGGATCGCTGGCCTGATCGTCGTTGCCGTGAAGCTGCACGAAAGCGGCGTGATCTAGCCGGATGCGGTGCGGTGCCGTCCGCAGCCTGTCGCGGGTGGCACCGCACCGGTACAGCTCACGCCGCCGAGGCGAGCAACTCGCCGGGCTCGGCCTCGCGAGGCCTCGGCACACCCGGCAGTGGGAGCAGGAGCTGCCCGGCGCCCGCCCACACGCGACCGATACGCACCGGCTCGGCGAGCACGATCGGCGACCACGGCTCGACCCGCACTCGCCGATGGGCTCGGCGGGCGCGCTCGTAGTCGGTGTGCGCCTTGCGGCACAGGTCGCAACGGCACCTGTGCTTGGCGTAGCGGGGGTTCGTGCCGTGCGCAGGCAGCACCGCGGGCAACTCGTGCCCGTCGCGCTCGGCGAGCCGCAGGCGTTCCTCGGCGTCGAGCCCACCCCATAGCCCCCACGCCTCGCCGGTAGCGAGCGCGGCGGCGAGGCACTGCTCGCGCACCCGGCACCCGGCACACAATGCGCGACACTCGGCGTCCTCGGCGGGCGACTTCGGCTCGATGAAGTCGACGTCAACGCGGCCCTTGCACGCCGCTCGGGTCTGCCACTCAGGTAGTCGGGGCAGCATCGAGCAG
Organism: Lentzea aerocolonigenes; assembly: GCF_000955955.1. Classification (GTDB taxonomy): domain Bacteria; phylum Actinomycetota; class Actinomycetes; order Mycobacteriales; family Pseudonocardiaceae; genus Lentzea; species Lentzea aerocolonigenes_A. Next base: position 38,553 of record NZ_JYJG01000063.1, read on the forward strand.
CCTCCGGACGGTGTCGAGCGCGTCGTCGAGCGCTTGTGTGATTGGGGAGTAGGCGACCAGCCGGGCGAGCGCGACCTCGGCGTCGTGCCGGTCGCGGGCCTGGTGGTGAGTAAGGGCGCGGTCGAGGGTCTCGGCCACGCCGGTGAGCGCGTCGCGGGTCTCGTCGGTCATCACGCGGCCTCGCCTGCCGGCTCGGCGAGCGCGGCCAACAGCCACGGCAGTGCGGCCGAAACCTGTTGCGGCACAACGCCGTTACCGAGAATCCGCAGCGCGGCACTGCGCGAGATGCCGGGTACGTTGGTCACACAGCCCGGTTCGACGCCCTGCATCCACTCGACGAACGCCGGGTTCAGGACCCGATCGGCTCGTCGTCCGTCCACAGTGGGTGCAGGGGCGGCTCGTCCGAGGCGGCGTTCCCACCTGGTGATGGCGGGTGCGTAGCCGCCGAAATCCACGCGGCCGGAACCTGGTCCCAGCTCGTGAACTCGTGCGGCAGCGTCCCGGCGGCCAGTTCGAGAGCCTGTTCGAGGCTCACCCCCGAGGCGCCGCCCTGCTCGGCCGGACGCTGCGCCCACCTGATGCCGGTGCGCTTGGTCGCCGTGCGAGGCGTCGGCAGAAGTGCCGTCGGCTCGACGAACTCGCGGGCGATCGTCTCCAGCGACGGGCGCACCGCCGCGCCGGGCGTCGGAGACTGGTTGGTGCCGTAGGGCGTGGCGCTCGCGGTCGGCAAGAGCTGCACCATCGTGCGCAGGTTCGGGCTCCCGTCGCCGTGGTGGCCCGGCCCGAAGCGATCCGACGAGGTCGGAGTCGGCAGCAACGACGAAGACCCGGAAGCGTTCGTGAGGGGCGCCCACGTCGGCAGCGCGTAGGCCACACCACGCCGCGTCGTACCCGAGGTCGGCCAGGTCCGCGAGAACAACGCCGAGTGCCCGCATAGCTGGGCCTGCGTCGTCTCCCAGACACCACGGGCAGGGTTCCACCTGGCTATGGG
>NZ_JYJG01000064.1 GCF_000955955.1 Lentzea aerocolonigenes
GGGTTCCACCTGGCTATGGGCTCGCGCACTCAGCAGACCTCGCACGTTCTCGGCGATGATCAGCCGAGGGCGGAGGATGCTCGCGGCGTAGACCATCTGGGACCACATCCCCGAACGGTTGTCCGGGCGCAGGCCTGCCCGCTTGCCCGCTGCGCTCAAGTCCTGGCAGGGGAACCCGCCGAGGAGCACGGCGACGCGCTCGACCTGCTCCCAGTCCACGGCCGCGATGTCACCGAGGTTGGGCACGCCGGGAAACCGGTGCGAGAGCACCGCCGAGGCGTCTGGGTCGTTCTCGACGTGCCACGCGACGGTGCCGCCGAGTACCGCCTGCACGCCAAGGTCGAGCCCTCCGAAACCAGAGAACAACGACCCGATCGCCGGCCCGTCGTCGGACCAGCCCGCCGAGATAAGCCGGATTATGTCGGCAAGTTTCGCGCTCGCGAACCCGTCGACGAACGGGTGCGAAACCGGCCTTTCTGACCCCCGATAATCGAAACTTACCGGCGGCCAGTCCTCGTGCCGAGCAGCGTCGGCGAGGTCATCCTGTCTCACCGAAGTTGGCGCCGGGCCTGGTGAATCCGGCGCAGCCGCACGGCGTCTCACCGAACCTGGCGAGGCGTCGTCGTCGCGCTGCGGCGATGCCAGGTTTGGTGAGACCGGGCTCGCGTGCGCGCGGAGCGGCCCGCGACCGGTCGGTGCCGCCGCCCCAAAATCCTTGTGCGTGTCCATCTCGTCCCCCAGGTGGTCAGTCATCGCGCGGCCGTGAACGCCTCGGCGAGCCGGGCGTCGTGCGCGGGTTGCTTGGTGAGCGGCTTGCCGCCCGGTCCGGTGCAGCGGACGCCCGGTTGGGCCTTGCACCACGGGCAGGCCACGGCGAGGTACACGCGGCGGGCCTCGGCCTCGGCCTCGACGTGCTCGGGATCGGCGCCACGGGCGAGGGCGAGCGCGGCGGTGACGCGGGCGACGCCGGAGCGGATCGACCGCACGAGGTCCTCGGGCCGTTGCTCGATGGCACGGGCGCGCAGCGCGGCGCTGTGCTCGCGCTCGGCGTTCTCGCGCCGCGCGTTGCGCCACGACTCGACGATGTCGGCGGGCATCACGGTTTCGGTGCTGCGCCGGTAGTGCTCGCGCAGCGCCGGCTCGGCGGCGGAGTACGGCACGTCGTCGAGCACGTGCGCCCATGTCCGCACCTGCATCGTGCTTCCGGCGCTGATCTTGTTGTCGAGCGTCGACGCGATACCGAGCAGCCGGGCGACCTCGGCGGCGTTCATCGCCGAGCCCCATCGAGCATGAGCAGCTCGCCGTCGACGACCGGCCCGTCGTCCTGGCCCTCGTGCTCGAACTCGGCCGCGAGCGCAAACCACCCGGCGGCCTTGGCGTCCCGCTTGGACAGCCCAGCGGGCACGGCCGTCGCCTCGACGTGTCGAGCGCGGACGGCGTCGGCGTACAGGTGCGGCAGCAGACCGGGCGCGGCGCCGGGGCGGCCGTGCCACAGATCGAGCGCGGCCGTGACGGTGTCCGGGTCGGCGCGGTCGGCGAGCAGTCCGTCGACATGCTTGCCGAGCGCCCGCACGGTCTTCGTCGGGTATGGGGCACCGACCGAGCTGTGCCACCCGGCGGTGAGCCGGTAGGCCTCCGGTCGTACGGCGGTCGCGGCGAGAGTGGCCGCGGTGACCCCGGCGCCTCGCGTGCGTGTGCGCGCGTGACGCTTTTCTTGAGTTGGTAGTGAGTCTGGGTGACTACTCCCCTTACCCCCTACCCCCGCGTTTGACGGGAACCCTTCGGGGAAGGGTTCGGCGAACCCTTCCGACGGGCGTTCATCAGCAGTGGGAGCGGACGAGTTCGAACGTGAGCTCGTGGGTTCCGTCTGGTGGTAGGTGGATGTGCCGTCGAGGGTGTCAGCGACCGCGTCGGCGTGCACATGGTCGAGGCGGCGCAGCTCGTCGGCGAGCACAGCGCGCAGCCTCGGCGACTCGACCGCGAGGGCGAACCGGAAAGCGGCCTTAAGGACGTTGGGTTGCTTGGCTACGCCGTCCTTGCGCATGAACGCCCGCACGAGCACCTCGTCGGTGTCGGCGTCGACCAGTGCGAAGCGGGCACGGTCCAGCTCGGCGAGCGCGGCCTCGATGTCGGCGACGTCGGTCGCCGAGCAGCCGCGCGCCCACCTGCTCACCGTGAGCGGCAGAACTCCAGCCTGGTTGATGGTCGGCTGTGAGAGCAGCAGGAAGTACAGCCGTTGAGCCTCGGGCGAGAGGGCGCGGAAGTCGTCGTCACGCCAAATCGCGGTCAGGATGCGTGCGTGTTCGCGGCTCACGCAGACGCACCTCGCACGTGCCGCTCGGGCACCGTTGAGCCGGCGGACACGGTGATTGGGCCGGCGGTCGGGTCGGTTGTGGCTGCTCGGCGGCGCAGGATGCGCGTCACCTCGGCGGCCTCGGCGGCCTGCAACTGGTCGAGCGGACGGCGGCCGACGAGAGCGGCCTCGACGGCGAGCGCGTCGAGCAGCCTCGGCCCGGCGGGCACGCCGGTAGAGCTGACGGTCACGGTGAATCCCCCAGGAAGCGGCGAGCGCGGGCGTGCGCCATCGCGCCCGCCGCAAGATGACGACGGACTTCGGTGTTGTGGGGTGTGGGCGGCTACGCGGCCGAGGCGGCCGGGTTCGCTACCCAGACGCGGTTGCGGCTCGCTCGCCGACTACGGCGTCGGCTGCGGTACTCGCCGCAGGGCACGATTAGGCGTCGGGCGGCCCAGTTGCCGATCAGGCTCGGCAGCACGTTCGGCGAGTGCGGCTCGATCCCCGTAGGGACACCACGGCGGATGTCCTCGGCGGTGAATGGCTGACCCGAGGCGACCAACTCGTCGAGCACGATCTCGGCGGCCTCGCGGTAGCGGCGGTGCGCGGCCACGGCGGCGGCGAGGTTGGCCTCTTGTCCGCGTTTGCGGTCGGCGAGGCCGAGCTGAAGCTGATCAGTCACGAGGTACCTCCCATCGCGGCGGGTTGTGGTCGAGGTAGCGAGCCCACTCGCCGAGGTCGGCGAGCAGGCGGTGATGCCGGGCAATTTCGGCGGCGCGCTCGGCAGGGGCGAGCCCGGCGAGCACAGGACAGGTCGGGCACTCGGGGCAGCAGGGCACGCAGTCGACGGCCGCGCAGCAGCCGCCGGGGCGGTGGTCGCCGCAGCACGCGACGACCACCCCGGCAGCAACAAGACCAGCGGTCACGCAGCACCTGCCTGCATAGGTGATGGGCGCAGTGATGGCGCCGCACCGTTGCGACCAGGCACCCGGATCGCCACCGACTCACCGTCGACCAGTGCGCGCCGGTGCCGTCCGAGCGCGTCGAGCACCTCGGACGTTGCTCGCAGCTTCACGGCCTCGGCGCGCTTGTGGTCTGCGACCGCAGCCCGGTACTGCTCGGCGAGCCCTGCCTCGATCTCGACCTCGGTGTCGTCGATCTCGGGATGCAGTTCCCGCACCGCCCGATGCGTCGCGGCGTGCTCGTCGATCTCCGGTCGCACACCACGGTCGACCGAGTCGAGGAACTCACGGGCGGCGGCGCGCAGCGTCTCAGCCTCGGTGAGGTTCCACTCGACGAGGTACTCGCGGAACTCAAGGTTCGTGGTCAGCACCGCGACGTGTGCACGATTCAGGCCGAGCGTGTCGAGCTGCCACATGACCTGACACCGGACGTAGTCCGGCACCTCATCGGTGCCGCGCCTGCCCCACTCGAACAGGTCGGCAGCGGTCTTGACCTTGAGCAGCGATCGCTCGGCGAGCCCGGTCAGCATTCGGTCGGGCGTCGCGAGTTGCCACGGCCGTTGACGGTTTGCCCACATGCCCGTGCGGCGCACGCGGTACTCGGGATGCTGCTCCGCGAACCACTCGGCGACGACGGACTCAAGCCGATGACCACGGCGCATCGCGTCATTGCTCGGCGCCGCAGCGATGAGGCCCCTTTTCCTATTCCACAGAGAGAATGTCGATTCATACGGCGACATATTCATGACTGCGGCGATCTCTGAACCCCCCAGGCCCATCGACCGAACTGCGTTCCATTCACGAGAACCAGGCTCGAACGAGCCAACACGTACAGCGGAAGCCTTCATGCGGCAGCTCCATTGTCCGTCCCGTCGACCTCGAACACGTCCTCAAACGAAACGTGGAGCCTGCTCAAGGTGGCGGCGATTAAGGAGTTGCCCGGCAGCTGCTCTCCGTCTAGCACGCGACCAACGGTCGACTGCGACACACCAAGACGCTTGGCGAGCGCGTACCTCGATTTGAGCCCTTGTGCAATCCCGATTCTCTCCAGCGCGTCCGGGCGGACACGCACTTGCGCAGACATTCAACCCCCCAGGTCGATTCGTGCACGGAACGTTCCCGTTCACGATCACGACCCTACGTGCGCATCTGGACAGGGCTCAACGATTGCGTTAACGGAAGCACCTGACGAAACAGACCGAGGACGCACGTACTCGCGTAGGGGACTACGCCGAACGGGTCGAACTGGGTGCCGCACTGTCTGTGTCGCAGCGGTGACGCCCGGCAGGGTATTGCCGCAGCGTAACTGTAGGCAGCCCGCTTGGTTGAAGCGTCAAAGATCATGTGACGCAACGAGAAGATCGTGACTGCGGTGCAGATTCTGAAGATCCACTACAAGTCGTCTGCGTTCGAATGACTACATTGTGCTTACTTGCGTGCGCGGCACGGTTAGTCAACCCTTGGCGGGAATCTTGTTCCTTTGTAGTGGCTACATCGGACAGATACAGTGATGCAAAACACAGAGCCGATCCGTTTACGATCGGCGGCGTGCGTGCTGCGTCCCGCTTGGATGCCGACGCTAATTGTTGCCATCGCTAACCAATATGTGACGTTAGGTCGGTGCCCGAGCATTCCTCATGCGGGTTCATTTGGTCCGTGTAGTCACGATGGGCCGTGGTTCTTCGTGGCGCGAGGCGGGTCTTTCGGTCGACTCTGGGGGGTGTTTGAAGATCCACATCTCACCCCTCACACATGCCACTTGCGCTTGTCTGTATGCTGGCGTTTGACCAGGTAAGTACAGCGCTAGTGCTGGTACGCCTTGTAAGCGAAAGGTTAGGGGTTCGATTCCCCTCGCCGGCTCTTATCCGACGAGGGTTCGCCCAGGTGGGCGGGCCCTCGTCTCAATTCAACGTGACAGTTCGTCAGCTTTTGCGAACGAGTCCGGTAAAGCCCGCGACACTCAGTGTTGCGAAGCTCCATCCCAGGATCTGGATGACCCAGCCTGCTCCGGTCGCCCACTGCCCGGCTGGTCCGTTCGCCAGTTCGCACCTCGGTGTGCCGCCGAGCTTCACGAGCGGGATGGCGAGATCCGCCGCAAGACTGATTCTGTTCACCGGTGAACAGGCGTCCGGTCCGCGGTCTTTGGCCGGTGTCAGGCCGTTATAGGCATTCGTTGTCCACACGAGACAGAGCGCCAGGACGAACGTGATGAGCAGTCCGGCTACCGCTCTCGAGGGCTTGTAGCCGTAGCCGAGGGTAACTCCAAGGAACCAGTGCCACAGCTTGTTGCCCGGGTCGCCGCGGCGGCGGAGGTCCCGTTGCTGGGCGATCAACACCTTGCGGGCGGTGTGCTCGTGTCCGGCGGCGCGGTGCACGGCCGCAAGTTGCTGGTACGGCTGGGCGTGGTAGTTGAACGAGTGGTCGCGCAACATCGTGAGCCACGCGCCGGTGTCGTCGGGCGGATCCGGATAGGTCAGGCCGTCGACCGAGGCGGTGAAGATCTCGGCTTCGAGCAGTTCGGGAACGTCGAGCGCGAGCGCGTCCCCGACCTTGGTGCCCAGCAGAGCGAGCTCGTAGCCGGCGCCGTGGTTGATCAGTTTCCCGGGACGGAACACGAGTTCGCCGCTGACACGGGTGTCGCTGAACTCCACGGCGGGCATCGGACTGTGCGCCTCGACCTCCGCGTCGCTGAAGGTGACGCTCGCGCCGATCGACGTCTTGTGCACCAAGAGTGCCTGGCCGTCGCCGTTGCGCACCCTGCCGCTGACGATCAGGCCCGCTCCGATCTTCGTGTCGACCATGCGGACAGTGCCGGCCTGCGCGCTCTCGGAGAGCGCGTCGAAGCCTTCGGAGAGCCGCACCTCCTGCCGGAACTCCGCGCCGTCGAGGCAGAGCGAGGTGTCCGCGGCGCCGCGCAGCACCGCTCCTCGCATCCGCAGGCCACCGGCTGTGGCGTCGATCAGCTGCATCGCGGCGCCCTCGCCCGCTCTGATGAAGCTCAGGCTGAGCTGGACGACTCCGCCGATCTTCGCGTTGTTGGCGCGCAAGGCCTCGCCCGAGGCGTTGTCGATCACCGCCCCTTCCAGCTGGAGGTCGCCACCGATGTCGCAGCTGTCGAGCCAGAGTGTGCCGTCGACGAACATTCCGTCGGCCTGTACGTGACCTCTCACGCGCAGGCCGTTGCCGTAGAACATCCGCACACTCGTGCCGTGAAGGAACAACGTGCCGTCGATGTGCGCGTTGTCGAGGTCGAGAACGCCCGTGCAGCGGGCCTCCCTCAGGCCGAAGTAGCGCACCCGCATGCCTTCCGCGTGCAGCCCGGGCATCGTGGAGCCGTCGAAGGTCAACGAGTGCAGGGTGGCGTCGCAGAACCACATCGGTGCTTCGATCACGCTGTCGTCCAGCTCCAGCGACGTCGACGTCTCGAGGTTGCTCAGGTCGAGCTCGCCGGTGATCCGCGCCCCGCGCACCCTGATCCCTCGCGGATCGAGGCCATCCGCCCGCAGCAGGTCGCGGATGACCTGGCCGCGCAGCACGTTGTCGTGGCGGCGGCCGAGGTGGAGGATCTCGCCCGCTTCCGCGGCGCGTTTCATGTCCTGCTCTGTCTCACTAGGACGTGACATTGTGGGCACCATGTCCTACCTCGCGGATAGCGCGCGCTACGACCAGATGACTTACCGGCGGACTGGCCGCAGCGGTCTCAAGCTGCCGGCGATCTCGCTCGGTCTGTGGCACAACTTCGGCGGCGACCGGCCGTACGAGCTCGGCCGCGGCATCGCGCGGCGGGCGTTCGACCTCGGTGTCACGCACTTCGACCTCGCCAACAACTACGGTCCGCCGTACGGCTCGGCGGAGGTGACGTTCGGGCAGATCCTGAAGGATGATCTCAGGCCGTACCGGGACGAGCTGGTCATTTCGACCAAGGCCGGTTACGACATGTGGGCCGGGCCGTACGGGGAGTGGGGCAGCCGCAAGTACCTGCTGTCGTCGCTCGACCAGTCGCTGACCCGGATGGGCCTGGACTACGTCGACATCTTCTACTCGCACCGGTTCGACCCGGAGACTCCGCTCGAGGAGACGATGGGCGCGCTGGTCAGCGCGGTGCAGCAGGGCAAGGCGCTCTACGTCGGCATCTCGTCGTACTCGCCGGCCAAGACCCGTGAGGCGGCTGAGCTGCTCAGGTCCGCGGGCGTGCCGTTGCTGATCCACCAGCCGAGCTACTCGATGCTCAACCGCTGGATCGAGCCGGAGCTGCTGGACACCCTGGAGGAGGTCGGCGCGGGCTGCATCGCGTTCTCGCCGCTCGCGCAGGGCATGCTGACGGACCGCTACCTCAACGGCGTGCCGGCGGACTCCCGTGCGGCGCAGAACAAGTCGCTGTCGACGGACCTGCTGAGCGACGAGAACCTCGCTCGGATCCGGGCGCTGAACGACATCGCCGCGTCGCGTGGCCAGTCGCTGGCGCAGCTCGCGCTCACGTGGACGATCCGCGACTCGCGCGTCACGTCGGCGTTGATCGGTGCGTCGTCCGTCGACCAGCTGGAGCAGAACCTCGCGGCACTGCAGGCGCCGCCGCTGACCGACGACGAGCTCGCCGAGATCGACAAGCACGCCGTCGAGTCGGGCATCGACCTCTGGGCCACCAGCTCCCAGTCGGAGTGAGTTCGGGCGTCTGCAAGTACCGCCAACTCGGAGTTGGTGGTACTTGCAGACGCCGAAGAGCTAGAGCAGCCGGCGAGGGAGCCGGATCGTGAACGTCGTGGAGCCTGGGCGGCTGGTCAGGTTGATCGTGCCGCCGTGGGCGTGCACGAGGGACTGCACGACGGCGAGGCCGAGGCCGCTGCCGCCGCGTTGGCGGGTCCGGGAGTTGTCGACGCGGTAGAAGCGGTCGAAGATCCGCTCCTGGTCGGTCTCCGTGATGCCGGGGCCGGTGTCGCTCACCTGCACGACCGCCCAGCCGTCCTCGGCCCGCACGCGCACCGACACCGCGGTTCCGGCGGGCGTGTGCACGGCCGCGTTGGTCAGCAGGTTGTCGAGCACCTGCCGCAACCGCGTGGCGTCCGCGCGCATGGTCACCGTGTCGGCGTCGATCTCCAACGAGTGCGACGGACGGGCTGCGCGGAAGGCGTCTCCTGCCGCCTCGGCGACCTGCGCCAGGTCCAGCTCCTCCGGGCGCAACGGCGGTTCGGACTCCGCGGAATCCAGGCGTGCCAACAACAACAGGTCGTCGAGCAGCACGCTCATCCGCGATGCCTCCGACCGCAGCTTCTCCAGGTGCTTCTCGCGTTCGCCCGGTTCGTTGGCCGCCGCGTACCGGAAGAGGTCCGCATAGCCGCGCAACGACGTCAGCGGCGTGCGCAGCTCGTGTGACGCGTCGGCGATGAACCGCCGCAGTCGTTGCTCTGCGGCCGTGCGCGCGGCCAAAGAAGTGTCGATGTGCGCGAGCATCTTGTTGAACGCCTCGCGCAGCTCGTCGACCTCGACACCGCCGCCGGCGCCGTCCACCCGCACGGTGAGGTCCGCCGAGTCGGTCAGGTCCTGCGACGAGATGTCGTGCGCGGTGTCGGCCATGTCCGACAGGGGCCGCAGGCCGCGTCGCAGCAGCGCCTGGCCGCCGACGACCAGCGTGACCAGCGCCGCGAGGAACGCCGCCACGCTGACGGTGATCAGCTGGGAGATCGTGCCGTCCCGGTCGTCCATCGGCGCGGCGCTGACCAGGACGATCTCGTTCTCCCTGATCGGGCACGCGCGCAGCCGGAACTTGCCCTCGCCGCGCAGGTACCCGGTCTCGAGGGTGTCCTTGGTCAACGCCTTCTTCGCGATCTCGTCGAACTCCTCGCGGTCGTCCGGGTGCTGGTCGCCGGGCTGGGCGACCAGCTCGCCGTTCTCCACCTTGTAGACGACCGCGAACCAGGTCGGCGGGAGCTTGGTGACCTTGCCGTAGTACTCGACGTCGTGGGACGCGCCGGTCTGGCTCATGGCCATCTGGTCGTCGAGCCGCTTGTCGAGGAACGTCTTCATCGACGTCACCATGACCGCGCCGACGATCGCGAACACGGCGAGCGCCAGCGCACCCAGACCCAGTGCGAGCCTCGTACCGAGGCGCAGTGGCCGGTTCATTCCGCCGCTCGGCGGAGCACGTACCCCACACCGCGCACGGTGTGGATCAACGGCTCGCGGCCGTCGTCGAGCTTGCGGCGCAGGTGGGAGATGACCAGCTCGACCACGTTCGAGCGGCCGCCGAAGTCGTACTCCCACACGTGGTCGAGGATCTGCGCCTTCGTCAGCACGGCCGGTGAGCGACGCATCAGGTACCGGAGCAGCTCGTACTCGGTCGGCGTGAGGGTCACCAACTTGCCCGTGCGGCGGACCTCGCGCGTGTCCTCGTCCATCACCAGGTCTGCGACCTTCAGCACAGATCGCTTCCACGACGGACCTGTCGAGCGGCGCAGCACGGCCCGGAGCCGGGCCATCAGCTCCTCGACCGAGAACGGTTTGACGAGGTAGTCGTCGCCGCCGCGAGTGAGTCCCGCCACACGGTCCGCGGTGCCGTCACGAGCCGTCAGAAAGACCACCGGGACCATCGCCCCGGCTGCCCGCATCCGATCAAGAACGGTGAATCCGTCCAGGTCAGGCAGCATGAGGTCGAGCACGACGATGTCCGGCTGGAACTCGGCGGCCTCTCTCAAAGCCTCCTCACCGTTGAGCGCGGTAGCGGCCTGCCAGCCCTCGTACCGGGCGACCGTCGCGACCAGGTCAGCGATGTGCGGCTCGTCGTCGACGACGAGCAATCGAACCGAGTTCCCCTTGTCCACGTGCTCATGGTGCGTCACCTGGTGCTCACCTCGCTCGATCGACAGGAAGTCGACAGCGCGGGCATAGGGGAGCCACAGCTCGAACGCCAAGGATCGAGAAAGACCGAACCGACTGCCGACCCGCCCTGACCGAGGAGCCCGCCGTGACGACCACCCTGCAGCAACCCGTGCGACCGGCTCCGGCCGGCCGTGCGACGCCGCACAAGGTGCTGGCCAAAGCCGGCCTCTACGCGTTCCTCCTGGCCAACGCGGCGTTCGTGACGTACCTGTTCAACGCGGCCGGCGTCGGCTCGAACAAGCTGGTGAACTTCGGCAGGCTGGCCGGGCTGTACGGCGCGTTGGCGATGGCGTTCCAGCTGCTGCTGGTCGCGCGACTGCCGTGGCTCGACCGCCGGTTGGGCATGGACAAGCTCACCTCGTGGCACCGCTGGGTCGGCTTCACGATCTTCTGGATGCTGATCGGCCACCTGACCTTCATCGCGTTCGGCAACGCCGGGAACGACGGCCCGATCGCCGAGATCATCCGGCAGGCCACCGAGCTCGAAGGCATCCTCCGCGCGCTGGTCGCGTGGACGATCATCATGGTCGTCGGCGTGGTGTCGGCCCGGTTCGCGCGGCGCAAGCTGGCGTACGAGACTTGGCACTTCATCCACCTGTACACCTACATCGCGATCTTCCTGGCGTTCACGCACCAGGTCGCGGTCGGCAGCACCTTCCGCAAGTCCGCGCTCGCGACCGGCTACTGGTGGGCGCTCTGGGCGTTCGCCATCGGGTCTGTCGTGATCGGACGGTTGGTGCTCCCGTTCTGGTGCAACTGGCGTCACCAGTTCCGGGTCGCCGCGGTCGTGCCGGAGGCGCACAACGTCGTCTCGGTCTACATCGAGGGCAAGGACCTGGACCAGCTGGGAGCGAAGGCCGGCCAGTTCTTCCTGTGGCGCTTCCTGACCAAGGACCGCTGGTGGCAGGCCAACCCGTTCTCGCTGTCCGCGGCGCCGAACGGCAAGTACCTGCGGCTCACCGCGAAGGCACTGGGCACCGGCAGTGCCGACATCCGCAACGTCAAGGTCGGCACCCGCGTGTTCGCCGAGGGCCCGTACGGCGCCTTCACGACCATGCACCAGACCAAGCAGAACGCGCTCCTCGTGGCCGGTGGTGTCGGTGTCACGCCGATCCGCGCGCTGCTGGAGGAGATCAAGGGTCACGTCGTGGTGCTCTACCGGGTCACCGACCCGCGCGAAGCCGTGCTGCTGCGCGAGCTCGAAGGCCTCGCGCGGGCCAAGGGCGCGGTGTTGCGCCTGGTCACCGGGTCCTCGAAGACGATCACCGCGAACGGCCCGTTGCTCGGCCCGGAGAACATCGCCGCGCTGGTGCCGGACGTGCAGGACCGCGACATCTTCATCTGCGGCCCCAACGGCATGACCGACGCCGTGGTGCGCAGCCTTGACGAACTGGGAGTGCCCAGCAACCAGGTCCACGCCGAGCGCTTCGCGCTGGCCAACTGAGAGGTCGACGACGTGAAGAGGGCAATTCCCGTTCTGGCGCTGAGTGTCGCAGGCCTGGTCCCGGTCTGGTTGTACTCGCCGGGCCCGGCGCACGAGGGTGAGATCAGCGAGGTCGCCGCGCCGGAGACCCAAGCGCAGACCCAGGCACCCAAGACGACGAGTGCGGCTCCCAAGACGTCCGGAGCCGCGCCGACCACCCAGCAACAGCAACAGCAGACTCAGCAGGCCCAGGCCCGCACCGTGAACGGTCCGGCGGTGAACACGTCCGAAGGCACCGTGCAGGTCCAGGTCACGTTGCAGGGCAACAAGATCACTGATGTGAAGGCGGTGCGGGCGCCCAACAGCGAGCCGACCAGGATGGCGCTGCCGATCCTGAAGCAGGAGGCGCTGAAGGCCCAGAGCGCGGACATCGACACGGTGTCCGGCGCGACCGCGACCTCACAGGGCTACAAGCAGTCGCTGCAGGCCGCGCTCGACGGAGCGCAGTAGCGATGTCGTTCCGGGGCGTCGAGCAGATCATGGGCCTGCCGATCTCGGTCGACCTGCGTGACGGTGACGCCGCCCTGGCCGAACGTGCCTTCGCGTGGTTGCGGGAGGCAGATGCCCAGTTCTCGCCGTTCAAGCCGGACAGCGAGGTGTCGAGGCTGGACCGGGGTGAGCTCACCAGGGAAGAGCTCACCCCGGATCTGGTCGAGGTCCTCTCGCTGTGCGACTGGTACGAGGAGTCGACCGGCGGCGCGTTCACAGCGCAGGTGCCGGGACGCGGGCTCGACCCGTGCGCCGTGGTGAAGGGCTGGGCCGTGCAGCGCGCCGCCGACATCCTGCGCGAGGGCGGGGCGTCGTCGTTCTGCGTCAACGCCGGTGGCGACGTCGTGACGGCCGGCGAGCCCGAGCCCGGAAAGCCTTGGCGCGTGGGCGTTCGGCATCCAGACATCGCTGATCAGCTGTGTGTCGTGCTCGGCGTGCGGGACGGAGCTGTTGCCACGTCAGCGTTGTACGAACGCGGCCAGCACATCCTGGACGGCCGTACCGGTCGGCCCGTCACGGGAATCTTGTCGGTCACGGTTTTCGCGGACGATCTCGCCATCGCCGATACCACTGCCACAGCAGCGTTTGCGCTGGGCAAGGACGGGATCGAGTGGGCGGCGGCGCAGGAGGAGTGCGAGGTCTTCATCGTCGACGAAGATCGTCGCGTGTTCCGCAGCCCTGGACTTCCGGTACACATCTGTTAACATGCCCGGCCAACGGAGCTTCGACTCCGGGGCACGGATTTCGTTGATCAAGAGCTGATCGGAGCTCGCGCTCGGGGCAAGACCCGGCCAGCTGTTGACCAACACCTCGTGCGAGAGAGCCTGCTGGCGAGCGAATTCGGGAGCGCGCGCCGGCAGGCTCTTTCTGTATTTGCGACTCAGGCGTAGCGGTTCTCGTCGAACTCGAGGTTCACCGCGGAGCAACCCAGATCGCGGCCCATCGCGTCGAGCACGTCCACCAGCTCCAGGCTGCTCAGCCAGTCGCGGGGGATGGCTTCGGTGCCGTGCAGCGCGCCGAGGATGTTGCCGGTCAACGCCGCCGTGGCGTCACTACCACCGGAATGGTTGGCCGCAGCGCGCATGGCGTCCACGAACTGCACGGGCTTCGGATGCGTCAGCACCGTGTAGACCGCGATCGCCAAGGCCTCCGGGCCGGTCCAGCCGCTGCCGAGCCGGTCGACGCGCACCGAACCGGTGCCGTCGTGCTCCTCGGCCAGCACCACAGCGCGCGTGAGCACGGTGGCCGTGTAGGTGTCGTCGCGCAGGACCCGGCCGATGACCTGGTCGATCGCCTCGCGCAACGGCCTGCCCTTCACGGCGAGCAGGTGGATCAGCAACGACAGCGCGCCACCGGAGACCCAGCCGCCCGTGCCGCCGTGTGTCAAAGCAGCAAACCGGCAGCCCAGGTCGTACGCGATGGCCGCGGAAGGTGCGAAACCCGCGGGTGCGGTGCGCGTGACGCCGTTGCAGCCAGACGACTCGTTGTGCGGATCGGTCGGGGTGGACATGGTGTCCGCCGCGAGCGCGCGCAGGCACGTCAGACCCGGCGAACGGCTCTCGTACAGCCGTTCGTCTGCGAGCAGACCGGTCGCGCCCCGTTCCGGGGCCGGTTGCTGCTGGGTGACGAGCCAGCGCCGGTAGCTGTGCCACACCATCTCCGACGGCTCCCACTCGCCGGTCCGCTTCCCGCGCACCCACGCGCGCAGGTAGCCGTCGGCGGTGAAGAGCGTCAGCTGGGTGTCGTCGGTGAAGAGCGCGGGCTTCGGTGGTGCGAGCACACCTTCTGGGCCGTGTTCACGCTGGATGTCGGCCAGGCCGAGGTACTGCACGGGTGCACCCAGGGCATCACCGAGAGCGCCGCCGAGGAGGCACCCGGCGCCGCGGTCAACCACGGAGTTCCTGTCTCGCGGCACGCGTGAACAGTAGCGTCCCGCGAACTTCAGCCGTACTTGTATCTGAGACTCAGGCCATCGCACCTGTTGAAGTGACAAGGTCAGCGGGCGTGAGGGAGGGGCATGCGGAGCAAAACCGGACTCGAGTTCGGCGTGCTCGGTCCACTCCAGGTGCTCGCGGACGGCCGGCTGATCCAGCTCGGTCGCCGCGGCATGCGCGGACTGCTGGCCATGCTGGTCGTCGAGGCGAACCGACCCGTCTCGATCGACCAGATCGTCGACGCGCTGTGGACCGACTCGCCGCCGGCCACCGCGCGGACGATCGTGCACGGCTACGTCTCGCGGCTGCGCAAGGTGCTGGAGGAGGCCGACCCGTCGGCCTCGGCGACGATCCGCACCACGCCCACCGGGTACCAGCTGACCGTCGACCCGTGGCGCCTCGACCTGCACCGCGCCCGGCAGCTCGTGGCGTCTTCCCGCGGCAAGCCCGCCGCCATCAGGGCGGGCTTGCTGCGCGAGGCGTTGGGTCTGTGGCGCGGGCCGGTGCTGTCCGACGTACCGGGCGACCCGATGACCTCTGATCTCGAAGAGCTCCGGCTGTCCGCGCTGGAGGAGCGCATCGACGCCGAGCTCGAACTGGGCCGGCACCTCGAGCTCGTGGGCGAGCTGCGGGGGTTGTGCACCGAGTACCCGTACCGCGAACGCCTGGTGGCGCACAGCATGCGGGCTTTGTACCGGTCCGGGCAGCGAGCTGACGCGCTTGAGGCCTACCAGCGGTTCCAGCGTCGTGCGAGCGAGGAACTGGGCATCGATCCCGGGCCGCAGCTGCGGTTGCTGCAGGAGCAGGTGCTGCGCGACGACCCCGCTCTGAGTTTGATCGGCCCGGTCGAGTCGCGTCCCGTCGCGCCGCGTGCCGGAATCGTCGCTCCTGCTCTGTTGCCCGCTTCTGCTTCGCGGTTGTTCGGACGTGCCGACGACATCGCCTGGCTGGACAACGTTTGCGCGGCCCGGAACCTGCTCGGCACGACGGTGGCCGTGCTGACCGGTGCGCCCGGTGTGGGCAAGAGCGCGTTGG
The DNA here is from genome assembly GCF_000955955.1 of Lentzea aerocolonigenes. Lineage (GTDB taxonomy): Bacteria > Actinomycetota > Actinomycetes > Mycobacteriales > Pseudonocardiaceae > Lentzea > Lentzea aerocolonigenes_A. The sequence continues at coordinate 15,070 of NZ_JYJG01000064.1, forward strand.
CGATCACGTGGGGGCATGAGAACGCCGAGATGTTCCCGCACGGTGTGCTGTTCGCTTCTCTGGGTGATGCCGAGCCGGGTGAGGTGCTGACCAGGTTCCTGGTGGCGCTGGGGGTTCCGGCCGACGGTGTCCCTGTCGGGGTGGAGGACCGCGTCGGGCTGTACCGATCGTTGCTCAACCGCCGCCGCGTGCTGGTGGTGCTGGACGACGCGACGGGCTTCGAGCAGGTGCAACCGTTGCTGCCGCCGGGTTCGGGCTCGGTGGTGCTGGTGACGTCTCGTTCGCACCTGGAGCGGCTGGTCGTCACGAACAGCGCTCGGGTGCGCAAGCTCGGCCCGTTGGACGACGAGGCCGCGCGGGAGCTGGTGGACGACGTGCTGGGGAGGCCGTTGTCCTCGGAGGACCCGGTGGCTTCCAGAAAGCTCGCTGAGTTGTGCGGCGGGTTGCCTTTGGCGTTGCGGGTGGCGGCCGCGAAGCTGGTGATCAGTCCGGAGTGGACGGTCGAGGAGCTGGTGGGGGAGCTGGCCGACGACGGGCACCGGTTGCGTGGCTTGGACCTACCTGAGGCAGGCGTGGGGGTGTCGCGGGCGCTGGACCTGTCGACCCGCGACCTGCCGTCCGAGCTCGGCGAGGTGTTCAAGTCCGTCGGCCTCGCGCCCGGCCGCTGGATGTCGTCGCACGCCGTTGCCGCCCTGACCCGGATCCAGCTGGAGTCCGCTCGTTCGCGACTGGCTCAGCTCGTCGAGGTGAACCTGCTGGTCGAGCCGTGGCCGGACGGGTTCACGATGCACGAGCTGGTGCGGCTGTACGTGCGGGGAGCCGGCCGTTCCGACCTGGACTCGTTGCGGCGCTTGGTGAACTACTACCTGGTCGCGTGCGACCACGTCCGCAGGGCCATCCGACCGGCGCGCGACGGCCTGGACTTCGCGTTGGGGGACAACGGTTCCACGTCGTTGCCGGCGTTCGGCGACCCGATCGACTGGTTCGACCAGGAATGGCCCAACATCGTCGCGGTCGTGCACGCGGCCGCCGAATCGGGCCTGCACGACCAGGTGTGGCAGCTGGTACGGCTGCTGCACACCTACGCGACCGTGCGCGCACTCACCGGGGAGTGGGTGGCGTTGGTCGGGTTCGGCCTGGCCGCGGCCGAGGTGACGGGGAGCCGCCTCGGACAGGTCCTGATGCTGGACACGACCTACACGACGAACGCCCGGCTGGGACGTCCTGTCCTGCTGCCGGACGCTCGCCGCGCGCACCGGATCGCGACCGAGCTGGGCGAGCGCCAGTACCTGGTGCTGACGCTCGCCCAGCTCGCGGACGTGCTGTTCCGGCTGAAGCACCACGACGAGGCGTTGCTGCACTTCTGGGAGTCGGTGCAGCTTGCGCAGCAGTCCGGTGACGTCGTCGGTGAGGGCCACGGGCTGAACAACGTCGCGCAGGTCGAACAGGCCCGCGGGCGGCTGGACGTGGCGTTGCAGCACCAGGCTCACGCCGTCGAGGTGTACCGGCGTTCCGGCGACCAGGTGGCGTTGATCCGCGGGCTGGCCAACCTGGCCGAGCTGTCGCTGGAAGCCGGGTCTTTGGACCAGGCCGAGTCGCTGGCGCGCCAGGTCGTCGACCAGGCGGCCGTCGCCGAGGTGACCTATCTGGAGGGATTTGGCCGCCAGGTGCTCGGCGGGGTGCTGCTCCGGCGGGCGGAATGGGTTGCTGCGGCAGCCGAATTGACGGAGGCGCTGCGCCTGTACGCGCAGGTCAACTCGGCGCGGGCGGTCGAGGTGCGGGCTGCTCTGGACTCGTTGTCGTCCGAGGTTTAGCCACTGTTTAGTCGTCTGGTCCCAAAACATGGGATGTTGGACGTGCAGGCCGCCGAGTGGGGGATTACCGAGGGGGTAAGGCGGCCGCGTTGAAGAGGCCCGACCGGCATTCGGGGGAGTTTGCCGGTCGGGCCGTTCTGCCTACTGGTAGTTCTCCTCGGTGCATCGCGCGAGCGGCAACAGCTCGGGCCGCTTCGGCGCCAGGCCGTCACCCATCGACTCGCCCCGCAGCGTCCGGCCGATCCACGGCACCACGTGCTCGCGCGCCCACTTCAGGTCGGCCTTGCGCTGGGTGACCCAGTCCGTCTGCTCGAGCGCCGGCCACGGTGCGTCCCACGAGTGGTCGTCGGTCAGGCCCAGCACTTCCGCTGCCCTCAGGGCTACCCGCTGGTGGCCTTCCGGGGAGAGGTGCAGCCTGTCCTCGCTCCACGCGCGACGGTCGTGCAACGCGTGCATGGACCAGAGATCGACCATGCGGCAGTGGTAGCGCTCGGCGATCGACCACAGGTGGGTGTTGTAGATGGCGATCTTGCCCCGCAGGCTCCTGAGGAGTGGGGTGGACCGGGTGTCGAACCCCGTGAAGATCACGACGTCCGAGCCGGCTGCTCGCAGGTCCGCCACTGCGACCTCGTACACCTCGGCCAGGGCGTCGGGATCGCTGTTCGGGACCATGATGTCGTTGCCGCCACCGCAGAACGTGACCAGGTCCGGTTTGAGGGAGATCGCGAGCGGGACCTGCTCGTCGATGATCTCCTGGAGCATCTTGCCTCTGATCGCGAAGTTGGCGTACCTGAAGTCAGGTGCCTTCTGGGCGATCATTCCGGCCAGGCGGTCGGCCCAGCCCACGTAGGTGTCTCCCGGGCCCGGGTCGTCCATGCCCTCGGTGAAGCTGTCCCCCAGCGACACGAGACTGTTCCATCGCAGCAGCACGTGCGTTCCCCCTACTCTTGCGACTCCCCTGCCTTGCCGTGCGTTGCCCGCGGCTCCCGATCGCAGACGACTGTTTAGCATGCACAACCAACTGGTGGTTGCGCCACCGTCGGTTACGGCATCGTAGTTTTTGTCGCTGTAGGTGACGATTCTTTTACCACTCGATCGAGCGAAACTTGAGCCTGTTCCAGGGGGTTCGTCTCATTCGGTCGCTAGCTTCTGCCGGGTGCGTTCTGGTTTGCCGCTTCCTACCGTTTCGTTGGGTGTCGCGCTTCTCACAGCCGGGGTTCTGGCTGGGGTGGCCATGTCCACAGGGGTGGTGACCGTGCCGGGGCCTGCTGGTGGCGGCTCCGATGCCGGTGAGCCCGAGGCGGCGCAGCTGGGCGGGGACGAGCCGCCCATGGAGTTCACGCCGGTGCCTTCCGCGGTGAAGGTGGCACCGTCCAGTTCCGCGGTGCGCGTGGTGGTCACTCCGCCGCCGCATTCGAATCCGGTGGTCACGCCGGAGAGGGCCGAGCCTTCGGCCAGCGTGGCGGGGACGACTGTGGTGCCTTCGGTGTCCCTGCCGGCGCTTTCCTCCGAGCCGCCTTCGAGCGCGCCTTCGACGTCGAACGTGGAAAACCCCCGCAGCGACATCGGCGCGTGATGTCGCTGCGGGGGCCGTGGGACCTTTCCGAGGGGGAGCGCCGCCGCCGATCAGCTCCCCCTCGGAAAGGGGTGGGACCACTGCTCGGGACGCCGCCGCCGATCTGCCCCGAGCAGTTGGGGTTGGGACCGTCTCAGGGGGCGCCGCCGCCGATCTACCCCCTGAGACGGGGTCTGTTGTCAGCCGCTGGCCACCACGTCCAAAGTGGACGGAGCAGTGGGCTGGTGATCGTCGTAGGCCGAGCGCAGCCTCAGCTCTGCGCCCGGCGAGGCACCGATGGTGTCGAGGCCCAGGAGGGCGGCACCGACTACCGGGGGTAGGTCGACCACGCGGATCTGGGCCAGCGGGGCCACTTCCAGGATCTGCCGGCGGATCGGGGCCAGGAGGAACTCGCCCTGGCCCGTCATCACGCCGCCGCCGAGGATCACGTCCACTGCTTCGTCCACCAGGTCGAGCTTCTTCAAGGACACGGTGGAGAGCAGGACGATTTCTTCGATCAGGCGGTCGACGACGGCTTGGGCCACGGCGTCGCCTGCGGCCGCGACCTCGAAGAGGATCGGGCTGAGGGGGTGCGGGTCGAACTTGATCTCCTCGAAGTGGAGCTTCTCCACGACGTCGGAGATCGAGGTCTCGCCGTAGTAGGAGAGGAGCGCGGGGAGCAGTTCGGTGGGCTCGCCCCGGCCGTCTTCCGCTCGGACGGCCAGCCAGAGGGCCTTCTCGCCGAGGTGGCCGCCGCCGCCCCAGTCGCCGGAGATCTGGCCCAGGGCCGGGAAGCGGTGGGTGCGGCCGTCTGCTGCCACGCCAACGGCGTTGATGCCTGCACCGCAGACGACTGCGACGCCGACACCGGAGGCCGTGCCGGAGCGCAGCAGGGCGAAGGTGTCGTTGCCGACCACGACTGACGGGGACCAGCCTCGCTTGGTGATCTCCCGCGTCAGGTCCTCCTCCTCGCGGGGCAGGTCGGCCCCGGCGAGGTAGGCGGCCGTGTGCGAGGCGATCGGCTCGTCGGGGGACAGGCCCGCTTGAGCGGCGGCTTCGCGTGCCAGTCCTTCGAACACGTCGAGGCCCCGCTTCATGCCCACGGTTTGCGGCGGGGCACCGGGGCCGCGCGTCTGCGCGAGCACCTTGCCGTCCGCGTCCACCAGCAGGACTGCGGTTTTGCTGTTCCCGCCGTCGATGGCGAGCACCCGGTCGGTCATCGGTTTCAGTTTCCCTTCACCCACGGCAGCAGATCGCGGTTCTGCGCGATCAGCTCGTCGGCCAGCTGGTCCGCGATGGCGTGCTGGCCGATCAGCGGGTGGGCGAGCAGTGCGTTCGCCACTCGGTCGCGACCGCCGTGGATCGCGGCCTCCAGTGCGAGGTACTCGTAGGCGGTCACGTGTGAGATGAGCCCGGAGATCGACGGTTCGACCGGGCGGACGGGCAGCGCGACGCCGCCGTTGGAGTCCACTGTGGACGAAACTTCGATCACGGCGTCGTCAGGGAGGAACGGGAGTGAGCCGTTGTTCTGGACGTTCACGACGTGCTTCTCGGCGCCGGCGCCGCCCGTCAGCGCGTGCACGAGCTGCACCGCCGCTTCGGAGTAGTAGGCGCCGCCGCGCTGGGAGAGCTGTTCCGGCTTGGTGACGACGGAGAGGTCGCTGTAGATGTCGAGCAGCTCCTTTTCCACCGTGGCCACGACTTCGGCGCGCGGGGGCTCGGTGAGCTGCTTCTTCACGACCTCGTCGTGGTTGTAGAAGTAGTTCAGGTAGTACGAGGGAACCATGTTCAGGCGCTGCATCAGCGAGGCGTCGATGCCGATGTGCTCGGCGAGACCCTCTGCGTGCTGGGAAAGAAGTTCCGGCAGGCGGTCCACGCCGTCCACGTAGACGCCGCGTTCCCAGGTGAGGTGGTTCAGGCCGACGTGCTCCAGTTCCACGGACGACGGGTCGACGCCGAGCAGGCCGGAGGTCCAGCGCTGGAACGTGATCGCCACGTTGCACAGGCCGATCGCCTTGTGGCCCGCCTGCAGGAGAGCGCGCGTGACGATGCCGACCGGGTTCGTGAAGTTCACGATCCAGGTGTCCTCGCCGGCGATGGAACGCACCCTGTCGGCGATGTCCAGGACGACCGGCACGGTCCGCAGGGCCTTGGCGAGGCCACCCGCGCCGGTCGTCTCCTGGCCGACGCACCCGCACGTGAGCGGGAACGTCTCGTCGGAAGCGCGAGCCGCCTGGCCGCCGACGCGCAGCTGGAGAAGCACCGCGGACGCGCCCTCGACACCCTGTTCCAGCGAGGTGGTGGTGCGCACCTTCGCCGGGTGGCCGGCGTGGTCGAGCAGACGCTGGCTGAACGGGCCGATGACGGACAGGCGGTGCTCGTCCGGGTCGACGAGGACGATCTCGTCCACCGCGAGGCTGGTGCGACGGCCCGCAATGCCGTCGATCAGCTCCGGTGTGTAGGTGGACCCGCCACCGACGACGGTGAGTTTCATCCCTTGACTCCTGTGAAGGTGATGCCCTTGACGAACGACTTCTGGGCGAAGATGAACAAGATGATCGCCGGGATCATCGTCAGGAACGTCACCGCCATTGCTGAGTTCCACTGCACGATGTGCATGCCCTTGAACGAGGCGAGAGCCAGCGAGAGCGTCCACTGGTCCTTCACCTCGCCGGTGTAGAGCAGCGGGCCGAAGTAGTCGTTCCAGGTGAACAGGAAGCAGAACAGCGCGGTGGCCGCGATGCCTGGCCTGGCCATCGGCACGATGATCCGCACCAGAGCCTGGAACTCCGAGCAGCCGTCCACCCGCGCCGCGTCCACATAGGACTGCGGGATGGTCAGCATGAACTGACGCAGCAAGAAGATGCTGAACGCGTCGAAGAGGAAGTACGGGGCGATCAACGGCACGAGCGTGCCGGTGAGGCCGAGCGACGACCACGTGTCGTACAGCGGCACCGCGACGACCTGCGGCGGCAGCATCATCGCGCCGATGACCAGCAGGAAGGCCACGTTCCGCCCGCGCCACTTGAGCTTCGCGAGCGCGTAGGCCGCCGGGATCGACGAGAGCAGCATGCCAGCGGTCGCCAGCAGCGAGTACGTGAGGCTGTTGAACAGGTACTGGAACAGCGGGGCCTTGTCGAAGACCTCGATGAAGTTCTCCCAGTGCCATTCGCGAGGCCACAGGTCCGCGGTGAACGCCTGGTTGTCCGACATCACCGCGGTGAGGAAGACGAACACCACGGGTGTCGCGAACATCAGACCCAGCGCGATGCCGAGCGCGTGCGTCGCGACCCAGTTGAGGATTCCCCTGACATCACGGGGTTTCTTCGGCTGTTCCGGCTCGGTGGAAACGTCCACCGGCGGCTTGGCGAGCGTGGCGGTCATGCTCCCGGACCCCCTTCTTCAGCCGAGGAGTTCTTGCGCATCCGCTGCACCAGAACGATGGTCACGCCGAACGAGATGATGAACAGCACCGTCGCCATCGCGGCGGCGTAGCCCATGTCGAACTGGCGGAAACCCTTGGTGTACAGGTAAACGGGGAACGTCAGCGTGGAGTTCTCCGGGAATCCCAGGTACTTCGTCGAACCGGTGGTGTCCGCGGAACCGGAGGCCGCCGACCCCGCGACGACGGCCTGGGTGAACAGCTGGAGCGCGAGGATCACCGAGTTCACGATGCCGAAGAGCAGCACCGGGGAGATCGTCGGCAGCGTGACGTGCCACCACCGGCGGATCGGGCCGGCGCCGTCGAGCTCGGCCGCTTCGTACTGCTCCTGCGGCACGTCGAGGATCGCCGCCAGGATGATGATCATCAGGTCACCGGAGATCCACAGCATGATCGCGGTGATGCCCGGCTTGGCCCACGACGGGTCGGAGAACCACAGCGGGCTCTGCAGTCCGAAGAGGTCGAGCAACTTGTCGAGCGGGCCGTCGTTGGGGCGCAACACCATGAAGAACACGAGTGTCGCGGCTACCGGCGGCGCCAGCGAGGGCAGGTAGCAGAGTGTGCGGATCAGGCCGACACCGGACTTGAGACGTGCGATGACCGACGCCACGCCCAGCGCGAACACCGTCCGCGCGATCGTGAGCACCAGGACGAACCACAGCGTGTTCGTGAGCGACTTGATGAGCAGGTCGTCCTTGAACATGAACGTGTAGTTGTCGAGGCCGGTGAACTCCGGTGCGTTGATCAGGTCGTACTTCGTGAAGGAGAAGACGACTGTGGCGATCAGCGGATAGCCGAAGAACAGGACGAACCCGATGAGGGCCGGGGCCATGAACCCGAGTACGGCGAGACGGTGGCGGGCACGAGCCCGCCCCCTGCCGGGGGCGGGTCGGGCGCCGAGCGTGGCGGTCATCGCGCAGATTCCCTTACTTGCCGCTCTTGGCGATCTGGTCGTCGATCGACTGGTCGACCTTCTTCAGGCCGGCCGCCAGATCCGGGACCTTGCCGGACGTGTACTCGGCCGCGAAGTCCGTGACGGCCTTGATGTGCGCGTCACCGATCGGGGTGACCGGGTTGCCCTTGAGCTTGTCGCTCTTGGCCAGGTCGATGAACGTCTTGAACTGCTCGTCGACTTCCAGCTTCGGGCTGTCCATCGCGGCCTTGGTGCTCGGGACGTTCTTGATGGCGTTCGAGAGGTCGACGATCGTGTCGGTGTCGAACGACAGGTGCTTGATCAGCTCCCACGCGGCGCCGGGGTTCTTGGCGCCCTTGGGAATGCCCATGATCGTGCCGGTGGTGAAGGCGGTGCCGTAGTCGGCGGGCTTCCAGGTCGGGAACGGAGCCGTGTTGAACTTGATCTGCGGCGCCTGCGCCTTGAGGAAGGCGGTGCGGTACTCGCCGTCCATCATGATCGCGATCTTGCCCTGGTGGAACGCGTGGTCAGCGGAGTACTCCTGGCCGAGGCCGGCGCGGAAGCGCTCCAGCTGGTCGAAGCCGTAGAAGTCCACGAGCTTCTTCTGGAACGTCATCATCTCGGTGAAGCCGGGCGAGGTGGAGAGGCCCGACTTGCCGTCCGCCGTGGCCCACTCGGCGCCGAAGTTCGGCGCGAGGATGGTCGGGCGGTTCGCGTAGAAGCCCATGGTGGGCAGGTAACCCGCGACCTCGATGTCGCCGTTCGCCGACTTCTTGGTCAGCTTCTTCGCGTCCTCGAACAGCTCGTCCAGCGTCTTCGGCGGGGCCGAGATCCCGGCGTCCGAGAACATGCCGGTGTTGTAGTACATGGCGTACACGTCGGTGAGCATGGGCATCGCGCAGCGGTTGCCCTTGTACTCGGTGTAGTCGCGCACGGCCGGCGAGATCTGGTTCAGGTCGACCTTGTCGCGGTCGAGGTACGGCTTCAGCGGCTGGAACGCGCCGGTGGAGCAGAACGAACCGATGTTGTCGGTGGTGAACGACAGCGCGACGTCAGGCGTGTTGCCCGACCGGATACCCGCCGTGATCTTGTCGTCGTCCTGCGAGCCCTCGTGCTTGATCTCGATGTTCGGGAACTTCTTGTTGAACGTCTTGAGGGCCTTGGTGACCTCTTCGTACTCGCGGTCGGAGTAGTTGCTCCAGACCGTGAGGGTCAGCTTGTCATCCTTGCCAGGAGCAGCTGCGGCGTCGGAATTGGCGCCGCCACCCTTGCCCGCCGCACATGCGGTGAGGGTCAGCGCTGCGGCGACACAGAGCAAGGCAGCACGGGTGTGCTTGCGCATGTGCACTCCTTCTCGATCAACGTGGGGACCCGGCGACCACAGGGCCGCGGAATGGAGCCGTGGTGGCTGCCGGGAGGCCGAACACCGTTTCGCGGGCGACGGCGAGTGCCGAGTGCAGTGCGCCACTGCGCACCGGCTTCCCGGTCACCAACGCCAGCTGGACGGGTGTCCTCGGCACCACCAGTTGCCGCAGTTCCGCGGCAACGAGGTCGTTGAGCGTCGTTCCGCCTGCCTGGGCGATGTCGCCGGACAGGAGGATGAGTTCCGGGTCGAGCACCGCGACGACGCTAGCCACGCCCGTGGCGATGCGCTTGGCGAGATCGACCATGAACTCCCGGCCCGCAGGCCCCGCGGCCAACGCCTTGCGCACGGCACCGTGACCGTTGCGCGCGGCGAGCCCGTGAGCCCTGGCGAGCTTGCAGATCGATGCGTTGCTGAGCAGCTCACCGAACGTGCCGCCGGAGCGGTCCGTGTCGGTGTCGGCCGACGCGCGGTCGGGGATCATCAGCCCGTCGATCTCGCCCGCGCCACCGGAGGCGCCGCGCAGCAGCACCCCGTTGATCACGACGGCGGCACCGACGAGGTCGGCGGGCCAGATGACGACGAAGTCGCGCACCTTCGTGGCCCGGCCGGCGACCATCTCCTCCAGCGCGACGAGGTTGACGTCGTTCTCGACGCTCACCGAGGTCGCGAGCTGCTCCCGCAACCGGCCAGGCATGTCGAAACCGCTCCAGCCGGGCAGATGTGGTGCGTAGGCGAGCTCGCCGTTCGCGGGGTTCACCGCTCCCGGACAGCCCACGACGACGTGCAGCAGTTGGTCGGGGGCGAGGCCTGCCTGCCCGCACGCCTTGCCGACCGCGCTGACGAACGCCTCGAGCACGCCGTGCTTGGCGGGCATCGGCGCCTTGTGCTCGGTGAGCACGGCACCGGAGATGTCCGCGATCGCGATGTCGACCGTCTCGGGGGTGAGGTCGATGGCGGCGATGTGCGCGAGGGCCCCGTTGACCGACCACAGCTGGGCACGCGGCCCGCGTCCACCGCCGCGCAGTCCGTTGCGGACCACGGAGTCGCCGGCTTCCAGCCGAGTGAGCAGCTGTGCGGTCGCCGGCTTGGAAAGACCGATCAGGCCTTCCAACTCCGACCTGGTCAGCGGTCCGTTGCGCAGCAAAGCCTCGATGGCTGCGCGGTCGTTGATCTCCCGCAGCAGTCGTGGGCTTCCGGCACGCATTAGGTCCGCTCCTGTCTGTTAACTTTCCAGACGATTTCCGGTGACGGTAGTGACCTGGTTCACCGGGGTCAATCCCCGATACGGGTCCGTTACCTGAGTTAGGTTCACCTAAGGCAGTCTGGAAGCATGACCGACGTGCGCCAGGAGTCGCTCGCATCACTGCTCGGAGGCCGGGGTGGCGCCGTCGACGCCTCGCTGCCTCCGCTGGCGTTCGTCGCAGGCTGGCTGCTGTGGGGCCACTCGATCGGCGCGGGTGCGGTGGTCGCCGTGCTGTGCGGCGTGGTGATCGGCGTCGTTCGCTTCGTACGCGGCGGGAAGCCCCGCGCTGTCGTGTTGTCCGTGCTTCTGGTCGTGGCCGCGGCTCTGGTGGCGGTGTACACCGGACGCGTCGAGGACTTCTTCCTCATCCAGCTGCTGTCCAACGCGGCCTCTGCCCTGGCGTGGGCGGGCTCGATCGCGGTGCGCTGGCCGTTGCTCGGCGTGGTGGTGGGGACGCTTCTCGGGCAGAAGACCCGGTGGCGGCGAGATCCTGCCCTTTTGCGCGCTTACTCAGTCGCGTCGTGGGCCTGGGTCGGGCAGTACGTGCTGCGGGTCGCCGTCTTCACTCCACTGTGGCTGGACGCTCAGGTCGTCTGGCTGGTCACGGTGCGGGCCGTCCTGTCGTGGCCGCTGCAGATCGTCTGCATCCTGGTGTCGGGGTGGCTGCTCCGGCGCGCGCTGCCTTCGGGCCACCCCGGCTTCCGTCATCCGCAGGTGCCTGAGTCCGCTGCTTAGTGCTGTGGCGGGTACTGCTGCTGGACCGGGTACTGCTGCTGTGGATAGGGGTGCTGCTGCGGCGGTCCGTACGGCTGCTGCTGCTGCCCGTACTGCTGTTGTTGCTGCTGCGCGAAGTACTGCTGCTGGGCCCAGTACTGCTGTTGCTGATGCGTCCGGCTCTTCCTGCGGCTGACGATGACGCCGATGACCGCCACGACGATGGCGAACGGGATGGCGAAGAACCCCATCAGGAAGAAGGGATCGGGGCCGGCTGCGAGTACGTGGATCACCGTGGCACCTTGGCACATTCGGACAGCCGCTGGCGGCAGAACGTCACGGCTCGTGCACGCTCCGCTGTGATCTGCAGCTCAACGCTTCTTCCGTTTCTTCCCGGACCCAGGCACGGTCCCGGTGTTCTTCGGCGGGCCGGGCGGCTCGGGGAATGCCTCGATGAAGTTCTGCCCCTCCATGAACCTGAAGAAGGGTTTGATCACGAATCGGTGAAGCAGGAACAAGAACCCGACGGACGCGACCCCGAGCGTGGCGATCCACCCGGGATTGATCGTCCCGCCGAACACGAGGAACTGCTTCTGCCACTTCGCTGAACCCGCGGCGAGCGAGAGCACCGTTCCAGCCAGCACCACGAGCGGCATCAACAGGAACGCGCCGACCAAAGCCATCTTGTACGGCCGGTAGTCGGTGCGGTGATGGGCGCCGGAGCGTCCCTCGGCGACACTGAGGGCATCGGTCTTGCGCACACCGCTCCGCCTCCACCAGCGATCGTCCGCGAGCGCTTTCTCCTCGATCTCCACACCCGCCGACCGGATCTCGACGGCCCGCAGGACAGCTCGCCCGACCTCCTCGGTGACCGGCACCAGAAGTTCGCGCGCCGTGCCGACGACGTGCAGCGCGGGACCGGGAGTCACGTCGAACTCACGTGTCGTGCCCTGCGGCAGCCCGGTGAAGACCACCACCTGGCACACCATCTCCTGGTCGACGTCGATGAGCTCGATCGAGCGCAGGGTCGTCCACGGAACGGCGATGACGTCACGCGACCGCTTCAGCCGTGAGACCAGGCTGTCCAGCACCAGCCTGTCGTCCCGCACGCACAACCGAGCCTTGAGTCTCCTAGTGGCGAAGGGAATTTCGAGGTTCGAGGCGAGGAGTCCCGCCGTGACGGGCCGGGTGGTGACGAGCAGGACCGCTTCGCCCAGCGTCCAGCACACCACTGCCAGACCGATCGCCACGGCCAGGGCGAGAGGCTTGCCGTGCCCGACCGCGAGCTGCACGCTCTCGACCAGTGCGATGAACACGCCGGGGAACGCGGCCCATCGGGCCCAGACCCGCCACATTGGCATGCGGCGGCGGTGCCACCACAGCCCGGAGATCGTCACCGCCCAAAACGCCACGCCACCGACGGCCAGCTCGCCGATTCCCAGCGGCTGCGCCGAAGCAGCGGCAGCCCACGCGGCAAGTCGAGCGGCGACGATCAGCGCGAGGGCTGCGGTGAGTGCGATCAGCAGCAGACCGGCGGCCCTGCGCGCGAACGACTCGGTCACAGATCGCCTTCCATGCGTTCGAACGGACCGGTCTTGCCCACGTTGCCCCGCTGCTGCTCCCAGTACTCGCGCCAGGCCTCGTCCTTGTCGTCCTGCTTGACCCGCTGGTCGGCCTCGCGGTGGGTCTGGTCGCTCCACTCCTGGACGCCGGCGTTCCCGATGATCTTGGGGGCTTTCGGGGCCGACGCGCCTCCGATGTCGCGTTCGAGCAGGTCGGCAGCGTCGTCCAGCCTGGGGTTGTCGGTGCCCCAGCGTTCGCGGAGGTTGGCGTTGCGCGTGTTCGCGAGGGATTCGGCAGCCTCGCTCTTCGCGGCTTTCAGATCGTCGCCGTGCTTGCCCAGCTCCTTGAGCTTGTCCAGATCGTCGGCACCGAGCTTCCCGGCCTGCGCCTTCTTCGCGGTGTTCAGCGCTTTCCGGGCGTGGTCGACGGCGTCCTTGTTGTACTTGGTGACCGTCTTCTCGAGGTTCTTGGTCGTGCCCTTGATCATGTTCCGCGAGTTCTTCGCCTCGTCGGCGACCTTCTCCAACTGCTTGACGACCTTGCTGATCTTCTTCGCGTTCTTGCCGGCGGTGATCGCGCCCTCCGCCACGGTGTCGGCGATGAACGCGGCCTCGGAAGCGCCGAAGGTGACCGGGGCCAGGGCCGTCGCCGCGGCGAACTTGATGATCGCGTTCGACACGAAGGACGCGATTGCGTCGCGGACCGCACCTCGGACGACGCCGACTGCAGACGCGGCGACGGTCATCGCCTTCGCCGCCGACTGGGCGTGACTGGCTCCGCCGGCGACGACGTTCGAGAAGTCCTGCACGGCCTTGCGGTAGCCGTTGATCGCGGCTCCCTGTGCGCCGCTCAACGTGTTGAGCGTGCCGGAGTACTTCTCCGCAGTCTCCTGCATGCGCTTGGCGATGTTGCTCCACGTCGTCGCCATCGCATTGACCGCGTCCGGGTCGCCGGCCAGCAGGTCGAGCCCTTCCTTGAGGAACCCGATGTGCTCGATCAGCCAGCCGATGCCCGCGGACAGCAGGCTGCCGAGCGGGTTGGTCACGAACCCGAGCAGGTCCATGCCGAGACCGGCCAGGTCGCCGAGGACGGCCGTCCAGTCGCCCTTGAAGCCGTCGTAGATCAGGTTCGCGGAACTGCTGAAGATGCCGGCCGCGTCCCACGCCTGCGTCGGGCTGTCGAAGTTCGAGAAGCCGGCGGCGTCCGAGAGGGAGGACGGCTCGCTCGCGTTGAGCGGATTCAGCTCGCCGATGTTCTGGGGCCCGTCCTCGCTCACGGCTGCACCCCGTCCAGGCCCTCGCGCAGCTTGCCGAACGCCTGCGCCATGGCCTCCTCGTGGTCGGCATAGGTCTGGCGCATGCCGGAGAACCTCTCCACCACGGAGTCGCCGGCTTCCTTCACCTTGTCGACGTACTCGCCCGCGTCGTTCGTCCAGTTCTGCATGATCTCGGCGAAGAACATGCCGACGATGCCCCACGCCTGCGGGTTGCCGATGTAGGAGGATGCCGCGTCGGCCGCGCCTGGCAGGCCTCCGATGAGGGCCTTCAGTTCGCGTTCGTGGACTTCCAGCGCTTGGAGGTCGATCTGGAAGCCGGACATCACCAGCCACCTTCCTTCTTGAAGAGGTCACGCTGGTCGTAGTCCGTGTCGTCGTCCTCGACCGGCCTGCGTGCCGGGCGGCCTGGGGGTGGCGGCTGGGTGGCGGCTGCGTCCTGCTGGTCCTCGTTCACGACGAACTGCTGCGGCGCGGGAGGCGTGTCGGCGGGCTCGTCTGGGAGGTCGATCCTCGGGATCTGCGATTCGACGAACCGCATCGCTTCGCTGTTCTCGCCGATGACCGGCGCCATGATCGTGGTGATCTGGCCGACGGCCTGCGCTTGGGCGCGCTTGGCCGTGGCCATGACCAGAGCGGCCAGGCGGTCTTTGGGCATGTCGTCGGCCTTCGAGCCGAACGACAGGCTGAGCAGCGCACCCCCGGCGCTGACGCTCACGGTCACGGCGCCGTCCGAACTGGACGCCGAGCCGGTCAGGTCGGCGATCTGAGCTTTGGCTTCCTCGGCTCGTTCGAGCAGCGCGGCAGTGCGCCGTTCGTAGTCCGAGAGCAGCTGGTGTGGATCAGTCATGCAGGCCCCCTTGCACGTACGTGAGGGGGACGCTACCGAGAGTTATCAGGCCGCGCCGTGGAAACGGGTCACGACTACTTCAAATTCGTGACCACGACCGCGGCGGTCTTCTCGGTCGCACTGCACGCGTCCGCGAGCTCAGGTGACACCTCGGGCTCTCCCACCACGGTCACCTGGATCGAGCTCCGGCTCGAACTGCGGACCACGGTGGAGCAGACACCCCCGATGTCGCTCCCGCTGTAACTGAAGGCGGGATATCCGGCGACCTCGGTCTCCCGGTACACCGGTGCGCCCTTCGTGTTCTCCCTGCCAGACTCGAACAAGGAGTCCTGCCTCACCGAGAGGCTGTATCCCGGCTTGAAGACCCGACGCGGGTTCAACTTGCACATCGACTTGCCCGGCTCCTGCTGCGGCACCGGGGTCTCGAAGTCGCCGAGCTGGTTCAGTTGGGAAGGCGTGATCAGACTGCAGGGCTTGTCGGTGAACCTGCTGACGTCGAGATCCGGCAAAGGCTTCGCGTGGCCGGCGACCGCGGTCGAGCATCCGGAGACCAGCGTTGCCAGGGTTGCGGAAACCAGCAGTGTTCGCACGGCGGGACTCAAGATCACCGAGGCAACATCCCACACTGAGTGATCTTGCGCGGCGGAATCCGTGAACTAGGCCGGGCGAGGAGCACCCGGCCCGAGCACGTCGACGGCCGCTAGCCAGGCCGCGCCCGCCGCGCCTTCGGTCGCCATGATCACCTGGGCGTTGCAGCGCGTGAGCAGTTCCTGCTTCAGGTGGATGCCGACCGGGGTCTTGATCAGCGAGCCGACCAGCACGATCGGTGAGGTGTCGGAGGGCTTGCGGACGGCGGAGGCGGTGTCGGCCAGCAGCCGGGCCGCGGACGCCACGATCGTCAGGGCCTCCGGGTCGCCGTGGTGGTAGGCCGAGCTGACCAGAGGGGCGTACTGCGCCAGGGCGATGGGCGGCTGGGCGTTGACGGCGTTGATCAGCTGGCCGCGGCCACGGGCGCCGGCGGCGGTCAGGACGGCGGTGGCCAGGCCTTCGAGTGGTGCGCCGAGGTCGAGCAACCTCAACGTCGCCCGCACGGCTTCGCGGCCCAGCCAGAACGCCGAGCCGTCGTCGCCGATCAGCCAGCCGTAGCCGCCCGACTGGCCGACCATGCGGTGGTCCACCACGCGCCCGGCGATGGAACCGGTGCCCGCCACCAGGACCGTGCCGTCGGGGGAGGAGGTGCCGGTGGCGAAGGCGGCCTCGCAGTCGGTGATCACGCGCATCGGGCAGTGCAGGCCCGCGTTCTCCCACGCCTGCTGGAAGAGCTCGAAGACCGCGGGGTCGGCCATCTTCGAGGCGCCCGCCATGCCCAGGACGCCGGAGCGGACCTTGCTGGTGTCCAGGCCGTCCAACGCTTCCGTCAGAGCCTCGCCGATGTGGGCGGCCGCGACCGAGGGCGGGTGCGAGTTCGGGTTGGCGCCGCCCGCGACGCCTTGGCCCAGGCGGGCGCCGTCGAGATCGAGCACCAGCGCCCTGGTCGACGTGCCGCCCGCGTCGAGTCCCACCACCAGATCCATACCGACCGAGTATGCCGAGAGTCGCTCAGCTCGGGCACGCCCAACCGGGTGGCTACCGGATCAGGGCGCGGTTACCGCTTGCGTTGTGGTGGAACAACACCAACGATCCAGGAGGAACTTGATCACCCGGATGGACCACAGTGGACAGTGACGGGACGGTCACCTCGTAGGAGAAGACGGCAGACGGAGCAACGTCGATCAGTTCGTCGGAGTCGGCCGGCGCGGTGTAGGGGCCGTCGACGCCCACCGTGTAGGTCACCGGGCCTGCCGGAAGAACAGAGCGCGAGACCGGCAGCACCACGACGTCGCTGTCGAAGACGTTCGTGTCGGAGGAGCCGTCCAGGCCGTTCAGCGGTTGCTCGTCGACGACCTCCTTCGTGCCGGCCACGACGGTGCGGGCCAGCCAGATGTCGGCCGTCACGTCGTCCTTGTCGTTCGTCGGCTTCACGGCGGTGGTCACGAAGTCCTTGCCACCCACGGAGAACTTCACCTGCGGCTTGGTGTTGCTGCCGAGGTTGGTCCAGGTGTCCCAGGTCGCGACGCCGAACGCCAGCAGTTCCGGGGTCGCCGTGGCGCCGACGTAACGCAGGTCGCCGCCGCGCGCCGTGCGGTTCACCGCGCAGTCGTCCTGGACGTCCTGGCCGCACGCGGGCAGGCGATCCGAGCGGGCGCCGAGCTGCAGCACGGTCATGCGCGCCTGGTAGCCCTGCTGATCAAGGCCCTGACCCACGACCCGGCCGGCCGCCACGGTCAGCCGCGACACCGGCTTCGGCGCCGCGTAGACCGGCACCCGCAGCGAGCGGTCGCCCGTGAACATCACCAGGCCCGACGCCTCCGCCAGGAACTGCCGGCCCTCGTCCAGCTTCACCGTGGGGTCCGGGGTCTTCCGCAACGCCGCCGGGTTCGGGATCCGCATCTGGACGCCCACCGACGCCGAACCGCCCGGCGGCAGCACCACGTGAGGCGCGGTGACCTGGAAGGACACCCCCGGCACCGACGTGATCGGCTCGTACTGGGCGTGCAGGCGGACTGAAGTCGTTCCCTTGTTCAACAATCGGATCGTTCGATTGTTCAACAACGGCCCACTCACCTCGACCGTGCCGAACGACGCGTCACCGACAGCAAGCACATCCGCGGACAGAGCCGCCAGTCCGTCCACCCGGCCGGCACCCACCCGCATCGGCGCCTCGCGGACACCGGCATCCGAGTGGATGACGCCATCAGCGGTGTTCATCAGGGCAGCCTTGACCTCCGCGACCGTCCACTGCGGATGAGCCTGGCGCAGCAACGCCGCGATCCCGGCGACGTGCGGCGAAGCCATCGAGGTCCCGCCCAGCGAGGTGCCGTCGGAAGCCGTCCCGGCGGCGGCCGAGAAGATCGTGTCACCGGGCGCGGCCACCGAGATCGACGACCGGGACCGCGAAGAAGAAGGAGTCATCGTGTCCGCGATCGCGGGTTCCAGCGACGGCACCTTGAGCTTCAAGGAAGAAGTCAGGTGCACCGACAACGTCCCGGCCTCCAGCGCCGGACGCAAAGCGGACGAAGCCGGCGCCGTCAGCTGGAACGCCGGAATGTGCGCATTGCCGGCGATCCCGGCCGCGAACACCGGCAGCGAGGTCGGCAGCAACACCCCGTCCGCTCCGGCCTTCCACGCGTTGTCGGTCCGGGCGGCGGAACCGCAGGCGCGCGTGGCGTCGTTGTCGTCCCACTCCAACCAGACGATCTTCCCGTGCAAGTCCTGAGAGATCGGCTTGCAACCATCCACATCGGACGACAGTCGCACCACGGGCCGAGTGAGGTCCACGGGACCCTTGAAGTTGATGCTGTACTGCCCCGGCCACTGCTTGCCCGCGACCTCCAGCCCGTCCAGCATCGAGAACGCGTCGCGGATGTTCGCCACCGAGATCGCATCAGGAGCGTTGCCCGGCGACCCGGCCACGTCGTAGAAGTCGCCACCATTTCCAGCAGCGGCAACGACAACGACCCCGTTCTGCGTCAGCTTGCGCACGAACAGGGCGTCAGGATCGTCCGGCGCACCGAAGTCGCTGCCCAGAGAAAGATTCACGACGTCGAGCCGGTCGGAGAAGTCCCCGTCCCCGTTCGGATCGAGCGCCCAGTCCAGCGCCTTCGCGGTCAGGTTCGTCCCGCCCTCGCACCCGAACACCTTCAACGCGTACAGCAACGCATTGGGCGCGGTACCAGGCCCGATCTTCAACGAGTCCAGGTCCACCGACGAGTACGACCCGCGGAAGGTCGAGCCGTCGGCGTTCACCCCGAACCCGGCCGCGGTCCCGGCCACGTGCGTGCCGTGCCCCTCGCAGTCCATCGGGTCGTTGTCCGGCTCGGGCACCGACCCGGACTTGCCCGTGTACGCGTCACCCGCGAAGTCGTAGCCGCCGACGACCTTCGCGGTCGGGTACGAGCCGCCTCCGAAGTCGGCGTGGTGGTAGTCGATGCCGGTGTCGATCACGCCGATCCGGACGCCGTCCCCGAACCGTCCGAACGACTTCCAGGCGTCGGATGTCCGGGTGAGACGGACGGCGTGCGCGTTGGTGAGCTTCTTGGGCTGCATCCGGTGGACCGCGCGGACCTCGGGCATGCGCGACAAAGCAGACAGGCGGGACTTTTCCGTCGACAGCACGACGCCGGGCACCGCATTGGACGTTCGGGCAACTTCCCGGCCACCTGACCGGGAAACGACCCGTGCGGCCGTGACGGAAGTGCGCTCACGGGCTGAACGCGCCTGTGTAACGCTCGCCGCGTCGACCGCAGCGGTCGAGGTCAGCTCCACGAAAACGGTTACGCGCTCGGCTGGGCCGGATGGCGTGAGCAGTGCGCCCACCAGGAGTGATGCGGCCACCATCTTCATGATCAAAGCCTCCTAGTCATCGGACGACTTCACGTCGGGACCTAGACGAACGTGCCCTCGCGGGGCTATACATCCGATGTATTTCGTGCGGTGTGACCAGAGGAGGAACGGCCGTGCAGTTTTTGCGCCTGGGGCCGGTCGGTGACGAACGTCCCGCAGTGAGGGCCGACGACGGGACCACATACGACCTCCTACCGGTCACTGCCAAGATCTCGACTAGCTCTGACATCGACGGCGCGTTCCTGGCGAACGACGGCGTGAACCGCGTCCGGGCAGCACTGGAAGCCGGCGAGCTCAGCGCGATCGAGACGGACGGCCTGCGCATCGGCCCGCCTCTCGCACACCCCGGCAAGGTCATCTGCATCGGCCTCAACTACCGCGACCACGCGGAGGAGACCGGCGCGGACATCCCCGGCGAGCCGGTGATGTTCCTGAAGACGCCCGACACGATCGTGGGCCCGTACGACGAGGTGCTCGTCCCGCGCCGGTCGGTGAAGACCGACTGGGAGGTCGAGCTCGGCGTCGTCATCGGGCGCACCGCTCGCTACCTGGAGTCCGAAGAGGACGCTCTGGCGTGCGTCGGCGCGTACGTGCTCTCGCACGACGTCTCCGAGCGGGAGTTCCAGATCGAGCGCGGCGGGACGTGGGACAAGGGTAAGAACTGCGAGACGTTCAACCCTCTCGGCCCCTTCCTCGTGCCCGCCGACGAGATCGCCGACCCGCAGAGCCTCGAGATGCGGCTCTGGGTGAACGGCGAGATCAAGCAGAACTCGTCCACCAAGAACATGATCTTCCCGGTGGCGGAGATCGTGCGCTACCTCAGCCAGTTCCTCGTCCTTCGTCCGGGTGACGTCATCAACACAGGTACACCCGCTGGAGTGGCGCTCGGCCAGCCGGAGCCCAAGCCGTACCTGCGCGCCGGCGACGTCGTCGAGCTGGAGATCGAGGGTCTCGGCAAGCAGCGGCAGACCCTGGGGCAGGCGTGATGCCCAAGATCACCGCACTGGACGTGCTGGACATCCGGTTCCCGACCTCGCGCGAGCTCGACGGCTCCGACGCGATGAACCCGGACCCGGACTACTCAGCCGCCTACGTCGTCCTGCGCACCGACGACGGACCTGAGGGCCACGGGCTCGCGTTCACGATCGGCCGCGGCAACGACGTGCAGGCCGCCGCGATCAAGGCGCTGGCACCGCACGTCGTCGGCAAGGACGTGCCGGAGACCGCGAAGGCGCTGGCGGAGCTGTACTTCGAGCTCATCGGCGACTCGCAGATCCGCTGGCTCGGGCCGGAGAAGGGCGTCGCGCACATGGCGATCGGCGCGGTCGTCAACGCCGCGTGGGACCTCGCCGCCCGCCGCGCCGGGTTACCCGTCTGGCGGTTCCTGGCCCAGATGTCGCCCGAGGAGATCGTCAGCCTCGTCGACTTCCGGTACCTGAGCGATGCACTGACGCCCGACGACGCGCTGCAGATCCTGCGCAAGATCGAGCACGGCAAGGCCGAACGCGTGGAAACCATTGCCCGCGACGGATATCCGGCCTACACGACCTCACCGGGCTGGCTCGGCTACTCCGACGAGAAGCTCGCCGGTCTCGCCCGGCAGGCTCTGGCCGACGGCTTCGACATGATCAAACTCAAGGTCGGCGGCAGCCTCGACGACGACGTCCGCAGGATGAAGCTCGCCCGCGAGGTCGTCGGCGAGGAGATCCGCGTGGCGGTGGACGCGAACCAGCGCTGGGACGTCGACACGGCCATCCGCTGGATGCGCGAACTGGCGCCGTACAACCCGTACTGGATCGAGGAGCCCACCTCGCCGGACGACGTGCTGGCCCATCGCGCGATCGCCGACGCGCTGGCCCCGATCAAGGTCGCGACCGGTGAGCACGTGCAGAACCGCGTGGTGTTCAAGCAGATGCTGCAGGCCGGCGCGCTCGACGTGCTGCAGCTCGACGCCTGCCGGGTCGCGGGCGTGAACGAGAACATCGCCATCTTGTTGCTGGCCAAGAAGTTCGAGGTGCCGGTGTGCCCGCACGCCGGCGGTGTCGGCCTGTGCGAGCTGGTCAGGCACCTGTCGTTCTTCGACTACGTCGCGGTCTCCGGCGAGGTCGGCGAACGCGTGATCGAGTGGGTCGACCACCTGCACGAGCACTTCCTGGACCCGGCCGTCGTCGAACGCGGCCGCTACCTGGCACCCACCGAGCCGGGATTCTCCGCTCAGCTCAAGGACGAGACGCTGTCCGACTACGTGTACCCCGAGGGTCCCGTGTGGACAGCACTGGAGGCCGAGAATGACTGACTTCGAAGGACTTGTCGCCGTCGTCACCGGCGGCGCGTCCGGCATCGGCCTGGCCACGGCGAACCTGCTGGCCAGTCGTGGCGCGACGGTCGTGGCGCTGGACCTCAACCCGGACGTCAAGGACCCGCTCGTCGGGATCCGCGCGGACGTGTCGGACGACGAGAGCGTGAAGGCCGCGATCGACGAGGTCGTGCAGCGGTTCGGACGGCTCGACGTCGTGGTGAACAACGCGGGCATCGGCTCGCAGGGCGACGTCTCGGCGAACGACGACGACGAGTGGCTCAAAGTGCTCAACGTCAACGTGCTCGGCATGGTGCGTGTCTCGCGAGCCGCGTTGCCGCACCTGCGGAACTCGCCGTCCGCGGCGATCGTCAACACCTGCTCCATCGCTGCCTGGGCCGGGCTCCCGCAGCGTGCTCTGTACTCGGCCAGCAAGGGCGCGGTGTACTCGCTGACGCTCGCGATGGCTGCCGACCACGTGCGCGAAGGCATTCGCGTCAACGCGGTCGCTCCCGGCACGGCGGACACCCCGTGGGTGGGCCGTCTGCTCGACTCGGCACCGGATCCGGCCGCCGAACGGGCCGCGTTGGAGGCACGCCAGCCGCACGGTCGGCTGGTCTCCGCTGATGAGGTCGCGGGCGCGATCGCCTACCTGGCGAGCCCGCTTTCCGGTTCCACCGCAGGCACGATCCTCGCCGTCGACGGTGGCATGTACGGCCTTCGCTTGCGTCCCAAGCAGTGATGAAAGGCAATGACACGATGAAGCGTCGCAACCTCACCGCCGCGGTGTGCCTCGCGCTGGCCGGTGCTCTCACCCTGACAGCGTGTGGCGGTGGTACCGGCGGGAGCAGCGCCAGTGGCGTCGGCCCGATCGGCGCCGACCACCCGCGAGCCGACTCCGACTTCTGGAACTCGTACATCAAGTACTTCCCGGACAAGGCCAAGGAACTCGGCGTCAACCTGCTGAACCCCACCAACTCGCAGAACAAGGTGGAGACGCTGGTCGCGAACGCCCAGTCGCTGCAGTCGCAGGGCGCCAAGGCGATCATCATGGCCCCGCAGGACACCGGCGCGATCGCGTCCACTCTGGACCGCCTGGACAAGGCGAAGATCCCGGTCGTCACCGTCGACACCCGTCCGGACAAGGGCAAGACCTACATGGTCGTGCGCGCGGACAACAAGGCGTACGGCGAGAAGGCCTGCAAGTTCCTCGGCGACAAGCTCGGCGGCAAGGGCAAGGTCATCGAGTTCCAGGGCGCGTTGTCGTCGGTCAACGGCCGCGACCGCTCCGAGGCGTTCGCCGCCTGCATGAAGAAGGACTACCCCGGCATCACGGTGTTCGAGGAGCCGACCGACTGGGAGGGCCCCAAGGCGTCCGCGGCCCTGCAGACCAGGCTCAACCAGCACCCGGACATCAACGGCATCTACATGCAGGCCGGTGGCGTGTTCCTCGCGCCGACGCTGCAGCTGTTGAAGCAGAAGAACCTGCTGGTCCCGCCGAGCGACCCGAAGCACATCTTCATCGTCTCCAACGACGGCATCCCGTCGGAGCTGAAGGCGATCCGCGACGGTGAGATCGACGCGACCGTCTCGCAGCCGGCCGACCTCTACGCGCAGTGGGCGCTCTTCTACGCGAAGGCCGCGGTCGAGGGCAAGACGTTCTCGCCGGGCAAGACCGACCACGACTCCAACATCGTCGACGTCGGCGGTGGCCGCCTGGAGGACCAGCTGCCCGCGCCGCTGATCACCAAGGAGAACGTGGACGACAAGGCGTTCTGGGGTAACCAGATCTGATGACCGACTTCGCTTCCGTCGGCGGTGCCGACAATCTGGCAGCAGCCGCGCGTGGCGTCACGAAGCGGTTCGGACGCACGCTCGCGTTGGACGACGTGGGCATCGAGATCCGGGCTGGTGAGTCGCACGCGCTCGTCGGTCGCAACGGCGCGGGCAAGTCGACGTTGGTCTCCGTGCTCACCGGCATGCAGTTGCCGGACGCGGGCGAGGTCAGCTTCTTCGGCGAGCCCGCACCGTCCGTCGCCGACCGTGCGGCGTGGCGGCGTCACGTCGCCTGCGTGTACCAGAAGTCGACGGTCGTGCCGGAGCTCTCCGTCGCCGAGAACCTGTTCATCAACCGGCAGGACCTCGGTGGCGGGATGATCAGCTGGAAGAAGCTGCGCGCCGAGGCTTCTTCGTTGCTGGAGACGTACGACGTCGCGGTGCACCCGGACTCGTTGGTCTCGACGTTGACGGTCGAGCAGCGCCAGCTCGTCGAGATCGCGCGGGCGCTGTCGATCGGCTCGCGGTTCGTGATCCTCGACGAGCCGACCGCGCAGCTCGACGGGCCGGCGATCGAGCGGCTGTTCGATCGCATGAGGTCGTTGCAGGACAAGGGAGTGACGTTCCTGTTCATCTCCCACCACCTGCAGGAGGTCTACGAGGTCTGCCAGACGGTGACGGTCTACCGCGACGCGCGGCACATCGTCACCGCGCCGGTCGCGGAGATGTCCAAGCCGGATCTGATCGAGGCGATGACCGGTGAGGCCGGTGGGCTGAACGTGCCCAGTGGTGATGACCGGCCGTCGTCCACGGACGAGGTTCTGGCCGTGTCCTCCTTGAGCGGGGACCACTTCTCGGACGTGTCCTTGGCGGCGACCCGTGGCGAGGTCATCGGGCTCGCGGGCAGTGCGTCGTCGGGCAAGCACGAGTTCGCCGAGACGATCTACGGACTGCGCAAGCCGTCCGCCGGCACGATCTCGGTGAACGGCTCGGCGGTGCGCGGCGGCGATGTTCCGGCTGCTTTGAAGGCCGGAATCGGCTGTGTGCCAAGGGATCGCCACCACCAGGGGCTCGTGCTGGACCTGTCGATCGCGGAGAACGCGACGATGAGCACCGCGCACGCGTTCGTGTGGCCGTCGGCGCAACGATCCGCGGGATCGACCGCGATCGCTTCTTACGACGTGAAGGCCGCTGGACCGGACCAGCCCGTGTCCGACCTGTCCGGCGGCAACCAGCAGAAGGTCGTGATGGCGCGGGCACTCGCCGGCGACCCGTCCGTGCTGGTGCTGATCAACCCGACCGCTGGTGTGGACGTGAAGTCCAAGGAGTCGCTGCTCGGGGTGGTCGACGCGCAGGCGCGCCGCGGCAAGGCGGCGATCGTCGTGTCGGACGAGCTGGACGACCTGCGGGTCTGCGACCGTGTTCTGGTGATGTTCCACGGCTCTGTCGTGCGCGAGTTCTCTCGTGGCTGGCGGGACCAGGAACTCATCGCGGCTATTGAAGGAATGAGCTCGGAATGACGAAGGCCATGACTCCGCCGGTCTCGGCTCCCACGCCGCCTGGGAAGCAGAAGTTCCAGTTCGCGCGGTACCAGGACCTCGCGCTGGTCCCGGTGATCATCCTCTTGCTGATCATCGGGGCGATCCTGTCACCGATCTTCCTGACGCCCGGCAACCTGATCGCGGTGCTGACCCAGCAGAGCGAGCTGTCGTTGCTGGTGCTGGGGCAGGCGATGATCCTGATCGTCGGCAAGATGGACCTGTCGCTGGAGTCGACGGTCGGTCTCGCGCCCGCGCTGGCGGTCGCGTTGATCATTCCGTCTGCTTCCGGCGGGCTCGACGTCGGTCTGGCCGCGTGGCTGGCGTTGCCGTTGTGCCTGCTGATCGGCGTCGTGATCGGTGGGCTGAACGGGTTCCTGATCCTGAAGGTCGGGCTGTCCGGGTTCATGGTGACCCTGGGCATGCTGACGATGCTGCGCGGTCTGCAGCTCGCGATCACCGAGGGCAAGTCGCTCATCGACGTGCCGGAGTCGTTCCTGTACCTGGGTTCCACGACCTGGCTCGGGCTTCCGGCGGCGGTGTGGATCTGCGTTCTCTGTTACGCGGTGGGCATCTTCGTGCTGAAGTACCTGCGTGCCGGCCGGTCGTTGTACGCGATCGGCGGCAACTCGGAGGCGGCCCGCGCGGCCGGTATCCGGGTGGACCGCGTGGTGTGGACCGTGCTGATCATCGGCAGCGTGCTGGCCGTCGTCGCGGGCATTCTGATGACCGGACGGCTCGGCTCGGTGGCGGCGACGCAGGGTGAGGGCATGATCTTCCAGGTCTTCGCGGCCGCGGTGATCGGCGGGATCTCGTTGCAGGGCGGCAAGGGCACGCTGTTCGGCGCTCTGTCCGGTGTGCTGATGCTCGGGCTCGTGGAGCAGATCTTGCGGCTGCAGGGTGTTTCGGGCTTCTACATCAAGGCCTCGTACGGTGCGGTGATCATCCTCGCGCTGATCGTCACCCGGTTCGCGACCGGTCAGAAGCAGGAGTGACTCTTGGAGACCGTTGCGCTGCACACCCGGCTTCGTGAAGGGCGAGAGGCTGACTATGACCGCATTCACGCCACCATTCCGGTAGAGCTGGACGGCGCGTTGCGCGAGGCCGGGGTGCACTCGTGGCGGATCTGGAGGTCCGGCCGCGAGCTGTTCCACCTGGTCGAGGTGGACGACTACCAGGCCATGAGGGCGTTTTTGGCTGAGCACCCCGCCAACGTTCCGTGGCAGGCTCAGATGGCCGAACTGCTGGAGGTCGAGGACGACTACTCCGGTGCCGAACCCGATGTGCGACTCGTGTGGGAGCTGCCGTGAAGGTTGCTGTTTCTCGTCTTGGCTTCGGTGCCGCGCCGATCGGAAACCTGTACCGGGAGATCTCCGACGAGGAGGCCTTCGGGGCGGTCGAGGCGGCGTGGCAGACCGGGGTCCGGTACTTCGACACCGCGCCGCACTACGGGCTCGGGCTGTCGGAGCGGCGGTTGGGCGTCGCTCTGGCAGGCCGTCCGCGGGACGAGTACGTGATCTCCACCAAGGTCGGACGGCTGCTGGAGCCGTTCGACGGAGACGGCCTCGATGACGAGGGTTTCGCGGTTCCTCGGCATTTCAGGCGCGTGCGGGACTACTCGGCGGATGGTGTTCGACGGTCCATCGAGTCCTCCTTGGAACGTCTCGGGACCGATCGCGTGGAGATCGTCTACATCCACGATCCCGATGACTACTGGGATGTGGCTTTCGGCGAGGCCTATCCGGCGTTGGAAGAGCTGCGGTCACAGGGCGTTGTGGGTGCGATCGGAGTCGGCATGAACCAGTGGGAGATGCCGGAGCGGTTCGTCCGCGAGACCGACATCGACGTGGTCATGCTGGCCGGGCGGTACACGTTGCTGGAGCAACCTTCGCTGGCCTCTTTCCTGCCCGCGTGTGTCGAGCGCGGTGTTTCGGTGGTGGCGTGCGGGGTCTTCAACTCCGGGCTGCTGTCCAAGCCTGTGGTCGCCGTTGATGCGAAGTACAACTACGACCACGCGCCTCTTGCGCTGGTGCAGCGGGCTCGTTCCATCGCGGCGGTGTGCGAGGGACACGGCGTGACGTTGCCGGAGGTGGCGATCCAGTTCGCTCTGGGCCACCCCGCGGTGGTGTCGGTGGTGATCGGCTCGCGGACGGCTGAGCAGATGTACGCCAACGCCGAGTACTTCGACAAGCCGATCCCTGATGAGCTGTGGGCCGAGCTGAAGTCGCTGGGATTGCTGGGTGTGGAGGTTCCGACGCCGTGATCGTCGACGCTCACCACCACCTGTGGGATCTGTCGGTTCGCGACCAGGACTGGATCACCGACCCGCCGATGGGAGTGATCCGGCGGTCGTTCTTCGAGTCGGACTACCGGGCCGCGGCTCCTGAGGTGTCGGCTTCTGTGCTGGTGCAGACGATTCCGGTGGCCGAGGAGACGCCGGAGTTCCTGGCTGTGGCAGCTGGTTCCGATGTCGTCGGTGCCGTGGTGGGCTGGACCGATCTGACTTCACCCGGCGTTGCCGACGCGTTGGCGGCTTTGCAGGGTGGGCAGGACGGCTCGTGGCTGCGCGGGATTCGGCACGGGGTGCAGGCCGAGCCGGACCCGGAATGGTTGTGCCGCAAGGACGTCTGGCACGGGCTCGCTGCCGTTGGCGCTGCCGGGCTGGTGTACGACCTGCTGACGTTGCCGCACCAGCTTCCGGCCGCGCGCCGGACCGTGGCGGCGTTGCCTCAGGTTTCCTTTGTGGTGGACCACTGTTCGAAGCCCGCGATCGGGTCCGACGTCGGTGAGTGGGCCGAGCTCATGCGGTCGCTGGCGGCGCACGAGAACGTGACGTGCAAGCTGTCCGGGCTGGTCACCGAGGCCGACTGGAAGGCATGGGACGTCGCTGCTCTGCGGCCGTACTTCGAGGTCGTGCTCGACGCGTTCGGCGCGGATCGGCTGATGTTCGGCTCGGACTGGCCGGTGTGCCTGCTGGCCGCTTCTTACTCCGAGTGGCTCGGAGCCGCTCAGGAGCTGGTCTCCGAGCTGTCACCCGACGAGCAGGCTTCGATCTTCTCGGGCACTGCTCGCCGGGTGTACTCGCTCTAGAACAGCGCCTTCAGCTCACTGATCAGCTTCGGCGTGGCCCCGGCGAGCGGTTCGCGGACGGGGCCCGCCGGGAGTCCGAGCAGGTTGAGCGCGGCCTTCACGGCGACCGCACCAGGCTCGCGGGTCATGATCGCGGTGATCACCGGCAGCAGGGCCTGGTGCCTGCGCAGGGCTTCCTTGTTGTCGCCCTCGTCGTAGGCGTCGAGCATCGCCCTGATCTCGCTGCCGACGACGTGGCCGACGGTGCTGACCGTGCCGACGCCGCCGATCGAGTACAGCGGCAGGATCAGCTCGTCGTTGCCGGAGTAGAAGTCGAGCCCGGTCTCGGCGATGACCTTCGCCGTCGCCAGCAGGTCGACCTTGCAGTCCTTCACGCCGACGATCCGCGGGTGCTCGCTCAGCCTGAGCAGCGTCTCGGTCTCGATCGCCGTGCCGGTGCGGCCGGGGATGTCGTAGAGCAGCGCGGGCAGGCCGGACGCGTCGGCCACCTGCTTGAAGTGGTTCTCGACGCCTTCCTGGGTGGGCTTGCTGTAGTACGGCGTGACGACGAGCAGCCCGTCCGCGCCGTTCTCCTCGGCTTGCTTCGAGAGCTCGATGGTGTGGCGGGTGGAGTTGGTGCCGACGCCCGCGAGGACGTGGGTGTCGCCGACCGCTTCCTTCACGGCCTTGATGACCTGCGCCTTCTCGGCGTCGGTCGTCGTGGGCGCCTCTCCGGTCGTGCCGTTGACGACCAGGCCGTCCACTTTCTGCTTGTCGACGAGGTGCGCCGCCAGCTCCTGCGCACCCTTGAGGTCCAGGTCACCGTCGGGGGTGAACGGGGTGACCATCGCTACCAGCACTCGTCCGAACATGACTCCAGCGTGGCTCTAGTCTTCGCAAAGTTCCAGTTAGAAGTTCTGCTCGGAACGTTAAGCTGAGCTTTGTGTTGGATGTGCGACGGTTGCGTTTGCTTCATGCGTTGTCGGTCCACGGCACGGTTACGGCCGCCGCCGAGGCTCTGCACGTGACCTCTCCGGCGGTCTCCCAGCAGTTGGCTGCTCTGGAGCGCGAGGCCGGTGTTCCGCTGGTCGAACGGGACGGCCGCCGGCTGGCGTTGACCCGCGCCGGGCATGTGCTGGCCGCGCACACACAGCTCGTACTGGATCAGCTGGCCGCTGCGGAGGCTGATCTGGCGTCTTTGCGGACTTCCGTGTCCGGAGTGGTTCGGGTTGGCGCGTTCGTGTCCGTCGCCGCGTTGCTGCCGCGCGTGATCCAGGTGCTGCGGTCGGCGCACGGGTCCGATGTGGAGCTTTTCGTGCACGAGATGGAACCCGAGGCGTCACTGCCTGCGTTGCGGCGCGGGGACATCGACATCGCGGTCATCCACTCCTACAACATCATGCCGCGCTCGCTGCCTGAGTCCTGCGAGTCGTTCGAGTTGTTCGTGGAGCCTGTGAACGTGGCTCTGCCGCTGTCGGATCCGTTGGTGCAGCAGGATTCCGTTGATTTGGCGTTGTTGGCTGACCGTCCGTGGATCATGCCGCGTACGGATGCTTCGTGCCACGAGCTGACGCAACGGGCGTGTGGTGCGGCTGGGTTCGTGCCTCGTGCGCAGGCCTATTGCGATGATTTCGGCGTTATGTGCGGGCTTGTTGAGGCTGGGTTGGGCGTTGCGTTGGTGCCTTCGGTGGCTCGGCGGCCCGGGGTGGCGTTGCGGCCGTTGAAGCAGCAGGTGTTCCGGACTGTGTCAGCCGTGGTCCGGAATCGGGCGGATGGGCAGCCTGCCGTGCGTGCGGTGCTGGAGCAGCTGCGCCAGGTCTGAGTGCCGGTAGTAGCCGGGGCCGGTTCGTCGAACTCCAGGCATCGAGGTCCCAGAGCAGCCAGGTGTGCCGCAGTACGACACCGATCAGGCCAGGTCGGACAGCCACTGCTCGACGCCCGCCACGTGCACCGTCGACCAGCTGCGGGCCAGTTCCGGCTGGTGGGCGGCGAGAGCGTCGACGATGGCGCGGTGCTCGGCGACGGTGCGGTCCACGGCGTTGGACTGGGTGATGCCTCGCCAGATGCGGACGCGGACGGTGGGACCGGCCAGGGTGTCGAGGAGCTGGGCCAGGTAGGCGTTGCCCGAGCACTGGGCGATGGCGCGGTGGAAGTCCAGGTCGTGTTCGACCAGTTCCTCGACCGACTTCGCGGACTCGGCGGCGTCGCACAACGCGCGCAGCCTGGCGATCTCCTCCTGGTCCACCCTTTGGGCAGCCATGGCGGCTGCCGCGGGTTCCAGGATGCGACGGACCTGGAGGACTTCGAGGACCGAATCTTCGCCTCGGTGGAGATCCAGGACGAAGGAGAGGGCGCCGAGGAGGTCGTCGGCGCGCAGGGACGAGACGTAGGTGCCGTCGCCCTGGCGGACGTCGAGTACACGAACGAGTGACAGTGCCTTCACGGCCTCGCGCAGGGAGTTGCGCGAGAGTCCTAGGCGTTCGGCCAGGTCAGCCTCACGCGGGAGGCGGTCGCCGGGCTTCAGCTCGCCCGAAACGATCATCTCCTTGACGCGCAGGATCGCATCGTCAGTGACTGCCACGGCACCCTCAACTCGTCGTAGACCTCGGATGTCTGAGGACCAGTATGCGCCACGGATGGTCATCTGCCGTGCATCGTCCGGGTATCCCGGTCCGAATGGCCGCGATTCACCGATTGGTATGTGAGATGGTTATCTCTTAACGATACGTGACGGGAACCCCTGTTGTCGCCATAATGGTCTGGACCATTCTAGGAGGGATCTTGGACGCCGTTGTCGCAGCACCGCGCGCTTTGCTCGGTCGCACGATCGTCGGTCCTGCCTCGGTGCGGATCAGAGATGGCCGCATCGTCGAGGTGACCACCGGTGAAGCACCGCCCGGCGCGGAGGTCCTCTCCGATGGACTGCTCACACCGGGGCTCGTCGATGTTCAGGTGAACGGGGCCGTTGGGGTCGACTTCGCCGAGGTGGACGCCGACAGCATGCGGTTCGTGGCCGAAGCCTTGCCGTCCACCGGTGTGACCCGGTTTCTGCCCACGCTGATCACCGCGCCGGTGGACGTGGTCCTGAGGCAGGCACGGGCTGTGCTCGCCGCTTCGGCCGCGTTGCCGGACGGGGTCGGGGCCCGGCCGCTCGGTGTGCACCTCGAAGGGCCGTTCCTGTCGCCCAAGCGGGCCGGGGTGCACGATCCGTCGTTCATGATCGAGCCCGGGCCGGACCAGATCTCGGCGTTGCTGGAGGACGACACGCTTCGCCGTGCGTTGCGGATGGTCACGTTGGCGCCTGAGCAACCCGGTGGGCTCGAGGCCGTTCGGCGGCTGGTCGAGGCCGGGGTGCTCGTCGCTGTGGGGCATTCGGATGCCACTGGTGAGCAGACCCGTGCGGCTGCTGATGCCGGGGCGCGGATGGTCACGCATCTGTTCAACGCCCAGCGGCCGTTGGGGCATCGGGAACCGGGTGTGCCGGGCGTTGCGCTTGTCGACGAACGCTTCACTCTCGGACTGATCGCGGACCTCGCGCACGTCGGACCGGACGTGTGCCGGTTGGTGTTCAACGCGGCCGGTGAGCGGGTGGCGCTGGTGACCGATGCCGTCGCGGCCGCTGGGATGCCGCCGGGCCGCTACCACCTGGGTGGGGCAGACGTGCTGCTCACCGAGGAGGGCGTGCCGCGTTCGCCGGAAGGCACGATCGCCGGCTCGGCGCTCACCCTCGACCGCGCGGTCCGCAACATCGTGTCCGTCGGCGTGCCGATGGCTGATGCTCTCGCCTCCGCCACCATCGTGCCGGCCGAGGTGATCGGCGAGTCCGGCCTGGGCCGCCTCGCTCCCGGAGCCGTGGCGGACCTCGTGTGGTGGGACGACAACCTCCGCCCCAAGAAGGTCTGGGTGGACGGCCAGGTCGTCTTCGACGCCGAGGTGCGGACCACGCCTGTGTCCGCCGGCTACGCCACTGCCGGTCAGTAGGAGCGCATGCTGAAGCAGGGGTCCCCTTGATCTGGGAACCCCTGCTTCACAACGTACTCAGCCGGTGCGTCGTCCCGCGTGTTGCGCGGCGTGTCGGCGAGGTGATCATGAGTTGGTTGTAGTTGGCGTGATCAGCAAACGATTGCGCGGGCGGCTAACTACCACCAACTCAAGATCACCGGCCGCTCACGCCAGACGCGCACAGCTCCGGCCAGCCACAACAGGATGGAAAGGGCTCACCACCACCCCAACATCAACAGGCCTCCAACCACACCCAACTCACCGTCCCTGACCACAGCCAGTTGGGTGTAGTTATCGGCGATTCGATCATGAGTTGGTGGTACTTGCAGACGCCCCACAAGCCAGCAGGGCGGACACGGTGGACGTGTCCGCCCCTGGTCACGAGCAGGTAGAACCCAACGTACCCAGCCGGTCTGACGGTTTCAGAGGGTGCGGGTGACCTTGTTCAGGCCGCGTGGGGCGTCCGGGTCGCCGCCTCGGGCAAGCGCGAGGCCGTGGGCCAGGCGTTGGACCGGGAGGATCTCCAGGATCGGGGCCACTTCCTCGGCCGTTTCCGGGATTGTGATGGACAAGGCCGACGGAACCTTCTCCGAGGCCGAGCCGACTGCCACCACGTCTGCGCCGCGTTCGTTCACCACTGCCAGTGCGTCCAGCAGTGAGTCGCCGCCCTTGCCCAGTGACGTGATCGCGAGGACTGCCGTCTCGCCGTCCACTGCGGCTACTGGGCCGTGGAGGAGGTCGGCGCCGCTGTAGGCGCGGGCCGCCAAATACGACGTTTCGGCGAGCTTGAGCGAGGCTTCCAGGGCGGTGGCGTAGGAGTAACCACGGCCCGTGGTGAGGACGCGGTCCACGAAGCGGTACCGGCGGACTGCCTCTTCCACGGTCGGGGTGGACTGGTCCAGCGTCACCTGGGCCAGGTCGCCCAACGACGCTGCCGCCTCGCCGTTGCCACCGCGCACCGCGTCGATCAGCAAGTACAGGGCCAGCAAAGTCGCCGAGTAGGTCTTGGTGGCCGCCACGGCGTGCTCTACGCCTGCGGAGACGTCCACCGAGAGTTCGGCGGCCGCGTTCAGAGGCGAGGAGGCGGTGTTGGTCACGGCCACGGTCAGTGCGCCGCGGCGACGGTAGGAGGCGGTGACCTCCAGGAGGTCCGGGGAGCCGCCGGACTGCGAGACGGTGATCAGCAGGACGTCGCGGAGGTCGGGTTCCGCGCCGTACAGCGTGGTCGTCGAGGCGGAGACCAGGCCCGCCGGGAGCTGCAGGAGGATCTCGGTCAGGTACTTGGCGTAGATCGCGGCGTGGTCGCTCGAGCCGCGGGCGGCGAAGAGCACGAAGCGCGGTGCGCGTTCCCGGATCACCTGGGCGACCGCCGCGATGTCGGCACGGTTCGCGTACAGGGAAGAGAAGATCTGCGGCTGGGCCGCGATCTCCGCTGCCATGTGCTGGCCTGGCTGGGGCGTGGTCATGTGGTGCCTTTCAGGATCAGCTCGGCCGCGGCTCGGAGGCTCACCCGAGAACCGCCGTGGGTGTCGATGCGGGCGACGCTGCCCAGGTCTGGACCAGGCACGCCGGTTTCGACGTGCACCACGTCCAGATCCAGATTAGTTAAGTTTGTTACCAGTTGTCGAGCGCTCGTGTGGCGGTGGGCGTCTCGGGTCACGACGACAATCGTGCGGTCACCTGCGGCTTTCGCAACTTCTTCCGCCGAGATGTCGCGGGAGGCGATCACCTCGGTGGCCGGGAGCATGTCGCGCAGGTACGGGCCCAGGCCCCACGGGACGTCGCCGACCGCGATCGACGCGTCCACGACCAGGTCGACTACTACCGGGTCGGTACCGACACTAACCCGGCCACGCGCCTGAACTGCACGTCGTGCGGCCGTGAGACCGATCTCAGCGTCGTGAGCGTCCACCGATGACGGAGGTAGGCCCAGGGCGAGGGAGCGGGCTGCGGCTTGGGTCAGGCGTTCTTCGGAGAGTTCGCCGGACTTCACGGCGGCGACGATCGAGTCGATCAGCCACTGCAGGTCGGTGTCGTCCAGCGCCATGCCGCCGAGGCACATCGCGTCGACTCCGGCGGCGAGTGCGCGAACTGCGCCCTGGGCCAGGTCTCCGCCCACCGCCTTCATGTCGAGGCCGTCGGTGATCACGGCGCCGGTGAAGCCCAGCTCGTTGCGGAGCAGGTCGATCGCGTGCTTGTTGAGCGTGACGGGAGCGCTGCCCCACTCGGGGACGACGAGGTGGCCGGTCATGATCGAGCGGACGCCCGCGTTGACGGCCGCCCGGAACGGCACCAGTTCCACCGCGCGGAGCTGTTCCTCCGTGCGCGGGAGAACGGGAAGCTGCTCGTGGGAGTCCTCAGTGGACGCTCCGTGGCCGGGGAAGTGCTTGGCACACGCGGCAACGCCGACGGCCTGGAGGCCTTCGACCCACGCGGCCACGTGGCGAGCGGCCAACTGGGGATCCGAGCCGAACGCGCGGACGCCGATGATCGGGTCGTCCAGCGTCAGCACCAGATCCGCGGACGGCGCCAGGTTCAGCGAGATCCCGCACTTGGCCAGGCGGGAGCCGATGGACGCGGCGACCGAGCGGGTGAGGTCGAGGTCGTCCGCCACGCCCAGGGCGTGGTTGCCGGGGACCTCGGAGCCGCGGCCCGCGTCGAGACGCGTGACGTCGCCGCCCTCCTCGTCGATGCCGATCACCACGTCCGGGCGCACCGAGCGGAGCTCACTGCACAGCGCGGTCACCTGAGCGTCGTCGACCACGTTGCGGCCGAAGAGGACCACACCGCCGAGTCCGTCAGAAACCCGCCGCAGCAACCAGTCGGGGGCGGTCGTTCCGTGAAATCCGGGCAGCAGAACGGCAGCGGCCAACTGATCCACTTGTCATCCCTTCACTGCACCGGCGGTGACGCCGGCGACCATCTTGCGCTGGACGATGAGGAAGAAAACGAGCGCGGGCACGGTGAACAGCACCGAGGCGGCCATCGCGCCGCCCCAGTCGGTGCCGAACGCCGTCTGGAAACCGGACAGCCACACCGGGAGGGTTTCCCTGTCCTGGCTGCGGATCAGCACCTTGGCGAACAGGAACTCGTTCCACGCCGTGATGAACGCGAACACCGACGTGGCGACGAGACCAGGGCCCAGCAAGGGCAGAGTCACCTTCTGGAACGCGCCCCAGCGGCCGCAGCCGTCGACCATCGCGGCTTCCTCGAGCTCGATCGGGATGCCGTTCACGAAGCCGCGCAACGTCCACGCGCAGAACGGCAGCGTCACGGCGAAGTACACGAGCACCAGCGAGGTCAGGTGTTCGTAGAGCTGAAGGTCCCGCATCATCAGGAACATCGGGATCAGCAACGCCTCGAACGGTGCCATCTGCG
The DNA here is from genome assembly GCF_000955955.1 of Lentzea aerocolonigenes. GTDB lineage: Bacteria > Actinomycetota > Actinomycetes > Mycobacteriales > Pseudonocardiaceae > Lentzea > Lentzea aerocolonigenes_A. The sequence continues at coordinate 50,305 of NZ_JYJG01000064.1, forward strand.
CGACGAGCATCAGCAGCACGAACGATTTGCGGCCGCGGAAGGAGAAGCGCGACATGGCGACCGCGGCCGTGATGCCGACGATGATCGAGGCCAGCACCGCGGTGAGCGTCACCATGAGGCTGTTGCCCAGCGAGGACAGGAAGCCGGGCTTCGTCCACGCGGTCACGAAGTTCGACATCGTCACGGAGAACGGGACGAGGTCGTAGTCCGACGTGATCGTCGAGCCCTTGGGCTTCAACGCGGACGTGATCATCCAGTACGTCGGGAAGAGGAAGAACAGCGCGAGCACGAGGCCCGCGACGTTCGCTGCAGACTTCTTGAGCATCAGATCTTGCCCTCCTCGGTCTGCAGCAGCTTGCGCAGGTACTGGAACGTGATCAGGCCGAGAATGATCATCATCAGCACGCTGATCGCGGCCGCGACACCGAAGTGACTCTTCGCGATGCCTTCCAGGTACTGCATCACGGCGAGCGTCGTGCTCTCACCGCTCGGGCCGCCCTCCTTGAAGACCCAGATCTGGGCGAAGACCTTGAAGTCCCACAGGGTCGACAGGAACGTCACCATCATCAACAGCGACTTGATCTCCGGCCAGGTCACCGCGCGGAACGTCTGCCAGGCCGTCGCCCCGTCGATGCCCGCCGCCTCGTAGAGGTCGCGCGGAACGCCGAGAACGCCGGCGTAGAGGGAGAACGCCAGGAACGGGATCGCCTGCCACACGATGAGCAGGCCGACCACGGCCAGCGTGGACGTGCCGGAACCGAACCACGAGTGCCCGTTGAACTGCTCGAAACCGAGCTGTACCAGCGTTTTGTTCAGGATTCCGTAGTTCTGGTCGAACATCCAGATGTACACGGTCGCGGACGCGAGGATCGGCATCGCCCACGCGCACAGCATCGTGACCTGGAGCGCGACCCGGACCCACCCGGAGAGCTTGCGCATCAGCAACGCGATCATCAGACCCGCGCCCACCGACACGCCGACGACGGCGACGGTGAACACGACGGTCCGCAGCGTCACGGTCCAGAAGCGCTCGTCCTGCAGGACGGCCACGTAGTTGTCGAGGCCGGTCCACACGATCTCGCCACGGACCAGCTCGCCGAGGTTGAGCTTGCGGAAGCTCGTCACGAAGACCGAGACGACCGGAAAACCGATCAGCCACAGAATCGCGATGAGCGCCGGAGCCAGCAGCAGGTAGGGCAGCGCCCGGTCGAAGGCGCCGCCCCGGCGGCGACGCTTGCGCGCCCCACCCGTCACGGCAGGCGGCAGCGCCGGCGGGGTCTTGCCCCCGGCCGGCGCTGCCGTTTCGGTCGTCTTGACGGCCGTCATCTCAGCTGGGTTATCCCATGGCCTTGGTGACGGCGTCGCTCGCGTCCTTCGTCGCCTGGTCCAGCGTCTTCGCGCCGGTCAGGTACGCGGTGAGCGCGTCCTTCAGCGGGTTCTGGCCCGCCTCGACGGCCGCCCACTTCGGCGTCACCGGGGTGACCTTGCCGTTGGGGGACGACTCGGCCATGGCCTTGCCGAGCGGAGTGCTGCCGAGCTTCGAGGTGTCCTTCGAGGTGCCGGGAACCGCGCCGCCCTCGGCGAGCATGTCCTGGTACTTCTTGGACGACAGCAGCGCCAGGTACTTCTTGGCGGCGTCGGCGTTCTTGCTGCCGGCCGGGATCGCGAGGTTCGAGCCACCCAGGAACACCGGCGCGGTCGAGCCGGCCTTCTTGGACGGGATCGGGAACGCCGAGGTCTTGTCCTTCAGGTCCGCCTTGGCCTTGACGGCGCCGGCGAGCTCCCACGGGAGGCCGATCATCATGCCGACGTTGCCCGTGCCGAAGACCTCCATCTGCTGGGGCTTCGCCTCGTCGATGTCAGCCGGGGCCTTCTTGGTGGCCGACGCGTCGTAGAGCGCCTTGTAGGCCTCGAAGCCCGCCTTGGCCTGCGGCGTGTCGAGCGTGCCGGTCCACTTGCCGCCGTCCTGCTTGGCGATGTCGCCGCCCTCGTCCCAGATCAGCGAGAGCAGGAAGTACCAGGACTGACCGGGCAGGTACAGCGCCTGGAAGTCCGGGTTGGACGCATTCGCGGCCTTGAGCTTGTTGATCGCGTCGATCCACTCGGCACGCGACGCCGGCGGCTTCGCGACGCCTGCGGCCTGCAGCAGGTCGGTGCGGTAGATGACGGTGCGGTTCGCGGCGTAGAACGGCACGCCGTACTGCTTGCCGTTCAGCGTCAGCGAGTCCTTGAGGCCGCCCAGCCACTCGCCGCCGTTGAACTGGCTCGCGTCAGCGGTCAGATCCGCCAGCGTGTTGGTGTCCGCGAAGCTCGCCGTCTGGGTGTTGCCGAGCTCGATGACGTCGGGCGGGGTGTTGCTGGCCAGCGCCGTGGTCAGCTTCTCCTGGATACCGGTCCACTTCTGGACCTCGTACTTGACCTTGATGCCGTTCGCGCTCTCGAACTCCTTGTTCAGAGCGTCGGTCAGGGTCGTCGGCGCGGAGCCGTCCATGAGCCACACGGTGATCTCTTTGGTCTCCGTGCCGCTACCGCTGTTCGTGCTCGTGCCACATCCCGACACGGCCACTGCCAGTGCGGCGGCACCAGCAGCGAGTCCTCTCCAGCCCTTCACAGTCGCGCCCTTTCAGCAAGCCCGGCCCCTCGGCCGGAACGCCCAAGTGGTGTAGACCAATGCGGAACAGCGTGTGCTGCGTCACCGAGTCTGTCAAGCGCGTTGCCAAAGCGTTGCGGAGTCATCGGAGCAATTTCGTGTCGATTGGCGGGGGTTCGAACGCACGAATCGACACGGACAAGGCATCCTTGTGGTGCGTGACATGGAGTGCGAGGAGGAGGCCATGCTGGAGACGACGCCTGCATCAGGCGTGGACGCCAGGACGCGTGCACAGCGCGAGCCGAAGTACTGGGGTCTCAAGCGGCACCTGCTCGACCTGTTGCGAGCGCTGCCGCCTGGTTCGCCAATCCCCACGGAACGGTCGCTGGCCGCGGAGTTCGACGTCTCCAGGACGACCGTTCGCCAGGCTCTCGCCGAGCTGACGGTCGAAGGGCGACTGCTCCGGGTGCAGGGCAAGGGCACCTTCGCGGCGGAACCCAAGGTCGCCCAGAGGTTGCAGCTGTCTTCGTACACAGAGGACATGCGCGCCCAGGGCCGCGTGCCGTCGTCGAAGCTGATCGAGGCTTCCGAGATGCCCGCGGAGGCAGAGCTCGCGCGGCTGCTCGGCGTGCGTCCCGGTGCCAAGGTGCTGCGTCTGCACCGCCTGCGTCTCGCGGACAACGAGCCGATGGCGATCGAGACGACGCACCTGGCGCTCGGCCGGTTCCGCGGGCTGCGGCGCTACCTGGCGCCCGGTGCCTCGCTGTACCAGGTGCTGTCCGAGCGGTTCGGCGTCGAGATGGGACACGCCGAGGAGACGATCGAGACCGCGCTGGCCTCGCCTGAAGAGGCAGAGTTGCTCGGTGCCGACATCGGCCTGCCGATGCTGCTGCTGTCCCGGCACTCGTTCGACACCGAGGGCAACCCGATCGAGTGGGTTCGCTCGGTGTACCGCGGTGACCGGTACAAGTTCGTCGCCACGCTCAACCGGCCGTCTTGATCGCCTGGGGCACGCCGCGCGCTCGTGCGGTGCTGGCCACGACGATCCTCGGCTCGGGCATGGCGATGCTCGACGGGACGATCGTCAACGTCGCGCTGCCGCGGATCGGTGCCGAGTTCAAGGCGTCGGTCACGGATCTGCAGTGGATCCTGAACGGCTACATGCTCGCGCTGGCCTCGTTGATCCTGGTCGCGGGATCATTGGGTGACCGGTTCGGCCGGCGCCGGGTCTACGTGGTCGGCGTGATCTGGTTCGGCGTGTCGTCGCTGCTGTGCGGCGTCGCGTGGGACGTGCCGGTGCTCGTGGCCGCGCGCGTGCTGCAGGGTGTGGGAGCGGCGTTGCTGACGCCGGGTGCTTTGGCGATCCTGCAGTCGTCGTTCAACCGGGAGGACCGCTCGCGCGCGATCGGTGCCTGGTCGGGGCTGTCCGGTGTGGCCACCGCGATCGGGCCGTTCGTCGGCGGGCTGCTCGTGCAGGCGTGGTCGTGGCGGCTCGCGTTCCTGGTGAACCTGCCGGTGGCCGCGCTGTGCGTGTTCCTCGCGCTGCGGTCGGTGCCGGAGTCGCGGGACGAGACCGCCGGGCACCCCAACTACCTGTCGGCGCTGGTCGGAGCCGTTGGGCTTGCTTTGATGACCGGCGGCCTGGTCGAGCAGTCGTACCTGGTGGCTGGGCTCGGGCTGGCGGCGATGATCGCGTTCGGCGTGGTCCAGGTGCGGTCCGCGGACCCGCTGGTGCCACCGGAACTGTTCCGCAACCGCACGTTCCTCGTGGCGAACCTGCTGACGTTCCTGGTCTACGCGGCACTCGGCGGCGTGATGGTGCTGCTCGTGCTGCAGCTGCAGGTGTCGCTCGGCTACTCGCCGACGGCGTCCGGCCTGGCCAGCGTGCCGCTCACGATCATCATGCTGCTGCTGTCGTCGACGTCGGGGAAGATCGCGCAGAAGTACGGCCCGCGCTGGCAGTTGGTTCTCGGGCCGATCGTGATCGGGCTCGGCATGCTCCTGCTGCGCAACGCCGCACCCGGTTCGAGCTATGTGACGGGCGTGATCGTGTTCGGTCTGGGCCTCGCTGCCGTGGTCGCGCCGGTCACCGCGACCGTGCTCGCGTCCGCCCCTGATCACCACGCGGGCGTCGCGTCGGGCGTCAACAACGCGGTGGCGCGCACCGGCAGCCTGCTGGCGATGGCCGTGCTGCCAGGGGCGGTCGGGCTGATGGGTGAGGACTACACGAACCCGGCGGTCATGACCTCCGGGTGGCAGATGGCGCTCGTGCTGTGCGCGGTGGCGGCGATCATCGGTGGCGTGCTCGCGATCGGCGTGAACAACGACGTGCTGGCCGCGGCGCCTGATCAACCCGAAGCGCCGCATCCCGGCGACTGCCTGCACTGCGGCGTGGAGGGTCCGCCGACCCACATGCGGTCAGGTCCGCAGCACGCGAACAAGTAGCGCGGGGTCGACGTTGCCGCCGGAGACGACGGCAACGCCACCTCCGAGCTTCGCCTGGGCCGCGACCGCGACGGCACCGCTGGGTTCGGTGATCAGCCGTGCGCCGCGGGCCAACTGGGCCATCGCGTCGAAGATCTCTTCTTCCGACACCGTGATCACGTCGTCGACGAGCTTGCTGATGTGTTCCCAGGTGAGGGCCGAGGGCTCGTCGCGGAGGGCGTCAGCGGCCGTCTGAGCGCGTTCCACCGGGTCCCAGCGGGTGAGTTCGCCTCGGTGGAGCGAGTCGGCGATGTCGGCGGCCAGAGCTGGTTCCGCGCCGATCACTCGGACGTCCGGGCGCAGCGTCTTGATCGCCGTGGCGACGCCGGAGATCAGGCCGCCGCCCGACATCGGCACGACGACCGCTTGCACGTCCGGCAGGTCTTCGAGGATCTCGAGGCCGATCGTGCCCTGGCCGGCGATCACGTCCGGGTGGTCGAACGGCGGGATCAGCGCCGCACCTCGTTCGGCGACGAGGGCTTCCGCCCGTTCGACGCGTTCGGTGATGCCGACGATGAAGACCTCGGCTCCCAGCGCTTTCGTGGCCTCGATCTTGACCGCGGGAGTGTTTGAAGGCATCACGATCGCCGCCGGAACGCCGTGCAGCCGGGCCGCGAACGCCACGGCCTGGGCGTGGTTGCCGCTGGAGTACGCGACCACGCCGTTCGCCCGGTTCTCCAGGCGTGCCAACGCGTTCAGCGCGCCGCGGAGCTTGAACGCACCGATCGGCTGCAGTGATTCGGGCTTGAGCCAGCCAGGACCGAACGGCAGCAGCGGCGTGCGCACCACGTGCGGCGCGATCACCGTTGCCGCCGAACGGATGTCGTCGAGCGAGATCATCCGACTAGTTCCGCGAACAGCTTCGGTTCGATGTTGCCGCCGGACACGACCGCGACCGCCGGGCCGGCGGGCAACGAGCGGTTCAGGTACGCCGCAACGGGAACAGCGCCGCTCGTCTCGGACACGACGCGGGTGCGGCGGGCAATTTCCCTGACAGCGTCCCGAATCTCGTCCTCGGTCACGGTGACGATGTCGTCGACGTACTCGCGGATGTGCGCGAACGTCAGCTCGGACGGCTCGGCGCGCAGGCCGTCGGCGATGGTGCGGGCGCGGTCGTGCGCGTCCCACCGGACCAGCGAACCGGCGGCGAACGACGCGGCGGCATCGCCGGCCAGCTCGGGTTCGACGCCGATCACGCGGACGTTGGGGCGCAACGACTTCACGGCCGTCGCGACGCCGGCGATCAGGCCGCCGCCGCTCACCGGGACCAGGATCGTGGCGACGTCGGGCAGGTCCGCGCAGATCTCCAGGCCGATCGTGCCCTGGCCGGCGATCACGTCCGGGTGGTCGAACGGCGGGATCAGCGTGGCACCGCGTTCCTCGACCAGTTCGGCGGCGCGCGACTCGCGTTCGGTGATGCCGACGACGAACACCTCGGCGCCGTGCGAGCGCGTCGCGTCGATCTTCAGCTGCGGCGTGTTGTCCGGTACGACGATCGCCGCGGGCATGCCCAGGAGCTTGGCCGCGTAGGCGACTGCTTGCGCGTGGTTACCACTCGAATACGCCACGACACCACGCGCGCGGTCCTCGGAAGGTATGCGGGACAAGGCGTTCACCGCGCCGCGTTGCTTGAAAGCTCCGATGGGCTGCAGGCATTCGGGCTTGATCGAAAGTCCCGAGTCGAACGTCAGCAGCGGGGTGTGGACGACATGCGGGGCGATCGCGGCAGCGGCCGCGTGGATGTCTTCGAGAGTCACCAGACGCATGTGTCGATGATGCACGTCACCGGGGCACAACCGGTGAACTGTGCCCGACGTCCCACAAGTGTCATGTCTGAGAAGGAGAAGATCACCCCCGTCAAGCTCGTCGCGAGTGTGCTCGCCGCCGTCACCGCGGCCGTGCTGAGCCTTCGCCTCAACGTCGTCGGCACCATCATCGGCGCGATCCTCGCGAGTGTGGTGACCACAGTGGGCGCCGTGCTCTATCAACGGTCGATGGAACGCGAAAAGCGTTGGCAGGTCATCGCGGTCGGCGGACTGCTGGCGTTCGTCGTGACCGTCCTCACCGTCACGAGCGTCCAGTTGGTGACCGGCAAACCGACGTCCGCGGATCCGGGGCCGACCACCAACGAGACCGTCCACACCGAAACGCACACCGAGACGACGAAGACGGAAACGGAGACCGTGACCGTCCCGCCGAGCACTTCGGCCACGTCCGGTCAGTCGCCCACCGAAAGCACGACGCCGACCGGACCGGCGACTACGACGACAGAATCCCGACAGCCGACCGACAGCTCTAAACCGACGTCAACTGTCGACCCCATTCGGTGATCACGTCACTACTTTGAGCGATAGTTAACTGTCAATTGCTACGCACCGCAGTTGATCTGTCGTGAGCTGTGACACACTTCGTCCACGGTCGAGGTCGGGCGTAATAGATAACGGGCCCATAACGTCACTCGAACGGGCGAAGGATTCGGTCCGAAAGAGACCGGGAGGGGGGCGCAATGAGGCTCGTGGCAAGACCACTTGAGCGCGGCGCCCTCGCATCGAACGAGAGAGAGCTGGGGATTGGAGGGGTGGGGCGACCCCTGCCGCCGCCCCACCACCCGTCCCCCTAGAGCCCCCGAGAGAGGTCCCTGCAACCGATCTCTCGGGTTCCCCTGCACCCGAAAGTGAGGGAGACGTCTGATGAACCGCACGAGTGCGGCCCGTATTACCGGTGCCGTGTTGCTCGCCACCGGAGTCGTGACTGCTCTCAGCGTACCGGCGTTTGGCGCCCCTGCCGCACCAGTCGCCCCAACCGGTTCCGACACGGAGAGCTACCCGGCCGAATTGCTCCAAGCGGTCCAACGTGATTTGGGCCTGAACGCTGACCAGGCACGCGTCCGGTTGGCTTCTGACCAGAAAGCAAGCGAAACCGCGGAGCAGGCGAAGGCCTCTCTGGGTGACGCGTTCGGCGGATCCTGGATCGACCAGGCGAGCGGCAGACTGACCGTGGCGGTGACCAGGTCGGGACTCTCCGTGAGCGGCGCGGACACCAAGGTCGTCCAGAACTCGCTCACCCAGCTCAACGGCACCAAGTCGGTGCTCGACCTCATGACCGCTCCCGCGAGCGTCACCAGCTGGCGGGTGGACGAGAAGTCCAACGCCGTCGTGGTCGAGGTCAACAAGAACACCCGCGACGCGGCCGCGGACCAGTGGATCGCCACGGCCAAGAGCATCAGCGGCGCCGTTCAGGTCGCCGAGGTGGCCGAGAGCCCGACCACGCTGTACGACCTGCGCGGTGGTGACGCGGTCTACATGGGCGGCGGACGTTGCTCGCTCGGCTTCTCCGTGACCGGCGGGTTCGTCATCGCCGGCCACTGCGGCCGCGCCGGCACCGCCACCCAGGGCTTCAACCGCGTCGCCCAGGGCACCTTCCAGGCGTCGACGTTCCCCGGCAACGACTACGCGTGGGTGAAGACCAACGCGAACTGGACCCCGCGGCCGTGGGTCAACCGCTACGGCGGTGCCAACGTGATCGTCAAGGGCTCCACCGAGGCCGCTGTCGGCGCGCAGATCTGCCGCTCCGGCTCGACCACCGGCTGGCACTGCGGTTCGGTCCAGGCCAAGAACCAGACCGTGAACTACCCGCAGGGCACCGTCCGCGGCCTCACCCGCACCAACGTGTGCGCGGAGCCCGGCGACTCGGGTGGCTCCTGGGTGGCGGGCTCGGGCTTCGGCCAGGCCCAGGGCGTGACGTCCGGCGGTTCGGGCAACTGCTCGTCCGGTGGCACCACGTACTTCCAGCCGGTGAACCCGATCCTGTCGCGCTACGGCCTGACCCTGACGCGCGGCTGATCTCTAGCTGAACTGCACAGATCGTTTCGAGAGCCCGTACCAGAAGCCTTCAACGCTGGTACGGGCTTTCTCGTCGCTCGCAGCGCCGAGTGCCACGAACAGCGGCGCGAAGTGCTCGGTCCGCGGATGCGCGATGCCCGCCGCGGGAGCCTTCTGCTGGAAGTCCAGCAACGCGTCCACGTCGCCGTTCGCCAGCTGCTGGTGCGCCCAGTCGTCGAACTCCTTCGACCACGACGGCGGCTCGTAGTCCGGGCCCTGGCCGAAGTGCACGCAGCTCAGGTTGTGCGTCATGAACCCGCTGCCGACGATCAGGACGTTCTTGTCCCGCAGCGGTGCGAGCTTCCGGCCGATCCCGTGCAGCTCGCGCGGGTCGAGCGTGGGCAGCGACATCTGCAGCACCGGCACGTCCGCGTCCGGGAACATCTCCTTGAGCGGCACATATGCGCCGTGGTCGAGGCCGCGGCCGGCGTCCTGCTGGACGTGGCCGCCGAGGAGCTTGCGGACGTCCTCCGCGAGCTCGGGAGCACCCGGCGCTTCGTACGTGACCTCGTAGTAGTGCTGCGGGAAGCCCCAGAAGTCGTAGACCAGCGGCACGGTCGTGGTCGCGCCGATCGTGGTCGGCGCCTCCTCCCAGTGCGCGGAGACCATGAGCACGGCCTCCGGGCGCGGGAGAGTGGCGGACCAGTCCTTGAGCTCTCTGGTCCACGTCTCGTCGTCAGCCAACGGGGGAGCCCCGTGGCTCAGGTACAGCACAGGTGCGCTCACAGTTCCGAGCGTACGCCAAGTTGTTCAAATTTCAACTACTAAGTTCAACTTTGAACGACTCGGCTGCCTTGCGCGGGTCCTCGGCGTCGGTGATGGCCCGGACGACGACGACGCGGGTGGCTCCTGCGGCCTTCACCTCGTGGAGGTTCGTGAGGTCGATGCCGCCGATCGCGAACCACGGCCTGGCGCTCTTCGTCGCTCGGACGAGGTCCAGTCCTGGAGCCGGACGGCCCGGCTTGGTCGGCGTCGGCCAGCACGGGCCGGTGCAGAAGTAGTCCACGCCGGGTTCGTCCGCCGCCGCCCGCATCTGGTCGACGTCGTGGGTGGAGCGGCCGATCACCACGTCGTCGCCGAGGATCTTCCGGGCGAGCGGCACGGGCAGGTCGTCCTGGCCGAGGTGCAGCACGTCGGCCTGGACCGCGTGCGCGATGTCCGCGCGGTCGTTGACGGCGAAGAGCTTGCCGTGGCGTTCGGCGGCTTCGGCGAGGATCTCGAGCGCGTCGAGCTCCTGCTTCGCCTCGAGTGACTTGTCCCGCAGTTGGATGATGTCGACGCCGCCGGCGAGGGCCGCATCGGCGAACTCGGCCAGATCAGGCCGGTTCGGCGTGCAGAGGTAGAGCGTCGCGTCGGCGAGTCGTTGCCTGATCAGGTTTCCGTCGAGTCCTGGCACGCTCGCACGGTAACCGTTATGTTGGTGTCGGTCCGCACGGGAGCCTGGAGATCACCGGGCTGAGAGGGAGCGTGGTTCGCTCCGACCGTCGAACCTGATCCGGGTCATGCCGGCGCAGGGAGCGTGAATGCCTTGAGCAGTGTGGAAGTGGCCGTCCGGGGTGGCGGTGTCATCGGCCTGTCCGTGGCTTTGGCGTTGCTGCGGGACGGGTACTCGGTTTCGGTTACCGACGTGGGGTCCCCGCACGCCGGATCACGGGTCGCGGGCGGGATGCTCGCGCCGTTGACGGAGGCCTGGCCGGGCGAGGAAGCCGTGGTGGCGCAGGGTGTTGAGGCCCTGGCGATGTGGCCCGCGTTCGCCTCGTCGATCGGTGTCGAACTGTTCACGGCGGGGACTCTCGCGGTTGGAACGCAACCCGGTGACCTCGCTGATCTGAAGCACGCGGGGGAGTTGCTGACCTCGCGGGAGATCCGTGCGCTCGAACCTTCTCTGGGCCCGGCGGTTCGTGGCGGTGTGTACGCGGCAGGTGACCTCGCCGTCGACAACCGCGCGTTGCTTTCCGCACTGTGGAAGGCATGCGTCGAGCTGGGCGTGCGGTCCGATGTGGACGGCCGCGTCGAGGTGATCGCAGCCGGGGCGTGGAGCGGTGCGTTGCATCCCTTGCTGCGGGACGTGATCCGGCCGGTCAAGGGTGAGATCCTGCGGCTTTCCTGGCGTTCTGGGGCGTTGCCGCCGCCGCGTCACACGATCCGCGCTCTGGTTTCCGGCCGGCCGGTGTATCTGGTTCCGCGCAACGACGGCCTGGTCGTCGGAGCTACGCAGTACGAGGTGGGGTTCGACACCGACGTGTCCGTCGCGGGGGTGCGGGACCTGTTGCGGGACGCGGAAACCGTGCTGCCGGGCATCGCCGAGTACGCGCTGACCGAGGCCGCCGTCGGGTTCCGCGCGGGCAGCCCGGACAACGTGCCGATCGTGCGCTGGCTGGAGCCCGGCGTGATCGCGGCGACCGGACACCACCGCAACGGACTTCTGCTCGCCCCGCACACCGCTGCGCAGGTCGTCGGGCTGCTCAAGGGAGGAAGCTGGTGAAAGCACAGGTCAACGGCACTTCTCGCGACCTGGACGACGGCACGTCCGTCGCCGCGCTGGTGTCGCTGGTGGGGGCGCCCACGTCCGGTGTCGCCGTGGCACTGGACGGCGCTGTGGTGCCGAGGGCGTTGTGGGACAAGACGATCGTGCCGGACGGCGGCGTGGTCGAGGTGCTGACCGCGGTCCAGGGAGGCTGACGTGGACGATCCGCTGATCATCGCGGGCCGGGAGTTCCGGTCCAGGCTCATCACCGGCACCGGTGGTGCCGCGAACCTCTCGGTGCTGGAACGGGCTCTGGTCGCGTCCGGTACCGAGCTGACGACCGTGGCCATGCGCAGGGTGGATTCCGTTGGTCAGACCGGCGTGCTGGAGTTGTTGCGGCGCCTTGGAATCGAGGTCCTGCCGAACACGGCCGGCTGCCGTACGTCCGCCGAGGCCGTGCTGACCGCCCAGCTCGCGCGCGAGGCGTTGGAAACCAACTGGGTGAAGCTCGAAGTGGTTTACGACGAGCAGACCCTGCTGCCGGACCCGGTCGAACTGCTGGACGCGGCGGAACGGTTGGTGCAGGACGGTTTTGTGGTACTGCCGTACACCAACGACGACCCGGTGCTGGCGTTGAAGCTCCAGGACATCGGTTGCGCCACGGTGATGCCTCTTGGTTCGCCGATCGGAACGGGACTCGGCATCCGCAATCCGCACAACATCGAGCTGATCACCTCGCGCGCGACCGTCCCGGTGGTGCTCGACGCGGGCATCGGCACGGCGTCCGACGCGGCGCTGGCGATGGAACTCGGCTGCTCAGCGGTACTTTTGGCGACCGCGGTCACCCGTGCCCAGGACCCGGAACGCATGGGCGCCGCCATGCGTTGTGCGGTCGAGGGCGGACGGCTCGCGCGCTTGGCGGGCCGAATTCCGCAGCGCTTTTGGGCCCAAGCGTCTTCGCCGGGACTCTGAGGTCGCTACCGTGGGTACTCACGTGTTGGGGGATGATTGAGAACTACTTAATCCCGCCGAGGAGGACGACAAGCCGTGACGGCCCCCATTGACGCCGAGGTCGAGGACGCGACCGCGCGCCTGTACCTGGCGATCGGCCGGCTGGCCCGGTTGCTGCGACGCACCGGTTCCCCGGGACTCGGCCCCGGCGCGGTCTCCGCGCTGGCCACCCTCGCCCGCTGCGGCCCCATGCGCCTCGGCGACCTGGCGACCAAGGAAGGCGTGGCGCCGCCGACGTTGTCCCGCATCGTCGCCGCCCTGGTCGAGGCCGGGTACGTGAAGCGCGAACCGGACCCGCAGGACGGCCGCGCGTGGCTCGCGACCCCCACACCCGAGGGCGAGACGATGGTCTCCGGAGTGCGGTCCGCGCGGGTGCGCGAGCTGCAGCGGCGGATCGAACAGCTGACACCCGAACACGTTTCGGCTCTGGTGAACGCGTTGGACGCGCTGGAGACGCTGGTCGGCGAAGAGCCGAAGTAGTGTCCGATCCCGCTGAGCTCGACCCCTTCGTGGAACTGGCTCGTGCGCGGCTGGCGGCCGGAGCGGGGTACGACGAGGTGCTCGGCCTGCTCCGGCAACGTGGTCTGTCGAAGATGAACTGCCTGATGGTGATCAGCGAGTCCGGACTCGGTCTCGCTGAGACCAAGCGGTTCATGCACGAGAGCCGGGTGTGGGCCGCTTGGCAGGCCGACGACGAAGAATCGAGCTAGCGCGTGAAGTCGCTGTTCGACCCGGCCGGCCACCCCTTCTGCCTATGCCTGGACGAAGAGTCGCAGTAGCGCCTGGTTGAAGGCGTCGAACTCCGCGACGAGCACCTCGCGGGTCTGCGCCAGCACATCGGCGGCCATCGGGCCGGTGAAGGCCTCCATGTTCACCAGCCGGGTGCCGCTGTCGATCTCTGTCAGCTCCCAGCGGTGGCGGCCGAAGAACATCTTCGGGTCGCCGCCCTGGGACGCCAGCACGTACTTCTCGGTCGCCGTGATCTCGCCGTCGAACTCGCGCTCGAACGGCGTGCCCTTGGCCGCCTTCACCTTGGTCTTCAGGTCGTCTACCTGCACGTACTCCATGACGGGGTTCCAGTGGGCATAGCCGCCGAAGTCCACCAGCACCTGCCACACGTCGTCGATCGGCGCCGGGATGACCAGCTCTGTCCTGACCTCATTTTCCTGCATGGTTGTTCAGTATAATGCGGCCAGCTAGCCTTTTTCGTGTGGTCGGGATCAAGGGACAGGTTCAGCAGCGCGGCGTCGAGCGGCGGCGCGAGATCGTCGACGCCGCGATCGAGCTGTTCGGTGTCAACGGGTTCGCGGGCACGGGGGTCGCGGCCATCGCCAAGAAGGCGAGCGTCACGCCGTCCGCGGTGATCCACCACTTCGGTTCCAAGGAGAACCTGCTCAAGGCCGTGCTGGACGAGTTCGACGCGCGGGCAGCCAGCCGGGTGAGCAGCAATGATCTCGTCACGGCGTTGCTGGAAGACGCCGAATACACCATGGCGCACAAGGGTTTGGCGACGCTGCACACGGTGCTGCAGGCGGAGCACCTGACAAGGGACGACGAGATCACGCAACGGTTCCGGGCCCGGAACCGGTTGCTCAGAAAGCACTTCGCCGGTGTGCTCGGGGAGGCAGGCGCCGTCGAGCTGATCGCCTTCCTCGAAGGCGCGCTGACGGTCTGGCTGCTCGACCCCGAGACCACCGACCTCAAGGCGATGTACGCCCGTTACCTGTCGAGCCTCCACAACGGCGACACGGGTCCGACTCCGGCCCCCAGCGGGTAAGCGGCGGCTACGGACTTCACGATGAAGTCCTTGCCGAACCGCACTGCTTCCGGCACCGACGCCCCGCGAGCGAGTGCCGAACTGATCGACGACGCGAGAGTGTCGCCGCTGCCGTGCGTGTGCTCCACGTCGTAGCGCGGCCCAGGCAGTTCGATGAACTCCCGGCCGTCGTACAGCAGGTCGAGGCACTCCGGGTCGTCCCACATGTGGCCGCCCTTCACGAGCACCCACTCCGGACCCATGGCGTGCAACGCCTCCGCGGCAACCCGTTGGTCAGCCCGGTCCTTCACCGCAACACCCGTGATCAACCGCACCTCGTCCAGGTTCGGCGTCACCAAAGTCGCGCGCGGGAAGAGCAAGCCCCGCAACGCGTCCAGCGCCGAGTCGGCCAGCAGCTGGTCGCCGTGCATCGACGCCGACACGGGGTCGACGACGAACGGGGTCTTCTGGCCGCGGCCGATCCCGACGCGGTCCAGCGCGGGCGTGATCGCCTCGATGATCGCCGACGACGCCAGCATGCCGGTCTTCGCGGCCTGCAGCCCGATGTCCTCGGCGACCGAGATGATCTGCGCGGCGACCGTGGCAGCCGGTATCTCGGCGACGCCCGTGACGCCCAACGAGTTCTGCACCGTCACGGCAGTCAGGGCGACGCAGCCGTGCACTCCGCACGCGAAGAGCGTGCGGAGGTCGGCCTGGATCCCCGCACCACCGCCGGAATCGCTTCCGGCGATGGTGAGGACCCGCGGAGGTGTTGCTGTCACGTCGTTTCCACCACTGGCAGGTAGACCTTGTTGCCGGTGTCGGCGAACTCGCCGGACTTCTCCGCCATGCCCGCCTCGATCGCCTCCACTGTGGACAGTCCGCGTTCCTCGGCATAGCGGCGGACGTCCTGGGTGATCTTCATGGAGCAGAACTTCGGCCCGCACATCGAGCAGAAGTGCGCCGTCTTCGCCGGTTCCGCGGGGAGCGTCTCGTCGTGGAACGAGCGCGCGGTGTCCGGGTCGAGCGACAGGTTGAACTGGTCCTCCCAGCGGAACTCGAAGCGCGCCTTGGACAACGCGTCGTCCCAGTCCTGGACGCCGGGGTGGCCCTTGGCGAGGTCCGCGGAGTGCGCCGCGATCTTGTACGTGATCACGCCGGTCTTCACGTCGTCCCGGTTCGGCAGGCCGAGGTGCTCCTTCGGCGTGACGTAGCAGAGCATCGCGGTGCCCAGCCAGCCGATCTGCGCCGCGCCGATCGCGGACGTGATGTGGTCGTACGCCGGCGCGATGTCCGTGGCCAGCGGGCCGAGGGTGTAGAACGGCGCCTCGCCGCACCACTCCTCTTCCAGCCGCACGTTCTCGGCGATCTTGTGCATCGGCACGTGGCCGGGGCCCTCGATCATCACCTGGACGTCCTTGGCCCGCGCGATGTGCGTGAGCTCGCCCAGCGTCCTGAGTTCGGCGAACTGCGCCTCGTCGTTGGCGTCCGCGATGGAACCCGGCCGCAGCCCGTCACCCAGCGAGAACGTGATGTCGTAGGTGCGCAGGATGTCGCAGAGTTCCTCGAAGTGCGTGTAGAGGAAGCTCTCCTTGTGGTGCGCGAGGCACCACCCGGCCATGATCGCCCCGCCGCGCGAGACGATGCCGGTGACGCGCTTGGCCGTCATCGGCACGTACCGCAGCAGCACGCCCGCATGCACGGTCATGTAGTCGACGCCCTGCTCGGCCTGCTCGATCACGGTGTCGCGGTAGATCTCCCACGACAGCGCCGCCGGGTCGCCGTTGACCTTCTCCAGCGCCTGGTAGATCGGCACGGTGCCGATCGGCACGGGCGAGTTGCGCAGGATCCACTCGCGCGTCTCGTGAATCCGCTTGCCGGTGGACAGGTCCATGATCGTGTCGGCGCCCCAGCGGGACGCCCACACCATCTTGTCGACCTCGTCCTCGATCGACGACGACACCGCGGAGTTGCCGATGTTGGCGTTGATCTTCACCAGGAACTTCTTGCCGATGATCATCGGCTCGGCCTCGGGGTGCTTGCGGTTCAACGGAATGACCGCACGCCCGATGGCGACCTCGTTGCGCACGAACTCCGCGTCGAGGTTCTCGCGCACCGCGATGTACTTCATCTCCGGGGTGATGATCCCGGCCTTCGCGTACGCGAGCTGGCTGACAGCTCCGTTGATCGGTTCCCGTGCGGCGACCCACTCCGACCTGAGGCCGGGAAGTCCACTGTGGACGTCGATGGTCGCGTTCTCGTCGGTATACGGACCGGAAGTGTCGTACAGATCGACATGTTCGCCGTTGGTCAGTTCCACCCTGCGGAAAGGCACACCATCGCGGTACACCTTGCGGGAGCCCGAGATCGGGCCGGTGGTAACACTGGGCTTGACCGAACGGTCGTCAAGTGCCGTCACGACATTCCTCCCTACGCCGGCATTACCCGGTCAGGTTCAGGCGGTCGGTGACACCGGCACTACTGCCAGTCACCCTCTCAGCCCGCTCAGGCGCGAGCTCCCGCGTTCTTGTTGAGTTGTCGAGACCCGACCATAGTCAGCGCGCGCCGTAGCTGCCAAGGGCGTCGTTTGCCCCTAACCTTCTCTCTCGTGGCGGATCATCAGCCGTTCCCGCCCGGCGCGCGTCGCGGTCAACGTCCCGCCGTGGTCTCCGCATGCCCTTCCTGCGGAGAACTCGCTGGTCGCGGCTATCCCGACTGCGGGTTCTGCGCCGAGCTGCTCGACCAGTTCTGGCTCGCGGACTGGGAGGCGTTGCGAACATCGTCCCAGCTGGCGGACAGGGAACTGGCCGAGCTGGTGGTCTCCTCCGACGTCGGCCAGTACCCGTGGACGTGCGTCGACTGGGCGATGACGCTGCTGGCGTGCTCCCGCTGCGGTGCCGAGCTGGGCACCGGACCGGTCGAGTGCGTGCGGTGCGCCGTCACGGAGGAGCGCAGGTGGAACTGGGACCACTCGGCGCATCCGTACACGATGAGCGCGAACGAGCACCTCTTACGAGTGGCGCGGGCAGCCCTGCGCGCACCTCACCGGCGCCGGCCAGCGGTGGTGCGGGCCTGGCAGCTGGTGCTGCCGTTCCTCATCGCCGGTGAGGTGATCGAGTTCGGCCGTCTGGACCGGATCCGCGCGCACGTGCTGGCCGGTGGCTACGCCTCCATGGCGGCCTGCCACACCCTCGGTGAGCTGGCCGGGTTGCCAGAGCTCTTCTGGCGCCGGGGCAGCCCGATCTCAACGCGGGTCGAGTACCAGCCGGACTCCGAGCGCCAGCAGCACGCCGCCAGACAGCTTCTCGAGAGCCGGACGGACCCGCGGGCGGCTCAGCCAGCCGCGGATGGTGTGCAGGATCGACACGATGATCAGGTACCAGACGGTGTCGATCAGCACCCAGCCGATGGCGAGGAAGAGCAGAACCCCCTGGCCGGCCTCCCCGGCAGGCACGAACTGCGGTAGGAACGAGATCGCGAACACGCCGAGCTTCGGGTTGGCCAGGTTCACGACCAGCCCGCTGCGGAACGCGTGGCTCGCGGGCGGAGGTTCGGCGCCCGGCAGGCTCTTGCTGATCAGGGCCTTGACGCCCAGGTAGATCAGGAAGACCGCGCCGATGATCCGGAGCGCGTGGTAGGCGATCTCGGACGCCGTGAGCAGGACGGACAGGCCCAGCGCGGCCGCGATCGCCCAGCAGGCGACACCGACCTCCATGCCGAACACCGTCGCCAGCGCGGCTTTTCGCCCGTGCACCGACTGTCGCAGGACCATGGCCGTGCCAGGTCCGGGCGACAGTGCGATGAGGAACGAGGCCGCTACGAAGGCGACGATGTTTTCGATTGGCATGCCTTGATGGTCGCTGACGCCGGCAATCCTTTTTTGACCAGAAGCGGCTGGTTCTTGACCTGGAGTGCGCTCCAGGATGTTCGCTGGTGCCCATGACGGATCTGGGCAAGATGGGTTTCGGCACGTGGGCCATGGGCGGCCCGTTCTTCAGCGGTGGCGAGCCGGTCGGGTGGGGGCCGGCCGACGACGGGCAGTCCCTGAAGGCGCTGCGGCGGGCGTTCGAGCTGGGCGTGACGTTGTTCGACACCGCGGACGTCTACGGCTGCGGGCACGCGGAAACCGTGGTCGGGCAAGCGTTTGCGGATGTGCGTGACCAGGTGCGGATCGCCACCAAGTGGGGATGCACGTTCGACGCCGGGTCACGTGAGATGACCGGGAACGACGGATCCGTCGCGTACCTGCGCCGTGCAGTCGAGGGGTCTCTGCGGCGCTTGGGAACGGACTGGATCGACCTGTACCAGCTGCACATCGGCGACCTGCCGCTGGAAGAGGCCGCCCTGCTGCGGGACGAGTGCGAGGCGCTGGTCGCCGAGGGCAAGATCCGCGCCTACGGGTGGAGCACCGACGACGTCGAGCGGGCGCGGTTCTTCGCCGCCGGCGAGCACGGTGTCGCCGCTCAGGCCGACATCAACCTGCTGTTCGACAACCCCGAGATGTACGCGGGGGAGTACTCGGTGCTGTGCCGTCGTCCGCTCGCGATGGGGCTGCTGGCGCGGGACACGTTCGACGTGCTGCCTGCTGACGACGTGCGCGTCACGAACCCCTCGTGGCTGCGGTTCTTCGTCGACGGGAAGCCGTCACCGGAGTACCTCGAGGCGCGGGAGGCTGTTCGCGACGTGTTGACGTCGGGCGGGCGGACGTTGGTGCAGGGCGCGCTGGCGTGGTTCTGGGCGCGTTCTCCCCGGCTGATCCCGATTCCGGGCGTCCGGACGGTGGCTCAGGTCGAGGAGAACGCGGGTGCGCTGGCGTTCGGGCCGCTGTCGGCCGACGAACTGGCGCAGGTCGAGGCAGTGCTGCGTTAGTCCTCGTCTTCGTCGGCGAAGTTCGCGGGGTCGGCCGGGTCCCACGAGAGGCCCGGCACACCCCACTCGTTGTCGCGCAGCATCCGCTTCGACTCCTTCTTGTACCGGCCGACGAGGCGGTCGATGTACAGGAAGCCGTTGAGGTGGTCGGTCTCGTGCTGCAGGCAACGCGCGAAGAAGCCGGTGCCCTCGACCTCGAACGGCTGCCCGTCGACGTCCTGCCCGGTCACCTTCGCCCATTGGGCGCGTCCGGTCGGGTACGCCTCACCGGGAACGGACAGGCAGCCCTCGAAGTCGTCGTCCGGATCCGGCATGGTCTCCGGGATCTCGGAGGTCTCGAGCACCGGGTTGCAGATCACGCCGCGGTGCTGCACGCCTTCGTCGTCCGGGCAGTCGTACACGAAGACCCGCAGGTCGACACCGATCTGGTTGGCCGCGAGCCCGACTCCGCGAGCAGCTGCCATCGTCTCGAACATGTCGTCGACGAGCGTCTTGAGCTCGGTGTCGAACTCGGTGACCTCGCGCGTCGGGTGGTGGAGCACGGGGTCGCCGGCGATGCAGATGCGGTGGACGGCCATGGTCAGACTTTAAGGCGTCCAAAACTGTCGGTGTCGCGCGGTAGGTTGGAACGATCACGTGATTGAATTGCCCGCACCTGAGATGGTGTGGCGACCGTGGGGAGCCAGATGGATCACGCCGAGGCGCTTACCTCCGCTGACGGGCTGACCAGCCGCGAACGCACGATGCTCGCGTTCGAGAAGCAGTGGTGGAAGTACTCGGGATCCAAGGAACAGGCCATCAGGGAACTGTTCGACATGTCGGCCACCCGCTATTACCAGCTGCTCAACGCGTTGGTTGAGAAGGAAGCCGCGTTCGCGGCCGATCCGATGCTGGTCAAGCGGTTGCGCGGCGTGCGGACAGGCCGCCAGAGGGTTCGCGCACGCGCCAGGAGCACCGAGGACTGATGACCTCCCCCGAGTCCGCTAGCCCGTCCCGCCCGGCCAAGGCCGCCGGCTTCGCCCTGCTGGGTGTCGCCGCCGTGGCTTTGATCATCGGCGTTGTCAGCCTCTTCGGCGGAGGTGACGAGCCGCCGACCGCCGGCGGCACGACGACGACCCCGCCACCGCAGACCACCTCCGAGTCGCCCTCGACGCCTGCTTCCACACCTTCGGCGCCTGCGGCTACCACAACCACGACCACGAACCCGCCCGCGGCGACGACCACCAACCCGCCTCCGGTCACTCAGCCCGGAGCCGCGAAGGTGCCGGTCCGGGTCTACAACAACTCGACCATCACCGGGCTCGCTGTTCGGGCTGCTGACGAGGTCCGGGCCAACGGGTGGACCGTTGAGGGCACCGGCAACTACTCGCAGGGCACGATTCCCACCACGACTGTCTACTTCCGGCCTGGGACCGACGAAGAGGCTTCCGCCAAGGAACTGGCCGCTGTGCTGCGGGCTCGGGTCGAGGCTCGTTTCGACGGGATCCAGTCGTCCGCGCCCGGGATCATCCTGATCGTCACCAACGACTTCCAGGGCGCGTCCAAGAGCAAGTGAGCTGTCACGCCGAGCGGTTGGCGGCGTAGGCCGCCAACGACGCCAGCTGCGCCGGGTCGAGCGACGGCCGCACGACCTGCCTCGCCTTGGCCAGGTGGGCCTGCGTCACCTCGGCCGCGTCCAGCGACTCGCGCATCGCCGTCAGCGCTGCCTCACGCACGAGAGCCGCGCAGTCCGCCGCCGAGTACATGTCGAGCTCGGCGGCCAGCGCGGCCAGATCCACGTCGCTCGCGAGCGGGGTGTTGCGGGACGAGGCCTTGAGAATCTCCGTGCGGGCGTCGGCATCCGGCGGTGGCACGTTGACCAGGCGCTCCAACCGGCCCGGCCGCAGCAGCGCGGGGTCGATCAGCTCCGGGCGGTTGGTCGCGGCGATCACCACGACGTCCCGCAACGGTTCTACGCCGTCCAGTTCGGTCAGCAACGCAGCCACGACCCGGTCTGCGACACCGGCGTCGGAGGACTGGCCTCGCCTGGGTGCCAGGGCGTCCACCTCGTCCAGGAAGATGAGGGCCGGAGCGGCGTCGGCGGCTCGGCGGAACAGTTCGCGCACAGCCCGTTCCGACTCGCCGACGAACTTGTCCATCAGCTCGGCACCCTTGACCGTCAGGACGTTCAGCTGGCCGGTGCCTGCCAGCGCGCGCACGAGGAACGTCTTGCCGCATCCCGGCGGCCCGTACAGCAGCACGCCACGCGGCGGGTCAACCCCAAGGCGCGCAAAGGAGTCCGGGTAGCGCAACGGCCACAGCGCGGCCTCGGTGAGAGCCTGCTTGACCTCGATCATGTCACCGACGTCGTCCAGCGTCAGCCCGCCGGTCTGGATGGTGTCCGACGCGGACATCGAGATCGGCCGGACCGTGTTCAACGCGGCCAGCAGATCCTCTTGCCCCACCCGAGGTTCCGCGACCTCGCGCTGCCGCAGCGCCGCCCGCACCGCCGCCTCCCTGCGCAGCGCGCACAGGTCGGCCGCCACGAACCCAGGCGCCCGCTCGGCCACCGCTCCCAAGTCCACATCGGACTCCAGCGGAACCTCGCGCAGCAGCACCCGCAACAGTTCCGTGCGCACGGCACCGTCGGGCAGTGGCAGCGTCAGCTCGCGGTCCACCAAGTCAGGCGCGCGCAGTCTGGCATCGACCGACTCCGCGCGAGCGGACGTGACGACCAGCGCCAGGTTCGGCCGCGACACCGCGGTGCGCAGCATGTCGAGCACGACCGTCGCGACGGGAGGCGGAGTCGACGGCAGCAGCGCGTCGATGTCCGTCAACAGCAGCACCGTCGGCTGCTCGGGCACCCCGGAGATCGCGTCGCCGAGCTGCTTGGCCATCGCACCCGGCTCCAGCACCGAGATGCTCGGCGCGGCCAGCTCCACGATCGAAGCGCCCACCGACCGCGCCACGGCACGGACCAACGTCGCCTTGCCAACCCCTTCCGGCCCGCTGATCATCGCCGCCAGCCGGGCCGACGCACCGAGCTTCGTCAGCAACTCGGGCTGCCGGAACATCAGCTCCAGCCACTCGGTCAGCCTGCGCGCCTGCTCCTTCTGCCCAACCAGGTCGGTCAACGGCAGCGCCTCGTGCTTCTCCTGCACCACCACGGGCGTGACCTCTTTTGCCGGAGCTGTGGCCGAGCGCCAGCCCACGACGCTGGACGGCTGCACGGCCACCGGACCCGCCGGATCGGTGGAGGTGATGGTGATCAGCTCGTTGGTCCAAGTCATGCCGATGGCGTTGGACAACTTGCGACGCGTCTCGGACACGTTGGCACCAGGCGGCGGCGCGAGGTCCTGCGGCAGCAGCGAAACGCTGTCGCCGACCGTCAGCACCTTGCCGGTCAACGCCATCCGCACGTGCTCAGGCGTCAGGGCCGTGGTCGCGAGCCGGGAGCCCGCGACGGTGATCGAGCGGGCGCCGACCACGTCGACCGGGGCCACGACGATCTCGGAACCCTCGACGATGCCGAGGTTGGTGAGCGTGACGTCGTCCACCAGCACGATGCCTGGCGGGTGATCGCCGGCGGCGGCGAGGGCGGCGCTCACGCGGGCACCGGTCAGTTTCACGGCGTCCCAGGCGCGCAGGCCCAAGGCGTCGAGCACCTCCGGGTGGAGGCGGACAACGCCGCGCCGGGTGTCCAGTGCGGACGGGGACAGGCGAGCCGTCAGCGTGATCACGACGCCGACTCTAGTTGCTCACGGCGAGCGTGCCGGGACGTGAATGACCTGAACAGAGTCTTCCTGGTTCGACGGGCGTCGTGCACCGTGGTCGTGAACCGGGCGGGGAGGCCCGGCCGTCGCGCTGCGGCGTGACGTGACAACTTGGGGGGAACACCTTGATGCGCCACAGATCGGCGCGCGGTTTTCGCGCGTCCGTCTTCGTTCTGATCCTGGCCGTTTTGGCCGGTTTCACCACTCCGATCGCGAACGCCGCGGGCTCCGAGCTCGACGCGCCGCTGGTGAGTTCCGAGGTCTACCCGCCGGAAGGGCCTGGTGGTGGTGTCGGTGTCGCAGGGGCGTTCGAGCTGGACTCGGCAGGCGAGGCGGTGAAGTTCGTCTACTCGTTCGGCACTCAGCGACTCGACCAGGAGATCGCCGCCAACGCCGACGGCAAGGCGACGATCCATTGGACGCCGCGCACTGCAGGTACGCAGAGCCTGTACGTCAGATCGGTGAACCGCGGCGGCCTCTACTCGGCCCAGCGGAACTACGAGTTCTGGGTGCTCGTAGGAGGACACCCCGCAGCGCACTGGACGCTGGACGGCACGCTGGCCGATACCGAGGGGCAGAACCTGTTGACGCCCAACGGGAATCCGGACCTGGCCGCCGTCGGGTACGCCGGCAGCGGAGTTCGGTTGAACGAGGCGCAGGACCACCTCGGCGGTGTGACGCCCGTGGACACGTCGAAGAACTTCTCCCTGGCAGCGTGGGCCAAGGTCGACGGCGGGCGATCTGTGGTCGCCACCACGGACGGCACTGCGTTCAGCGCGAATCTGCACTACGACTCGGATTCGCGGCGCTGGGCGTTCGGCATGACGTCAGGAGCCGAGTTCTTCGTGGCGCGTTCGCGGGACGAGGCGCAGACCGGTGTCTGGACGCACCTCACCGGCACCTACGAGGTCACGACCAAGACTCTCGCGTTGTACGTCGACGGCGTGAAGCAGAGCGAGGTCGCCGGAGTGCAGGGCGGGCGGGCATCGCGTCTGCTGGTGGGCGAGGGGACGGCTCCCAGTTCGATCGACGAGGTCAAGGCCTACGCGCGCACGCTGAACGAAGCCGAGGTCAGGAGGCTGGCGAGCGAGGCGGGCATCCGCAGCCACTACAAGCTCGGTGAAGGTGCGGGCAGCGTCACGGAGGACGAGGTCACCGGCAGGTTCGCAAATCTCGGTGGAACTACGGGCTGGGAGCAGAGCAGGCGCTACACGTCGTTGCTCTTCGACGGCGAGGGCTACGTCTCGGCACCGGCGCCGGGCATCCGCACCGACCGCTCCTTCACGATCTCTGCGTGGGCGAGGCTCGATCTCGACGCTCACGACGACCAGCCCCGGACGATCCTGAGCCTGGTGCACGACGGCACCTCGCAGCTCGACCTCAGGTACGGCGGCGCGTCGAAGAAGTGGGAGTTCGTGCTGAACGGCACCACCGTGAAGTCCGCCTACCAAGCGGAACTGCAGGAGTGGACCTACCTGACAGCCGTCCACGACAAGCTCAGCTCCGAGGTGCGGCTGTACTTCAGAGGCGTGTACGTGACGAGAATCCCGTTCACGGGCGGCTCGGCGCAGACCGAGTCCACTTTGGAGCTCGGCAGACTCTGGCAGGGCGGCATCGATGACGTGCGCGTCTACGAAGGCGTGCTGACGGAGGAACAGATCATCGCCCAAGCCGTTCGCAGCTGAGAAACAGACGGGCCGGACACGTCGCAACGTGTCCGGCCCGTCGGTCAGATCGATCTACCGCTTGGGCTGCCTGCGCAGGCCCAGCTGACGCCACGAGCGGCGACGCCCACCAACGGGCACCGCGCCTTCCGCAGCAGCAGCGGTAGAAGCGTCACGCCGAGGCCGACGCACCGCGCGCATGGCCGCACCGGCAACGCGTCCGTGCAAAGGCTGGCGCAGGCCGAGACGACGAGCCGCCACGCCGTGCGCACGCTTGATGGCGCGGCGCTCAACACCCGTCACAGTCCAAGCCTCGGGGTGCTTCGACAGCCACATGTACCGCCGCACCGAGTAAGGCAGGTGCGCGAGGTACACGACCATCGCGACGATCAGCGCCACCAAGGGGAACGTGATGATCGCGGCGGCCAAAAGCCCGATCAGCACGAGCAAAGGCGCCACCGCGCGCGGCGGGACCTTCACGGTCTTCACGGACAGCGTTGGGATGCGGGAGACCAGCAGCAGCGCGACCACGACCGTCCAGATGCCGACCACGATCGGGTCGTTCCACCAGCCGTCGGTGCGGACCTGCTCCTCGATGATCAGAGGCAGTAGCAGCAACAGACCGCCTGCCGGAGCCGGGACGCCCACGAAGAACTCCTTCGCGAACGGCGGCTGTTCCTTCTCCAGCAACGTGTTGAAGCGGGCCAGGCGGACCACCATGCAGACGGCGAAGATCAGGGCGATGACCCAGCCGGCGCGGTTGCCCTCGAACTTCCACAGGTAGATGGCGAGGGCAGGTGCCACGCCGAACGAGATGGCGTCGGCCAGCGAGTCCAGCTCCGCGCCCATCTTCGACGTGGCGTCCAGCAGGCGGGCGATGCGGCCGTCGAGACCGTCGAACACGGCCGCTGCCGCGATCGAGGCGATGGCCGCGCCCCACATGCCGATGTTCGCGAAGTGCACTGCGGACAGGCCGGAGCACATCGCGAGGACCGTGATGGCGTTCGGCAGGAGGCGAACGCCGGGCCCGCTGGGAGCCATCAGGCCTCCGGGAGCTCAGCGAGGACGGTCTCCCCGCCGATGGTGCGCTGGCCGGCCTCGACCAGGACGCGGCTGCCGCGCGGCACGTAGGTGTCGACGCGCGAACCGAAGCGGATCAGGCCGTAGGTCTGGCCGGCGGTGACCTTCTCGCCCTCGGCGACCTCGCACACGATGCGGCGCGCGACCAGGCCGGCGATCTGCACGAACACCAGGTCGTGGCCGTCGACGGTGCGCATCCACACGGTGTTGCGCTCGTTCTCCTCCGACGCCTTGTCCAGGTCGGCCGAGAGGAACTTGCCGGGGTGGTAGGAGACCTGGACGATCTCGCCCTCGGCGGGGATGCGCTGCACGTGCACGTCGAACACCGAGAGGAACACGCTCACGCGCGTCATCGGCTCGGTGCCGAGGCCGAGCTCGGCGGGCGGGACGGCGTCGACCACGTGCGAGACGGTGCCGTCGGCCGGGGCCACGGCGATGTTCGGGCGGGTCGGCGTCACGCGCTTCGGCTCGCGGAAGAACCACGCGACCCACGCCGTGACCAGGCCGAGGACGACGCCGAGTCGCTTGAAGCGCAGCCGGACGAGGAGTGTCGCGATCGCCGCACCGGCGACGAACGGGCGGCCCGCCGGGTGCATCGGCGGCACCATGCCGCGGGCGAGTTCGAGGAAGTGGGAGACGGGCTTCTCGCTGCTCATCGTGTCTAAGGGTCCGTAGCTTCCGTGAGTTGTCGGGCGGCATCACGCTACGCCAACGCCCCAAAGCGGCCAGCACGAGAGCCGGAAACGCAAGTGGCCGGTCCGCCCGTGCATCCCCCGACGAATGCACGGGCCGACCGGCACCTGCGGGCAGTGTAATCCCCGTCACATGGGGTGAACAACGTCGGTCGGTGAGCGTTCCGTCACAGTCCGTCGACACCGATGGCCTGCAAGCGAACTCGCACTTCAGGGACCTGGTTAGCGTCACGGACGGCGGGTGCGACCAGATCGTCCGGATAGACCGCAGCTCCGTCGGGCAGCCGGAGCACGAACAGTCCGCCCCAGTTGAGTTCCAGCACGGCGCGGTTAGCGGTGACGAGCTGGTCGGCGACCGCGCACCCCAGTAGTTCCGTCACGGTGTCGACGGCCGCCTCGCGCACCTGCTCGTCCGTCAGCGACGCGTCGACGGGCCTGCCGGTGAGCTTCAGCAGTTCGCCGCGCTCCAACGCCGCCAGCACGTCGGACAACGACGAGCCGACCTTGCTCACCCGGCCCGCGTGCCGCAAAGCCTCGGCGTACCGGCGCACCTGGGCCGGGCCGCTCAACGGGACGAGCTCCTCCCACGTCGCCGAAGGCCCTGAAACGTCGAGCAGACGGGATGCCGCCTCCGCGGAGACACCCGTGAGCAACGTCCAGCCCGGCCGTTCGTCGATCGGGACGTCCGAGCTGGTCAGCAAGGCCATCGCGGCCACCCGGTCGCGGATCGGCGGGTGGCTGTCGAACACCGAGGTCGGTTCGAGCTCTGCCAGCACGCTCTCCAGCCGGCGCAACTCGTGCACGCGCCGCGGGTGGTTCAGGTAGCAGCGGAAGCCCTCGAGCAACGGCGGCGTGCGCCCCGCCATGACCGCCAGCGACACGTAGGACGTGAGGTAGTCGGCCCACGCCTCACCCACCGGTCCGATGCGCAGCAACGCACGCTGAGCCGCATCCCGGCCCGCCGCGGCCACGGCCACCTCGTCGGCGAACCGCTCGTGGTCCCGGCTCTCCGACGCGGCGACCAACGCGTAGAGGTGCGCCCACGCGCTGAGGAGCCCGAACACGCGGTCCTGGCTCACGGACAGCTGCAGCGCGATCTTCGCCCGATAGGTCATCGACGAGAGCTGGGTGTGACCGCCGCCGTAGTGCCCGAGCTCGTGGGCCAGCACCGACCGCAGCTCGCCGACGCTCAGCCCCGCCACCAGCGGCAGTCCCAGCTCCAGGTACCGCACGCCGCGGCGTTCCCAGACACTCGCGTTCGCACCGTCCACGAGCCGGACGTCGTCGGGCGCGCGAGTGCCGGCGATCCCCGCCAGCTCGTCGACGTGCCGCCACAGGTCCGGATGCGTGTCGCGGGCCAGCGGGAACCCGCTCGGCTCCGGTCGCGCGAAGATCGCCCGCACGGTCGCCCACAGCGCGGGACCGCCCAGAGCGACCGCGAGGACGAGCATCCAGGCGCCGCCCTCGACGTCGCCGATGGTGAACCGCCAGATCGCGATCGCGGTCAGGCCACCCGCGAGCGCCACCGCGAGCACGAAGAACCCGGCGAGCATCACCAGCGCGAGTGCGGCCCTCATCCCAGCCCTTCTACTGCAGGTATCTGACGGTGACCTCGGCTCCGGCAGCCAGCTCCGTCACGTCTTCCGGCACCTCGATCAGGCAGTTCGACAACGCGAGCGCCGACAGCAGGTGCGACCCCGGACCCCCGACCGGCGTCACGACCTGACCGGACGACGGGTCGTACAGACCGCGCCGGAACTGCGTCTTCCCCTGTGGAGACGTCAGCGGCGAGGACACGGTTGCCCGCGCGGTGGGGCGTTCGACCTGCGCGTGCCCCATCGAGGCGAGCAGCGCCGGACGGACGAACACCTCGAACGACACCTGCGCGCTCACCGGGTTACCCGGCAGCGTCAGCACCGGCAGACCCTCGTACGTGCCCGCGCCCTGCGGCCCGCCCGGTTGCATCGCGACCTTGGTGAACCGCACGTCGTGGCTCGCCAACGCGTCCTTGACCACCTCGTACGCGCCCGCACTGACCCCGCCGGACGTCACGATCACGTCCACCGAGCCCAGGTACGGCGCCAGCGCGCGGTGGAACGCGTCCACGTCGTCCGGCACGAACCGCAGCCGCACGGCGATGCCCCCCGCGTCCCGCACGGAGGTCGCGAGCATCATCCCGTTCGACTCGTAGATCTGGCCCGGCTGCAGCGGCTGGCCGGGTTCGACCAGCTCGGAACCCGTCGAGAGGACCAGCACGCGCGGACGGCGGCGCACCGGGAGCTCCGGCAGGCCGAGCGCGGACGCCAGACCGAGCTGAGCCGGGCGCAGCACGGTGCCCGCGAGCAGCACGGGATCGCCCTTCTGGACGTCGTCGCCCGCGGTCCGGATGTTCGTGCCCTCCGAAACGGACCCGTTGATCGTCACGGTCTCGGTGCCGCCGTCGGTCAGCTCGACCTGGATCACCGCGTCCGCGCCGGGCGGTACCGGGGCGCCGGTCATGATCCGGTGAACGGTTCCCGGTTCGAGTGCGTTGATCTCGGTGCGGCCCGCGGGGATGTCGTCCGCCACGGGAAGGCTGACCGGCGTCTGCGCAAGGTCAGCAGCTCGGACGGCGTACCCGTCCATCGCGGAGTTGTCGAACGGAGGCAGTGAGACAGGAGCGATGACGTCGGCTGCGAGCACCAGCCCGAGGCACTCGTCGAGCGGGAGCTGCAGCACGGGCATCAGCCCGACGAGCTCCGCGACGCGCTGGCGGTGTTCGGCGACAGTGGTGGGGGACACGACTGCATACTGCCAACGTCGTGGTGCCAAGACACGCAGCCGTGACGATCGCCTGGACCAGTTCTTCCCCGGAGGTGTTGTTAGTGCAGGTCCGGACCCGGCACACACCGACGTTCGGCGTGGCGAGACTCGTGCTCGCCCCGGACGAGATGGTGTTGGTCGACCCGTTGGCCCTGATGGCGACGAGCTTCGGGCTCTCGGTCGAGGTCAAGGGCACCGGCACCAAGGCGGTCGCGCTGTGCACGGCGGGCGCGGAGGGCGGCTGGGTCGACGCGGCGCCGACGCTGCCCAGCGACCTGCACCTCGTCGAGCTCGACGGCACGCACGGCTGGTGCGTCGCGCGGCTCGGCTGGGTCGCGTCGAGCAGCACGGTGGCGATGAACCCGGAGGCTCCGCCGTTGCAGGCGCTCTTCGGTGGCCTCGAAGGGTTTCTGAACTACGCGCACGGACAGGGCAGCGTCGTCCTCGCCTGTTATGGCGCGCTCGACCTCGTGACGCTGGAGGCCGGCGAGGCCGTGACCATCGCGAGCGACCACGTGATGGCGTTCGCCGACACGGTGCAATGCCGGCTCCGGCCGTCGGTACCCGATGCCGCGCAATCCGTTCAGACGGGCGAGGGCCTGGTGTTCGACTTCGCCGGCCCAGGCGCCGTGCTGACCCAGACGCGCGGGCCTCGCCGGCTCACCACCTGGTTGCGCGCCAACGGAGTCAGCTCTCGTTCATGACTCCGTAAGGAGGTATCCGGCCGACTTTTCTTCTTTTAGCGTTGCGTTCTGCTTGCGTGATCTGAAGGAGGACGCCTTGGCTCTCGGTACCGTCAAGTGGTTCAACTCCGAAAAGGGATACGGCTTCATCGCAACCGACGGCGGGCCCGACGTGTTCGTGCACTACTCGGCGATCCAGATGGAAGGCTTCCGGACCCTCTCCGAGGGCGACCGGGTGGAGTTCGAGGTGCAGGCCGGACGGGACGGGCGCAGCCAGGCGTCGGACGTGCGCCGCGCCGGTTAGTGATCGACCTGATCATCTGGGTCTCGAGCTGTGGCTCAACATCCGGCTGCAGACGGTGTGAAGACGGATAGCTGGATGTAACTCGATGTGCTCCCTCCGCTACCTTGTGTGTCGTGCGAACGGCCTACAAGTGCCGGGCCTATCCGACACCCGAACAGATCGCGGCGCTGAACCGCACGTTCGGGTGTGTGCGCGTGGCGTGGAACAAAACGTTGGGTGAGAGGCACCGCCGCTACCGCGATCAGGGTGTGCCCACGTCCTACAAGGAGACTGATGCCGCGCTGACCAGATGGAAGCGCACCGAGGAGCTCGCGTTCCTGTCGGAAGTGTCGTGCGTGCCGTTGCAGCAGGCACTGCGCCATCAGCACGCGGCGTTCCAGAACTTCTTCGCCGGGCGAACTCGCCATCCCAGGTTCAAGTCCCGTGCCGGTCGGCAGAGTGCTCACTACACGCGGTCGGCGTTCCGGATGCGTGACGGTGTGCTCACAGTGGCGAAGATGAGCGCTGCACTGCGGTTCGTGTGGTCGTTCGGCGAGGTGAACGTAGCCGCGCTCAACCCGACGATGGTAGTTGTGTCTCGCGAGCAGGACGGTCGTTGGTTTGTGACGTTTGCTGTTGATGCTGATCAGGATGTTCGTGCTGAATCCACTGGGCATGCGATTGGAGTGGATCTCGGTCTGAAGGACTTCCTGGTCACCAGTGACGGCGAGCGGCTCGCCAACCCGCAGCGCGTCGCCCGCAGAGCTCGAAACCTTGCGCGTTACCAGCGCAGACTGGCCCGTTGCCTGCGTGGCGGCAGCAATCGCCGCAAGGCGAAGGCGAAGGTCGCGCGCGCCCATCGAAAGGTCCGCAACTCGCGCCAGGACTTTCTGCACCGCGCCACCACGAGGTTGGTGCGGTCAGCGGATGTGATCGCGATCGAGGACCTCAACGTCGCGGGCATGGTCCGCAACCGTCATCTCTCCCGTGTTATCTCCGACACAGGCTGGGGTGAGTTCAGGCGGCAGTTGGAGTACAAGTGCGAGCGTGCGGGCCGCACGCTGATCGTGATCGACCGCTGGTATCCCTCCAGCAAGACCTGCTCGACCTGCGGGCATCTGCTCGCCGAACTGAAGCTCTCCACCCGGCACTGGACGTGTCCGGGCTGCCGCACCCGGCACGACCGGGACCTCAACGCGGCGAAGAACATCCTTGCGGCTGGTCGAGCCGTAGCCCGAGGCGACTCGGGCGATGCCTGCGGAGCTGATGTCAGACGGCAAGGGCTTGCCCTTCCGCGATCGGCCGTGAAACAGGAATCGTCGTCCTCGAGGACGACCGAGAAGTCAAAGCTTTGGGCAACCCACGGCAGGTTGATCTGAACGCGCGTTAGGCTGCCTCGCGTGTCTGAGGACCTGAGCGGACGGCGGATCGCGCACTACCGGATCGACGGTGTGCTCGGCCGCGGTGGCATGAGCGTGACCTACAAGGCCACCGACGTGAGACTTGGCCGGAAGGTCGCGCTCAAGGTCATCGGTGAGCACCTCGCGCCCGACGCGGAGTTCCGCGAGCGGTTCGTCGACGAGGCGCGCAACACCTCCGCCATCGACCACGCGAACATCGTGCCGCTGTACGACTTCGACGAGGTCGACGGCCTGCTGTACATCGCGATGCGGCTGGTGGACGGCCAGGACCTCTCCGGTCACGTCAAGGAGGGGCCGCTCACCCCAGAGCGCACGCTGAGGCTGCTCGCCCAGGTCGCCGAGGCGCTCGACATGCTGCACGGCAAGGGCCTCGTGCACCTCGACGTGAAGCCGGCCAACGTGCTGGTGACCACCAAGGAAGGCGTGCGCGAGCACGTCTACGTCGCCGACTTCGGCCTGACCCGCCGCGGCGCCACCGGGCACCGCACACGAACGGGTGATTTCCTCGGCTCGCCGACGTACGCGGCGCCGGAACACCTGCGCGGTGAGCCCGTCGACGGCCGCACCGACCAGTACGCGCTCGCGTGCATGCTCTTCGCCTGCCTCTCCGGCCGTCCGCCGTTCCAGGGCGGTGTGCAGGAGGTCATCGCCGGCCACCTCGGCCAGGCCGTGCCCGCGCTGTCCCAGCTCATGGGCCTGCCGCCGGCCATCGACGAGGTGATCCGCAAGGGCACCTCGAAGGACCCGTCGCAGCGGTTCGCGAGCTGTGCCGAGCTGATCGCCGCCGCGCGCGTCGCTCTCGCCGGGGTCGTGCAGGCCTCGGGTCCCGCTCACGTCGGACCGCAGTCCGGCTCGATTCCGGTGCAGTCGCCGGTGTCCGGGCCGAACCCGGTGCAGCAGGGCCCGTACCAGGGCGGCTACCAGCAGCCGCTCTCGGACCCGGTCCGGTTGCGCCCGCCGAACCAGGTGGGTGCGAGTGCGTTCACGTCCTCCTCGAAGAAGGAGCGCCCGGCGTGGTTCGCGCCGCTCATCGCGGCTGCCGCGGCGATCATTGTGATCATCATCGTGGTGATCATCCTGTCGCCCGGTGACGAGCCCGCGCGCCAGCCCAAGACGAACTCCTCGCCGACGCTGAACATCGAGGACGGGTCGACCTCCAAGAAGCCGCTGCCGACGTCTGTGCCGGTGCGCACGTCACGCTGACCGTCACCCCGGGTTCGCTTGCACTCGCCGTGCCCGAGTGCTAAACACGAACTAGCACTCGGCTGAGTCGAGTGCCAAAGCAGTGAGGCTGGGAAGGTGAGGCACCCCGTCGATCAGATGGGGCGTCGTCCGTCGCGGGCACCGAACCTGGCCACTGCACCGTGTTCCGCTGTGGGCTTTGCCGGCCCGCAGTGGCCCAGAATCCACAAAGGCGGAGGAACACACCGCAATGGCCAAGATGATTGCGTTCGACGAGGACGCCCGCCGCGGTCTCGAGCGGGGTATGAACACCCTCGCTGACGCCGTCAAGGTGACGCTCGGCCCGAAGGGCCGCAACGTCGTGCTCGAGAAGAAGTGGGGTGCGCCGACGATCACGAACGACGGCGTCTCCATCGCGAAGGAGATCGAGCTCGAGGACCCGTGGGAGAAGATCGGGGCCGAGCTCGTCAAGGAAGTTGCGAAGAAGACGGACGACGTCGCTGGTGACGGCACCACGACCGCGACCGTTCTCGCCCAGGCCCTGGTGCGCGAGGGTCTGCGCAACGTGGCCGCCGGCGCCAACCCGCTGGGCCTCAAGCGCGGCATCGAGCAGGCCGTCGAGGCCATCGCCGAGCAGCTGCTGAAGAACGCCAAGGAGATCGAGACGAAGGAGCAGATCGCTGCTACCGCGTCCATCTCCGCCGCTGACGCCACGATCGGCGAGCTCATCGCCGAGGCGATGGACAAGGTCGGCAAGGAAGGCGTCATCACCGTCGAGGAGAGCAACACCCTCGGTCTCGAGCTCGAGCTCACCGAAGGCATGCGCTTCGACAAGGGCTACATCTCCGGTTACTTCGTGACCGACCCCGAGCGTCAGGAAGCGGTCCTCGAGGACCCGTACATCCTGCTGTTCGGCTCCAAGATCTCCACGGTCAAGGACCTGCTCCCGCTGCTGGAGAAGGTCATGCAGGGCGGCAAGCCGCTGCTGATCATCTCCGAGGACGTCGAGGGCGAGGCTCTCGCGACCCTGGTCGTGAACAAGATCCGCGGCACCTTCAAGTCCGTCGCCGTCAAGGCGCCTGGCTTCGGTGACCGCCGCAAGGCCATCCTCCAGGACATCGCCACCCTCACCGGTGGCCAGGTCATCACCGAGGACGTCGGCCTGAAGCTGGAGAACGCCGACATCTCGCTGCTGGGCAAGGCCCGCAAGGTCGTCGTCACCAAGGACGAGACGACCATCGTCGAGGGCTCTGGCGACGCCGACCAGATCCAGGGTCGCGTCAACCAGATCCGCGCCGAGATCGAGAAGTCGGACTCCGACTACGACCGCGAGAAGCTCCAGGAGCGCCTCGCCAAGCTCGCCGGCGGCGTGGCCGTCATCAAGGCGGGCGCGGCCACCGAGGTCGAGCTCAAGGAGCGCAAGCACCGCATCGAGGACGCCGTTCGCAACGCGAAGGCGGCCGTCGAAGAGGGCATCGTCGCCGGTGGTGGCGTTGCGCTGCTGCAGGCCGCCGAGGCTGCCTTCGCGGGTCTGCGTCTCACGGGCGACGAGGCCACTGGTGCCAACATCGTCAAGGTCGCCGTCGAGGCTCCGCTGAAGCAGATCGCCGTCAACGCCGGCCTCGAGGGTGGCGTCGTGGTGGAGAAGGTCAAGTCCCTGCCCTCTGGCGAGGGCCTGGACGCCGCCACCGGCGAGTACAAGGACCTGATCAAGGCCGGCATCATCGACCCGGCCAAGGTCACGCGTTCCGCGCTGCAGAACGCCGCGTCCATCGCCGCGCTGTTCCTGACGACCGAGGCTGTCGTCGCGGACAAGCCGGAGAAGAACGCTGCGCCGGCCGCGCCGGACGCCGGTGGCATGGACTTCTGAGTCCCGCCGCTCGATCGCTCTGAACGGCCCGGTTCGCTTCGGCGAGCCGGGCCGTTCGGCGTTCTCAGGACGCGGCCGGTACCGCCCAGGACGGCCGCCAAACCCGGCCGGTGAGCGGCGGCAGTCCCGCGAGGTGCTCGACGACCCCGCGCAGCCGAGGGTGCGGGCTCGCGCTGGGCAACATCAACGAGATCGGGTACGCGATCGTCGGCTCCACGACCGGGATGCGCCGCAGGTCGTGCCCGGCGGGCCAGGTGTACCGGTCGCGCGAGCCGACCAGGGTGGCCACCTCCGCGGACTCCGCGAGGGTGTCGAGCAGCACCTCGTCCCCGAAGTGCGGGCCAGCCGCGTCGACGCGGAGGTCGAACGCCGTGACGAGCTCGTCGTAGAACACCGCCCACTCGCTGCGCGGCGCGATGCCGGGCACCCAGATGCGGAACTCG
The DNA here is from genome assembly GCF_000955955.1 of Lentzea aerocolonigenes. Taxonomy (GTDB): domain Bacteria; phylum Actinomycetota; class Actinomycetes; order Mycobacteriales; family Pseudonocardiaceae; genus Lentzea; species Lentzea aerocolonigenes_A. The sequence goes on from NZ_JYJG01000064.1 coordinate 85,235, forward strand.
CGCAGCTGCGCCGGGGTCACCGTGCCCGCCGATGCGAGCGGGTGGCGGGGACCGACCAGCAACTCGGCCGGTGAGTCGAAGGCGTGGATCATCCGCACGCCGGGTGGCAGCGCGGCCGGATCGGTGACGGAGCGGAACGACGCGTCGACCTTGCCCGCCGCGACCTGGGCGGCCACCTCGTGCGGGTCGTTGAGCCGCAGCGACGTCACGTCCAGCTCGATGCCGGGGTTCGACCGCCAGTACTCGTGCAGCACCACGGCCTGAGCGCTGCGCAGGCCGAGCACGTCGATCCGCAGCGCTCGCGGCCGGAGCGCGGCGATCGCGCGGTCGACACC
>NZ_JYJG01000065.1 GCF_000955955.1 Lentzea aerocolonigenes
TGTTCGACACCTGCCACGACGGCGCGGGCGTGCGGGAGGAACGCCCTGCCGTCAGGCGTCAGCTCCACACCGCGCGGGGTGCGGGCGAAGAGGCGAACCTCCAGTTCGCGTTCCAGAGCGGCGATCCGCTTCGAGACGGCCTGCTGGGTCACGCCCAGCTCGTCGGCCGTGCGCTGCACCTGGCCCAGTTCGGCCGCCACGACGAACGAACGCACTGCCTCGGAGTCCACCGAACCACCCTAAGCACGGACAACCGATGGTTGTGGCGCGCCAGGAGGCGGTTGTTTGATCTCGGCTGGAGGCAGCCGCTGGGATCGCAGGCGTGACTTCCGAGTTTCGCTGGCTTTGGTCTGCTTACGCCATCAGCACTTACGGCACGTGGCTCGCGTTCGGGGCGTTTCCGCTCATCGCTGTGCAGGTGCTGCACGTGTCGGCGTTCGAGGTCTCAGTGCTGGAAGCGGCCGGGCCGGCGGTTGCGGCGGTGGTGGCGTTTCCGCTCGGGCCGTGGGCCGAGCGCCGGGCGAAGCGGCCGGTGATGGTGGCGATGGACCTGGTCAGGTTCGTCGCGCTGGTGAGTCTGCCGGTCGCGCATTTCACCGGTCTGCTGTCGTACGGGCAGTTGCTGGGCGTCGCGGTTGTGTGTGGTGCCGCCAACATCGCCTTCAGTGCGACGTCCGGCGCGTACCTGAAGCACTTGGTGCCGAGCGAACAGCTTCTGGTGGCCAGCGGGAGGTTCGAGGCCACCAGTTGGTCGGCTACGGCGGTGGGGCCGCCGCTGGGTGGGGCGTTGATCGGAGTGCTGGGGCCGGTTGTCACCGTGCTCGTCGATGCCGTCAGCTACTTGTTGTCGGCATTCGCGGTTCGGCGCATCCGGGGGAGTGATGTCGCCACGACCGGTGCCGTGAGACCTGGCTTGCTCGCCGGATGGCGGGTCATCCGGCGGGATCGCGTGCTGGTGCGGCTGTTCCTGAACTCGGTGCTCGTCGGCGGCCTGATCATGGCCACGGCGCCGCTCATGGCGGTGTTGCTGCTCGGCCAGTACGGGTTTCCGGCTTGGCAGTACGGGCTGGCGTTCGGCATTCCGGCGCTGGGTGGGCTGGTGGGCGCCCGGTTGTCGTCGCGGCTGGTTCAGCGGTTCGGGCAGCAGCGGGTCATGACTGTGTTCGGGTGGCTGCGGTCGGTCTTTCCGCTCGGGCTCGCGTTCGTGCAGCCCGGCGTTCCCGGGCTGGTCACGGTGATCGTGGTCGAGGGGCTGTTGATCACGTGCATGGGCGTGTTCAACCCGGTCTACGCGACCGAACGCCTGCAACGGACCCCCGCGGGGCAGGCTGCTCAGGTGCTGAGCACCTGGAGTGTCGGCACCAAGCTCGCGCAGGCCTCGTTGATGGTGGTGTGGGGTGTGCTCGCGACGATCACCAGCCCTCTTGCCGCGATCACCATCTCCGGTGTGCTGCTGCTGGGCACCCCGCTGTTGCTGCCGAAACCGCCGAAACCCCAGTACCGGCGCGGTACGCCCCCAAAACAACCCACCGCGCCACGAACAGGCGCCGCTAAAGCATGATCGTCGGTGTCACCACTGTCCGGCCCGGTTCGCCGCTCGCGTTCACCAGGTGCACCAGGATCTGCGTGGTCCCCGCCGGGACGTCGGGCAGTACGAAACGGCCGCCGTCGTCAGCCCGCGTGGTCGACGACTTGTGGTCCGCCACCCGCACCTCGACCGTGTGCTCCCCGGCGGGCACCAGCCACCCGTCGATCCGATGGCGTGAACCCGTCGAGGTGAAGTTCACCATCAGGGTCAGGTTGTCGACGGTGAACGTGATCGTGCCGGTCTGGCCGCCGCGCACGCCCGCGAAGGATCCGGCCCGTTCCCACCTGGCGACTTCCACGTCGAGGGATTCCAGGGCTATCGCGAACTTCACGCGGTCCACCAGGTCTGCCGGTGGCGGGTCCAGTTCGTCGACGAGCCTGTTCAACTCGGAGAGGACGGCGGTGTCCTCAAGGCCCCTGCGGTCGTCGCGCGGGTCGGTCTCGTTCACCGCGATCCTCCTTCCGTCTCCAGGTAGTTGCGCAGCAGTGTCAGGCACAGTCCCCTGGTCGGACCGATGCTGCCGTGGGGCATGGCGAGTGCCTCGGCGACTGCCCGGTACTCAGCGCGCCCCGCGAGCACGGTGAGCCGGAGCAGTTCCTGGCACCTCGAGGTGAGGCGGCCGAACGCGAGCCACAGGCGGCGGTCGCGGTCGTCCATCAGCGTCACGTCCTCGGGCAGGCCGGTGTCGGACTCGAGCTGCTCGGCGTATTCGTCGGACAGGTGCGTCTCGCGCTTGTTGGGTGTCCAGGTTCGGCGTGCTTCACGCCTCGTCGTGACCACCAGGTAGCCGACCAGGGCTTTGGGCTCGTGGATGTTCTCGATGTTCTTCAAGAACGCGAGCCACACCGTCTGCACGACGTCTTCCGCGGCGGCCCTGTCCAGGCCCTGGCCGCGGGCGACGTGCCACAGCAGTGGGGTCAGCTCGTCCACCAGGACGTTCAAAGCGTCGCGGTTGCCTTCGCGCGCGGCAGTCACACACACCGCGTGCCGTTCGGTGCCTTCAAGTCCGTCCCACGGCGGACGGTCATCCGCCGTGTGCAGCTCGTCCACGCAGCACCTCCGATCGGCCGCCCTGTCAGCGCCGTCCGCCAACTCATGAAGGGCTAACTGGGCGGTAGATACAAAATTCACTCGATCGGACCAGTATCACCGCCGCAGCCACCTTCATCTTTCCCTGGGTACGCCAGCGGCCCGTGATTCCCCCTCCGGACCACGGGCCGCCATGGTGGGAGCCCGCGCCAGCCGGCACCCCTCGAACCGGCTGACGCGTGCTCCACGACTGAACAAAGCGCTTACTCAGAAAGAGCGGAACTCAGGCGAGCAGATACAGCTCGGACGCACGAACTCGTTGCGGCGTTCCCACCTGGCGTTATGGTCTAGACCATGCCGATTCTCGAAGTGATCGCACTGACCGCGAAGGACGCCGAGGCCGCCCAGGAGGGTGGCGCGCACCGGCTGGAACTGGTCGCGGACATGGCCTCCGACGGCCTCACGCCCTCGGTCGCCACCTTCAAAGAGGTGCAGCAGGCCGTCGACATTCCTGTCCGCGTGATGCTCAGGGACGCCAAGGGGTTCGCGCCCGGCAACCTCAAGCAACTCCGCCGCCAGGCCTGGGAGCTGCGGGAAGCGGGTGCGACCGAGTTCGTGCTGGGCTTCCTCGACGCCGAGGACGAGATCGACGAAGGGGTCACGCTGAACCTCCTCGCCGAGCTGGAGGGCTGCGCGTGGACGTTCCACCGCGCGCTCGACAACTCCGCCGACGTCTTCCGCTCGTGGGCCATCGTTCAGACGCTTGGCTGCGACACGGTCCTCGCCGCGGGCAGCGCCAAGGGTGTCGACGACGGCATCGAGAACCTGAAGAAACTCGCCGCCCAGTCACCTCCCGCACTCCTCGTCGGTGGCGGTCTGCAGCAACGCCACGTCGCGGAGCTGCTGGCGGCGGGCGTGACGGGCTTCCACGTCGGCAGTGCGGTACGGCCTGACGGGTGGGCCGGACCGGTCTCCGCCGCATCAGTTCGGGAATGGGTCAATCGTCTGGTCTAGACCCTTGACGCAGACCGTTCTACAGTCACGTTGCTTCCTGTGAAATGGCTGTTGCAACATATGCAATGCGGAGGGCGCGATGAGGCTGAAGACACTCGTGGCCGTGCTGGGCGTGGGCGCGGTGGTCGCCTGCGCACCGGTGCAGTCGGGACCGACCAACTCAGGCACGGACGAGAAGACCGGGCAGCTGCGGGTCTGGCTGTTCGACGAGGTCAACCGGGGTCCGAAGGAAGCGGTGGTGAAGGAGGCGATCACCGAGTTCCAGGGCAAGCACAGCGGCGTGACCGTCGACGTCCAGTACATCCAGGTGGCCAGCCGGGCAGAGCGCTTCAAGGCCGCGTTCAGCGACCCGAAGAGCGCGCCGGACGTCGCCGAGTTCGGCAACACCGACCTCGCGGGCTACGTGTCGGCCGGTGGCTTCTCGGAGCTCGACCTCGGATCTTGGAGCGAGTCCAAGGACCTGGTGCCGACGATCCTCGACACGGCGAAGGTCGACGGCAAGACCTACGGCGTGCCGTGGTTCGTCGGCGTCCGTGCGCTGTACTACCGCACTGACGTGTTCACCGAGCTCGGTCTGAAGCCGCCGTCGACGCTCGACGAGATCGCCACGACGGCTCGTGAGATCAGGCAGAAGAAGCCGGACATGCTCGGCATCTCGGCCGGTGGCAAGTACCTGTTCGCCGCGCTGCCGTTCATCTGGGCGCAGGGCGGCGACCTCGCCAAGCAGGACGGCGGCAAGTACACCGCGACCATCGACAGCGCCGAGGCCAAGGCCGGGGTCGCGAAGTACACCGAGCTGATCAAGGACGACATCTGCCCGCCCGCCACCTGTGCCGGCAACGGCGGTGACGCGAGCGTCGAGCAGTTCCGCGCGGGCAAGGCGGCCATGACGATCGGCGGCGACTTCAACCGCAAGTCCGTTGATGCGTCCAGTGCTGCGGGCAAGTACGGAGTGGTGCCGCTGCCAGGCAAGACCGCGGGCTCGATCGCACCCGCGTTCGCCGGCGGCAACCTGCTCGGCGTCCTCAAGGGCACCCAGCGCAAGACGCTCTCCAACGAGTTCGTGCAGCTGCTCGCGTCGAAGAAGTACCAGCAGAAGATGTACACGGCGATGGGCAACCTGCCGACGTTCAGCGACGTGCAGAAGCAGGTCAGCGACTCCGACAAGTTCCTGGAGCCGTTCACGAAGACCCTGCAGGCCGGCACGAAGTTCGTCCCGGTCACGCCCGCGTGGGCGAAGATCGAGGCGCAGACCGTGGTGCCGACGATGATCCAGGAGGTCGTCACCGGCGCGAAGAACGTCGACACGGCCACCGCGGACGCCGCCAAGACGATGAACGCGGCCTTCACGTCGTGAGCATGACGGCAAAAGGCCAGGGGCGGACCGCCTTCGCCTACCTGGTCCCAGCGCTGCTGGTCCTCGGAGGCCTGCTGGCCTACCCGATCTACCAGCTGGTGCTCATCTCGGTCTACGACTACGGCCAGGAACAGGTGAGCGGCGGGGCGCCGCTCGTCTTCCTCGGTCTCGGGAACTACCAGAAGCTGTTGGCGGACCAGCAGTTCTGGACCGTGCTCGGGCAGACCGTCGCGTTCGCGGCGGTCTGCGTGGTCGGCACGTTGCTGGTGGGCGCCTTCCTCGCGATCCTGGCGACCCGCGTCCGGACGTGGGTGCGGATGACGTTGTTCCTGGCGGCGCTCGGCGCGTGGTCCACCCCCGCCGTCGCCGGGTCCACGATCTGGCTGTTCCTGTTCGACGCGAACTTCGGGTTCGTCAACGAGGTGCTGGGCATCCAGGGCTTCTCCTGGACGTTCGACAAGTGGACGGCGTTCGGACTCGTTGCGGCACAGGTGATCTGGTGCTCGTTCCCGTTCGTCATGGTGACGCTCTACGCGGGCATCAAGGCGATTCCTGGTGAGGTGCTGGAGGCCGCGGCGCTCGACGGCGCGTCGGCGTTCCGCACTGCTTGGAGCGTCACCCTGCCGTTGCTGCGGCCGATCATCCTCGTGGTGACGATCCAGTCGATCATCTGGGACTTCAAGGTCTTCACGCAGATCTACGTGATGACAGGAGGCGGTGGCATCGCCGGGCGCAACCTCGTGCTCAACGTCTACGCGTACCAGCAGGCGTTCGCGGCGTCGGAGTACGGGCTGGGCGCGGCGATCGGTGTCGTGATGACCGTGCTGCTGCTGGTGATCACGTTGTTCTACCTGCGGGCGTTGAAGCGGTCCGGGGAGGTCCTGTGAGGCGCTGGATCACCGAGGCGTTCGTCCTCGTCATCGCCGCGGTCGTGGCGTTCCCGTTGTTCTGGATGGTTCTTTCGGCTTTCAAGCCGGAGGACGAGATCATCTCGGCCGACCCGGTGCCGTGGACGACCCGGCCGACGCTGGACAGCTTCACGAGAGCGCTCACCGTCGCGAACTTCGGGCGTTACTTCATGAACAGCGTGATCGTTGCACTGATCGTGGTGGTGCTCAGCATTCTCATCTCGTTCCTGGCCGCCACGGCGTTGACCCGGTTCCGGTTCCGCAGCCGGACGACGTTGCTGATCATGCTGCTGGTCGTGCAGATGGTGCCGGTCGAGGCGTTGACCGTGCCGCTGTTCTTCCTGATGCGGTCGGTCGGCGACTCCGTTCCGGCGTTCGGCCTGAACCACCTGGGATCGCTCGTGCTGGTGCACCTCGCGTTCAGCCTGCCGTTCGCGATCTGGATGTTGCGCGGGTTCGTGGCCGCGGTGCCGGTGGAACTGGAGGAGGCCGCGACCCTGGACGGCGCCTCGCGGTTCCGGTTCCTCTGGCAGGTGCTGTTCCCGCTCGTCGCGCCCGGCCTGGTGGCGACGAGCGTGCTGTCGTTCATCCACGCCTGGAACGACTTCCTGTTCGCCAAGACGTTCATCATCTCGGCCGTGGAGAACCAGACCCTGCCGCTGGCTCTCCAGGTGTTCGTCAAACCCGACCAGAACGATTGGGGCGCGATCATGGCGGGCTCCACCCTGATGACAATCCCTGTGCTGATCTTCTTCATGTTCGTGCAGCGCCGGCTGGTGTCCGGACTGGCCGGGGCGGTGAAGGGATGAACCTGCTGCCCCGTCCGGTGTCCTATGTGGACGGCGGAAGGCTCTGCGCGTACAAGGGCTGGGAGACGGTTCTCGTCGACGGTCCTGCTGGTGGCTATCGGCTGCTCTCGTCCGACGACGGTGTGCTGATCGAGGCGCACGACGCCGCCGGTGAGATGAACGCGCTGCAGACGTTGCGGCAACTGCTGGGAGCTCAGGCTTTCCGGGCGGCGGGGGAGAAGCCCGCCGTCATCCCCGCGTGCGAGATCGTCGACCACCCGCGGTTCGAGTGGCGTGGCGTGATGCTGGACGTGGCGCGGCACTTCCTGCCCAAGCGGGAGGTGCTGCGGTACGTCGAGCTGCTGTCCGTGCACAAGCTCAACGTCCTGCACCTGCACCTGACCGACGACCAGGGCTGGCGCTTCGAGTGCAGGCGCTACCCGAAGCTCACCGAGGTCGGGTCGTGGCGGGAGGACTCGCGGTTCGGCGACCGGCGCTCGGCCGGCCTGAAGGGGCGGCCACACGGCGGTTTCTACACGCAGGACGACCTGCGGGAGATCGTCGAGTACGCCCGGCAGCGGCACATCACGGTGATCCCCGAGATCGACATCCCGGGCCACTCGCAGGCGGCCATCGCGGCGTATCCGGAACTCGGCGTGCACGGCGGCGGAGTCTGGACGGACTGGGGCGTCAACGAACGCGTGCTGAACACCGAGGAGTCCACTGCGGACTTCTACCGCAACGTGTTCGACGAGCTGATGGACGTGTTCCCGAGCGAGATCATCGGGCTCGGCGGTGACGAGGCTCCCGGCCACGACGGCGAGCTCGTGCGCGCGATCGCCCGGCACATCGTGCGGGGCGGCAGACGGCCGTACGGGTGGGACGAGATCCTGGAGTCCGGCCCGTTGGTGGAGGGCACGGTCGTCGCGTCGTGGCGCGGAGTCGAAGGCGGCATCACGGCGATGCGTGCCGGCCACGACGTGGTGATGTGCCCTGAGGAGCACGTTTATCTGGACTACCGGCAGAGCGAGTCGCTGGACGAGCCGATTCCGGTGGGCACGGTGACGACGCTGGAGGACGTCTACGCGTGGGAGCCGGTACCGGCTGAGCTGACTGGCGAGGAGCCTGGCCGGCTGCTGGGGGCGCAGGCGAACATCTGGACCGAGCACCTCGACTCGGCCCGGCGGGTGGACTACGCGGCGTTTCCCCGTCTCGCCGCGTTCGCAGAAGTCGTGTGGTCCCCGCCGGAGAAGGATCCCGGTTTCGTGCGGCGGCTGGCGGAGCACCACCTCCCCAGGCTCGATGCCCTGGGGGTGGAGTACCGACCCCTCAGCGGTCCCCACCCCTGGCAACGACTACCTGGCGTTCCCGGTTTTCCACGGTGATCACGGCTTACACGGCCGCGTCTTCCTCGGGCATGAGGATCCACGCGGCGACGTAGAGGATGGCGCCGGTGCCGAAGCCCAGCAGCGTCGCGGCGACGAGGATGATCCGCAGGATCGCGGCGTCCACGCCGATCATCTTGGCGACACCGCCGCAGACACCGGCGATCATCTTGTCGCTCCGGCTGCGGCGGAGCTTCTTGACCTGGTCAGTGGCGTCGTTGAGAACGTTGTTCGTCATGCCACAAGAGTCGTCGTTCCGACGGCCCCGCACATCGGTGACCACCCGGAACCCGACCCTGATTCGAGGCTCCGGTCCCAGGGTTCAGTCGAGGCAGAACTCGTTGCCCTCGACGTCCTGCATGTTCTGGCACGACTCTTCGACGCCGTCGGCGAGCAGCAACTGCCCGCGCACCGCTCCGAGCGCCTCCAGCCGCACGCACTCGGCCTCGAGCGCGGCCAGGCGCTCCTCGCCCACCAACCCGGTACCGACGCGCACGTCGAGGTGCACGCGGTTCTTGACGACCTTGTCCTCGGGCACGCGCTGGAAGAACAGCCGCGGGCCCACGCCTGATGGATCACTGGCGGCGTACCACGAGTCGTCGTACTCCTTCGGTCCGACGTACCCCAGCACCTCGCACCAGAACTGCCCGACCCGCACGGGTTCCGCGCAGTCGAACGTGATCTGCACCTGCTTGATCGACCCCATGCCCCCACCCTAGAGGCCTACCCTGAGCAGCATGGAGTCCCCTGAGGAACTGGCGTCAGGGCTCGACCGCGCGGGGTACCTGCCGGACGGTGGGATCGCCACGGCGGCGTTCCTCGCGGTCGCGATGGGACGGCCGCTGTTCCTCGAAGGCGAACCCGGCACCGGCAAGACCTCACTCGCCTTGGCGCTGGCCAAGACGCTCGGCGTGCCGTTGATCAGGCTCCAGTGCCACGAGGGCATCGACGCCACGCAGGCGTTGTACGACTGGGACTACCCGCGGCAGCTCATGCACCTGCGGGTCCTCGAAACCCGCGGTGAGGTCGACGAGGCTTCCCTCTACACACGACGGTTCCTGCTGGCGCGGCCGTTGCTGCAGGCGTTGGAGAACGCGCCGTGCGTGCTGCTGGTGGACGAGATCGACCGGGCGGACGACGAGTTCGAGGCGTTCCTGCTCGAGGTGCTGTCGGAGAACGCGGTCAGCATCCCCGAGTTCGGTGAGATCAGGGCCTCGACGCCGCCGCTGACCGTGCTGACCTCGAACCGGACCCGCGAGGTGCACGACGCGTTGAAGCGCCGCTGCCTCTACCACTGGCTGGAGCACCCGTCGCTCGAACGGGAGGTCGCGATCTTGCGCCGCACCCTGCCCGGCCTGGACGAACGGCTTGCGGTGCAGGTCGCGGAGGCCGTGCAGAAGATGCGTGGTCTTGATCTGCTGAAGCCGCCAGGTGTCGCCGAGTCGCTGGACTGGGCGCGGGCACTGCAGGCGCTCGGGCGCACCGAACCGGACGTGGCGACGCTCGGCGCGGTGCTGAAGTACCGGGAGGACGCGGATCGCGTGATCGGGAGCACAATCGTGGGGTGACGGAAGCCTGCGTGGGGTTCACGCGCGTCCTGCGGGGCGCCGGGCTTCCGTGCGGGCCGGACCGCGTGCAGGCGTTTCTGCAGGCCACGGCGCACGTCGACCTGTACTGGGCCGGGCGGCTCACGCTCTGCGCCGACCCGGACGACCTCCCGCGTTACGACGCTGCTTATCGCGCCTACTTCGGCGGCACTCCGCCCCGGCCGCGCGCGACGATCGAGCTCGACTCGGTGACGGTCGGCATCGCGGCTTCCGAGGTGGAAGTGTTGCGCCACAAGGACATCTCCGAGTTCAACGCGGCACCGCTGATTCAGCAGCTGAAACCGCTTCCGCCACGCAGACGGTCGCGCCGGCTGAAGAAGGCCCGCCGCGGCCGCATCGACCTGGCCAGGACGGTTCGCGCGATGATCGAGGTAGGCGGCGAGATCGCGCTGCCACGTCATCGCCGCAGAGGTGTGAAGGCACGCCGTCTGGTGCTGTTGATCGACGTTTCCGGCTCGATGGCCGCGTATTCGGACGCGTTGCTGCGGTTCGCGCACGTCATCGCGCACGCGATGCCCGTCGAGGTGCGCACGATCGGCACCCGGCTCACCCGCGTGACCCGTCAGCTGCGCGAACGTGATGCCGAACGGGCGTTGCGAGCGGCTGGACGGGCCATCCCGGACTACGAAGGCGGCACGCGGCTCGGCGAGGCGCTGCGGCGGTTCAACCAGCAGTGGCGGCAACGGGGTGCGGTGGTCGTGTTGTTCAGCGACGGCTGGGAACGTGGTGACCCGACCCTGCTGGCGAACGAGATGGCGAGGCTGAGACGGGTGAGCCACAAGGTCATCTGGGCCAACCCGCACGCGGGCAAGGCAGGCTACCGACCGGTTCAGCGAGGTGTGGTGGCGGCGCTCCCGCACGTCGACAGGATGGTCGCCGGCCACAGCGTGCACGCGCTGGAGGAACTGCTGAAGGAAGTGCGCCATGCGTGATGTCCTGTACGACCTCGCGGACCGGGTGGCGAACGGCGAGACGGTCGGTGTCGGCACAGTGGTCGCGACCTTCAGTTCGGCACCGCGGCCGGCGGGTGCGGCGATGCTGGTGACGCAGGACGGCGAGGCGGTCGGCAGCGTGTCCGGCGGGTGCGTCGAGGGTGCCGTCTACGACCTGGCGCAGTCCACCGGCGACCCGGTGCTGCAGCGGTACGGGGTGAGCGACGACGACGCGTTCGCGGTGGGGCTGACCTGCGGCGGAATCATCGACATCTACGTGGAGAAGATCAGCTCCGAGACGTTTCCGCAGCTCGGTGAGGTGGTCGAGACGGTCAGGGCCGAGCAACCCGTGGCCGTAGTGACCGTGATCGAGCACCCGGACGGGATCGGCCGGCGCATGGTGATCTGGCCGGACCGGCGATCGGGCAGCCTCGGGTCTGCTCGCATCGACGACGCCGTCACGGACGACGCGCGCGGCTTGCTGGCGTCCGGGCGCAGTGGCGTGCTGCAGTACGGGCCGGACGGTCAGCGGCGTGGCGAGGGCATGAGCGTGTTCGTGAACTCGTTCGAGCCGCCGCCGCGCATGCTGGTGTTCGGAGCGATCGACTTCGCTGCCGCGATGGCTCGTCTTGGTGCGTTCCTCGGCTACCGCGTGACCGTCTGCGATGCCCGGCCGGTGTTCGCGACGCGCAGCCGTTTTCCCGAGGCGGACGAGGTTGTCGTGGCGTGGCCGCACAAGTACCTCGAAGGCGAGGCGTCCAAGCTCGACGAACGCACGGTGATCGCCGTCCTCACGCACGATCCGAAGTTCGACGTGCCGTTGCTGGAAGTCGCGTTGCGACTCAAGGTCGGCTACGTCGGCGCGATGGGATCCCGTCGTACGCACGAAGATCGGCTACAACGGTTGCGGGAAGCGGGTTTGACCGAGAGCGAGCTGGAGGCTTTGGCCTCGCCGATCGGCCTGGATCTGGGTGCCAGGACACCGGAGGAGACCGCGGTGTCGATCGCCGCCGAGATCATTTCCTTGCGGTGGAAGGGATCTGGCCGGCGTTTGGTCGATCTTGGTGAACCGATCCACCACTGATCGGGTTGTTGAACCCGCAGACAGGGAGGAGGCTGAGGTGACCCTCGTCACTAGAAGCCCACCACCCCTGGGAGGGTTTTCATGCACATCTCGGTCAACGTCGACGGAGTGACGTACGCCGACGAGGTCGAACCCCGCCTCCTGCTCGTCCACTACCTGCGGGAGCGTCTGGGCAAGACCGGCACCGTCATCGGCTGCGACACCGGCAACTGCGGGGCCTGCACGGTGCACCTCGACGGCCACAGCGTGAAGTCGTGCCAGATGTTCGCGGTCCAGGCGAACGGGCACGAGGTCACCACGATCGAAGGTCTCGCCCGCGACGGCAAGCTGCACCCGGTGCAGGAGGCGTTCCGCAGCAACCACGCGCTGCAGTGCGGTTTCTGCACGCCCGGCATGATCATGCAGGCGATCGACCTGCTCGCCGACGAGTCGGATCCCGACGACGAGACCGTGCGGAAAGGCCTGGAGGGCAACCTCTGCCGCTGCACGGGCTACCAGAACATCGTCCGCGCGGTGCAGGACGCCGCCCAGCGGATGAAGCCGGGCGCCGGTCCGAAGATCGAGCAGCACAGCGATGAGCACGTCGGTTCGAGGCAACCGGTAGGTGGCGAATGACCGCCACCGCCGAGCCGGAAGTGGGCAAAGCCCGGCTCCGCAAGGAAGACGCGCGTCTGATCACCGGTCAGACCAAGTGGACCGACAACCTCCAGCTCACGGGCATGCTGCACATGGCGGTGCTGCGCAGTCCCGTCGCACACGCCCGCATTCGCAGCATCGACTGCAGCCGCGCGACCGCGATGCCCGGCGTGGCGATCGTCCTGACCGGTGAGGACTTGGCTGCCGAGCAGGGTTCTCTGCCTTGCGCGTGGCCGATCACCGAGGACATGTTGGCTCCGGCCGCACCCGCGCTGGCCGTGGACCAGGTCAACTTCGCCGGCGAGGCCGTTGCGCTGGTGATCGCCGACAACGCGTATCGCGCGGCGGACGCGCTGGCCGCGATCGACGTCGACTACGACGAGCTGCCGGTCGTGCTCGACCTGGAAGAAGCCCTTCAGGACAACGATCTCGTGCATCCGGACCTCGGCACGAACAAGTCCGCGACCTGGATCTTCGACTCGGCGGAGGCGGGCAGCGGCACGAACGTCGAGGACGAGATCGCGTCGGCGGAAGTGGTGCTGGAGCGGACGTTCCGGCAGCAGCGGCTGATCCCGTCCTTCATGGAACCGCGTTCGGTCGTCGTGGACCCGAGCGCCGACATGTTCACCATCTGGTCCGCCACGCAGATCCCGCACATCCTGCGGTGGATGTTGGCGGCCGTCTCCGGCATCGCCGAGCACCGGATCCGCGTGATCGCACCGGACGTCGGCGGCGGGTTCGGCGGCAAGCTCCAGGTCACGCCGGAAGAGCTGCTGTGCCTGCTGGTGGCACGGCGGATGGGCCGCCCGGTGAAGTGGACCGAGTCGCGCACCGAGTCGATGCTGTCCGGGCACCACGGCCGCGACCAGATCCAGAAGATCACGCTGTCCGCCCGCCGCGACGGCATGGTGACCGGGCTGAAGGTCGAGCTGCTCGCCGACATGGGCGCGTACCTGCGGCTGGTCACGCCGGGCATCCCGATCCTCGGCGCGTTCATGTTCAACGCGATCTACAAGTTCGCGGCCTACCGGTTCGTGTGCACCAACGTGTTCACGAACAAGGTGCCCACGGACGCGTATCGCGGTGCCGGGCGCCCCGAGGCCACGTTCGCGATCGAGCGGATGATGGACGAGCTCGCGGTCGAGCTGGGCCGGGACCCGATGGAGCTGCGGCAGCAGAACTGGATCAAGCACGACGAGTTCCCGTTCAGCACGGTCGCCGGGCTCACCTACGACTCCGGCAACTACGAGGCCGCGACGGACCGGGCGATGGAGCTGTTCGACTACTCGGCGCTGCGCGAGGAGCAGGCCCGTCGTCGTTCTTCCCGGGATCCTGTGCAGGTCGGGATCGGAATCTCCACCTACACCGAGATGTGCGGGCTGGCGCCGTCCCGCGTGCTGGGTGCTTTGCGTTATGCCGCAGGTGGTTGGGAGAGCGCGTCGATTCGCATGCTGCCCACCGGCAAGGTCGAGGTGATCACCGGAACCTCGCCGCACGGCCAGGGCCACGAGACGGTGTGGTCGCAGATCGTCGCCGACCGGCTGGGTGTGCCGTTCGAGGACGTCGAGGTGCTGCACGGCGACACGGCGTCGTCACATCGCGGCATGGACTCGTACGGGTCACGGTCTTTGGCTGTCGGCGGCACGGCTCTGGTGCACGCGGCGGACAAGGTGCTCGCCAAGGCACGGCGGCTCGCCGCGCACATGATGGAGTGCGACGAGGCGGACGTGGAGTTCGCGACCGGGTCGTTCTCCGTTCGTGGCACCTCGACGGTTCGTTCGCTGGGTGACGTCGTGCTGGCCGCGCACGTGGCGCACGATCTGCCAGAGGGCATGGAACCCGGGCTGGACGCCGACGCCACGTTCGACCCCGACAACTTCTCGTTCCCGCACGGAACTCATTTGTGCGCAACGGAAGTCGACACGCAGACCGGCATGGTCCGCATCCGCTCTTACGTGGCGGTGGACGATGTCGGAACGGTCGTGAACCCGTTGATCGTCGACGGTCAGGTGCATGGCGGACTGGCGCAGGGCATCGCGCAGGCGTTGTACGAAGAGGCGATCCACGACGAGACGGGCACGCTGACGACGGCCACGTTCGCGGACTACCTGGTGCCTTCCGCGGCGGACCTGCCGGCGTTCATGACGGCTCGGACCGCTACTCCGGCGACGTCGAACCCGTTGGGAGTCAAGGGTGTCGGAGAAGCCGGCACGATCGCCTCGACGCCGGCGGTGGTGAACAGCGTGCTGGATGCCGTGCGGCACCTGGGTGTTCGCGACATCGAGATGCCGTTGTCGCCTGAACGCGTGTGGACCGCGTTGCGAGGTGGCGCGGCGGAGGCGTCGACGCCCGCCGCGGGTGGGCTCGGCTCCATCGACTCTCAGGGAGGTCAGTCGTGATCCCGGCGGAGTTCAGGTACCTGTGTCCGTCCACTGTGGATGAAGCAGTGCGGATGCTCGTCGAGGAGGGCGAGGACGCCAAGGTCATCGCGGGCGGGCAGTCGCTCGTGCCGGTGCTGCGCATGCGGCTGGCGGCGCCGACGGCGTTGATCGACATCGGCGGGCTGACCGAGCTGACGGGCGTGCGAGACGACGGCGACTCGTTGCTCATCGGTGCGATGACCACGCACTACGAGGTGCAGCGCGACCACCTGATCCACGACCACGCGTTGCTGTTGAAGCTGGTCACGGACACCGTGGCTGATCCGCAGGTCCGGCACCGCGGCACGTTCGGCGGATCGCTGTGCCACGCGGATCCGGCCGGCGACCTGCTGGCTCCTGCGCTGGCTCTGGACGCGGTGATGATCATCGCCGGTCCTGGTGGCCGTCGTGAGGTGCCCGCGTCGGAGTTCTTCGTCGGCTACTTCGAGACGGCGCTGGCTCCTGACGAGATCCTGATCGATGTCAGGGTGCCGAAATACACTGGTTGGGGAGCGCACTACGAGAAGCTCAACCGGGTCGCGCAGGCGTGGTCGATCGTCGCGGTCGCGGCGGCGGTGCAGATCAGTGGCGGCACGATCGCCGCTGCTCGGGTCGGTCTCACGAATGTGGGGTCGGGCCCGGTGCGGGCGGTGGACGTCGAGTCCGCGCTCGTGGGGCAGCCCGTGTCGGCGATCTCCGACGCTGCTCTGCTGGCGTCGTCCGGTGACGGCTACAAGGACAACCTGGCTCGGGTGCTGACCGACCGCGCGCTGACGGCGGCGGTAGCGGGATGAAGCTGACGCACTCGTTCACCGCGCCTGCCCCGGCCGAGGAGGTCTGGGAGGCGTTGCTCGACCCGGAACGCGTGGCGCCGTGCCTGCCGGGCGCCACGCTGACCTCGGTCGACGGCAAGACGTTCAGCGGGGAGGTCAAGGTCAAGCTCGGCCCGGTGCAGCTGCTGTACCGGGGCACCGGCGAGTTCGTGGAGATCGACCCGGTGCTGCGCCGCGCGGTCATGAAGGCCGCGGGGAAGGACACGCGCGGCAACGGCACGGCGTCCGCTGTTGTCACGTTCCAAGTGGGTGACACGGTCGAGGTCGAGACCGATTTGTCGGTGACGGGCCGTCCGGCTCAGCTCGGTCGCGGCCTGATCTCCGAGGTCAGCGGCAAGCTCGTCGACCAGTTCGCGGAATGCCTGGCGAGCACGCTGGGTTCAGTGGATCCTGACGAGGTGGCGCAACAGCAGCATCTCCGCGTGGTCCCCGACGAGCCGATCGACCTGATCGACACCGCAGGCGTACCGGTACTCAAGCGCGTCCTACCCGTCGCGGCCGCAGTGGCGGCCGTCGTGCTGTTCGTGGTCCTGCGACGCAGGCGGCAACGCTGAAGCGTGTGGTCCGGTGGCCGGCATTCGCGCTGGTCACCGGCCTTGCGCTGGCCGCGTGCACGGGCTCGCCCGTCGTCGTCACGTCGCCACCGGCTCCTTCGTCGACGTCTTCCGGCCCGCCGCCGCCGCGTTCGTTCACGCTGACTGCGGGCGGCGACATCCTGATCCACCCGGCGCTGACCGACCAGGCCGTCGCCGACGGAGGCGCAGCGGGCCGCGACTACCTGCCTCTGCTGTCCGGCATCAAGGACACTCTTAAGGCTGATCTTTCGCTGTGCCACCTCGAGATCCCGCTGGGCACCAAAGAGGGTCCGTTCTTCGGCTACCCGGCTTTCATCGCGCCGCCCGAGGTCGCGAAAGGCCTGGTCGACGTGGGCTACGACTCGTGCTCGACCGCCTCGAACCACACGCTGGACCGGGGCGTCGGCGCGATCCAGACGACGTTGGACGCGATGGACGCCGTCGGTCTCAAACACACCGGCTCGTTCCGCACGCCAGAGGAGTCAGCCGCGCCGCTGATCCTGGACGCGGGCGGAGTTCGCGTGGCCCAGCTGTCGTTCACCTACGGCTTCAACGGCATCCCGCTGCCCCAGCCGTGGCGCGCGAACCAGATCAACGTCGCCAAGATCCTCGCCGACGCCCGTGCCGCCCGTGCGGCCGGCGCCGAGGTCGTCGTGCTGTCCGTGCACTGGGGCAACGAGTACCAGCACGAGGCGACCGAGGAGCAGAAGTCGCTGGCCCGTCAGTTGCTCGCCGATCCGGCTCTGGACCTGATCATCGGCACGCACGTCCACGTGGTGCAGCCGTGGGAGAAGATCGGCAAGAAGTGGGTCATCTACGGGCTGGGCAACGAGGTGGCCCGGCACTCCGAGCCTCGTGGCGTCACCGAGGAAGGCGTGATCGGCCGGTTCAAGTTCGAGCAGGGGCCGGAGGGATGGAACGTCGTCGAGGCGTCCTACACGCCGACGCTGGTCGAACTGGGGCCGCCGATCCGGCTGGTGGACCTGACTCGGGTGCCTGCCAACGCGCGGCGGACCGAGGCGATCAACCGGACCGAGGGCGTGGTGTTCAGCCTGGGTGCGAACGGGCAGGGGCTGTCGCGGGCCAAGCCTTGACCACTCGAACGGTGTCGCGATGGCACCGGTGTGAACGGCCGAGCCGGTCAGCTCACAGGTCGACCTTGGCGAGCACTCGCTCGTACCTGCGGATCCAGGCGTCGTCGCCGCTCTCGAACTCGGCGATGCGGTCGGGTTGTGGCGCCTTGGTGAGCACCGGCAGGTAGCCGTCGACCGGGGTGAGCGAGTCGCTCGTGACATCGCCGTCCAGAAGCTGGAGCGTGGCGAGCCCGCACGCGTAGCCGAGCTGCGGGAGTGCAGCCGCCAGCGCGACTCCAGCCGCCATCCCCACGGACGTCTCCAGCGCCGACGACACCACGCACGGCAGTCCGCACGCCTCGGCCACTTCGAGGGCCTTCCGCACCCCTCCGAGCGGCGCCACCTTGATCACCGCGATGTCCGCGGCACCCGACACCGCCACCTTCAGCGGGTCCTCGGCCTTGCGGATCGACTCGTCCGCGGCGATCGGCACGGTGACTTTTCGCCGGACTGCAGCGAGTTCTTCCAGCGTGTGGCACGGCTGTTCCACGTACTGGAGCCCGCCCGCAGCCTTGTCCATGGCCTTGATCGCCGTGACGGCCGTGTCGACGTCCCACATCATGTTCGCGTCCACCCGCACGAACCCACCTGGTCCAAGCGCATCCCGCACCGCTTCGAGCCGCGCGCAGTCCTCAGCCAGCGTCGACTCGGCCACCTTCACCTTGGCCGTCGAACAGCCCGACCGCGCGACGATCTCGTGAGCCTTTTCCGCGCTCACCACCGGAACCGTGCAGTTGACCGGGATACGTGAGCGGACCGGTGCGGGCCAGCCGTCGTTGGCGGCTTCGAGCGCGCACGCCAGCCAAGCCGCGGATTCGGCGTCGTCGTACTCCTCGAACGGGCAGAACTCGCCCCACCCGGCGGGCCCCTCGAACAGCAGGCCGGTGCGCTGGGTGATGCCGCGGAACCGGGCCCGCATCGGGATGGAGTAGACGTGCACGGCGTCGATTCAAGCGCACTTGATGAACTCGAGCGAATGGCCGCCGCCCCGCAGGTTGACGGTGCCGACGGCTTGGATGCCGAGCAGCGTGCACACGATCTGCTGCACGGCGGCCTTGCTGAGCAGCGAGACGTCGGTGGAGATCGACACGTCCAGCCCGTTGGCCACGCGGTCGACGGTGGCAGGGGCGGCGTCGAACGGGACCTCGGTGGTGAGGCCGCGGTTCTGCTCGGCAGCGGTGGGGCCCTGGGCGAGCAGGGCGACGACGTCGTAGCCGCTCAGGCTGCCCTGGGGGCGGTTGACGGCGACGACGCGGCCCTCGGACACCCAGTAGAGCGCGGGCGAGGTGTTCTCGACGGGACCGCTCGGCGCCTCCAGACCGGGAATGGGGTCGGTCGGCCGGATCCCGCACGCGGAGACCACGACGAGCAACAACAGCATCCAGAGCCTCACCGGTCACCACCCAGCGGCAGCCGCAAAGTGAACAACGCGCCGCCACCCGGCCGGTTCGCCGCGGTCAGGGTGCCCCCGTGCAGCCGGGCGTTCTCCCAGGCGATCGCGAGCCCCAGCCCCGACCCCTCGGACCGCCCGCGCGCCGAGTCGGCCTTGTAGAAGCGCGCGAACACGTGCGGCAGCACGTCGGCGGAAAGCCCCGGCCCCGAGTCGGCCACCACGATCACCAGCGACGACCCCTCCACGTACAGCGTCACCGTCACCGGCTGCGCACCGTGCCGCAGAGCGTTGCCGACCAGGTTCGCCACGATCACGTCCAGCCGTCGCGGATCCAGTTGAGCCCGCACACCGGCCGGCAGCGACTCCGACACCTCGAACCCGCGCATCCGCAGCGTCCGCGACACCACCTCGGCCACGTCGACGTCGTCCAGCGCCAACGCCGCCGTTCCCGAGTCGAACCGGGTGACCTCGATCAGGTCGTTGACCAGCCGGGTCAGGTTCGACGTCTCGCGGTTCACCAGCCGCGCGGCCTGACCGGCCACACCGGGCAGAGAAGCGGTTTCGGCGTCCAGCACGTCCGTCACCGCGGTCATCGCGGCCAACGGAGTCCGCAGCTCGTGCGACACGTCAGCCACGAACCGCCGCGCATCAGCCTCCATCCGCCGCAGCTCACCGACGTGGTGCTCCAAAGAAGAAGCAGTGGTGTTGAAGGTCGTCGCCACGGCGGCCAGCTCGTCGCGTCCCCTCACCGGCACCCGCACGGCGAGATCGCCCTGGCCGAGCCGGAAAGCCGCCATCCGCAGCTCGCGAACAGGCCGCAGCACCCCGCGCGCCGCGAAGAAGGCCATCCCCAAAGCCAGAACCAGCCCGGCGCCGCCGATCAGCCACGCGTTCAGCGCCAGTTCGTCGACGACCTCGATCTCCGAGGTGAACGGCCGCAGCACCCACACCTCGATCCCCGAGGCGCCGCCACCGGAGATCCGCATCTGCATGCCAACGACCAGCCAGACACCGCCGTGATAAGCCACCCGCTGCCAGCCCACCTGCCCGGACGACACGAGCCCACGCAGCTCCGGCGTGATCACCGACTCCTCCATCGAGCCCGCGGACACACCTGGAGCCCGAACGAGCGCCATCCCCTCGCGACCGGACACCTTGCCGGCGATCCGCTCCAGCGAGGCGGCGTCAGGCGCACGAGCCGGCAAGGGGTACAGCTGCTCCACGCGGCTGGTCGTCTCGATCACGGCGTTGTCCTGGGCCCGCTGCACGATCGCGTCACGCGCCCGCACGTACCCGGCGCCCGACACCGCCACGGCGGTGACGATGCTCAGGAACGCGAAGGCGAGCAGCAGCCGGAGTCGCAGGGTCACAGCGGCCCGAAGCGGTAGCCGAAGCCCCGCACGGTCTGGATGTACACCGGAGCGGCCGGGTCGTTCTCGATCTTCGAGCGCAGCCGCTGCACGCACGCGTCGACCAGCCGCGAGTCGCCGAGATAGCCCTGGTCCCACACGGACTCCAGCAACTGCTGCCGCGACATCACCCGACCGGGCGACGAAGAAAGCTCCAGCAGCAGCCGCAGTTCGGTCGGCGCCAGCGACACCGGACGGCCGAGCCGCGTCACCACGAGCCCGTCGCGGTCGATCGTCAGGTCGCCGTAGCGCTCGGCCACGACCTCGGGAGCCGAGACGGAAGACCGCCGCAGCACCGCCCGGATGCGCGCCTCGAGCACGCGGGCCTGGGCCGGTTTGGCCACGTAGTCGTCAGCACCGGCCTCCAGACCGGCCACCACGTCGATGTCGTCGTTGCGCGCGGTCAGCATGATGATCGGGAGGTCGCCGGAAGCCCGGATCCGCCGGCACACCTCGAACCCGTCGACACCCGGCAGCATCAGGTCCAGCACGACGACGTCCGGCGCGACGCTCATCAGCAGTTCGAGGCCCTCCTCGCCCGTGCGCACCGCGTCCACGGTGTGTCCCTGGTAGGTCAGGGCGAGCGACAGTCCCTCGCGGACCGCCTCGTCGTCCTCGATCAGCAGTACGCGCGGCATGACCTCCAGCCTTCCCGACGGGTCTCATGAGGACGTTCTTGCCACGTCATCGTTGCGTAACGACCGCCCGTGCGCAGTTGTTGCACAGCCATGATCGAGCGCGGACACGGGTCCGAAAGCCTCGTCCACATGCGAAAAGTGCTCTTGACGGCGACCGTCGCGGTGACCGCGATGATCACCTCCGTCACTCCTGCCCTGGCCATTCGCGGCGGCGTCGAAGCTCCCCAGCCCTACCCGTTCTCGGGCTCGTTGCAGCGGCCGGACTCACCGCGCGAGGACGGCCACACCTGCGGCGTCACGCTGATCGCCCCGAACTGGGCTGTCACGGCGGGCCACTGCACCAAGAACAACCCCACCGGCGCGCAGGTCGGCCGGCCGAAGAACTGGACAGTGCGGCTCGGCACCACGGACGCGGGCAGCGGCGGCGAGGTGATCGCGGTCGAGCGGTTCATCACCTACTCGCAGTACCCGGTCCAGGACGGTGACATCGGCCTGCTGAAGCTGAAGCAGCCCGCGAAGGCCAAGCCGGTCGCACTGCCGGCCGCACGTCCCGCCGACGGCACCAGCACCCGGATCCTCGGCTGGGGCATGACCTGCAACAAACGACTGCCCGAGTGCTACCCGAAGAAGCTGCGCGAGGCCGACACCGTGATCCAGCCCGCCGTGCAGTGCGAGCGCAGCGGAATCAAGGAAGAGCGCGAGCTGTGCGTCGGAGCCCAGGACGGCAGCGTCGCCGCCACGAACATGGACTCCGGCGGGCCCGGCCTCGTCCGCGACGGCGACCGCTGGGTCATCGCCGGGATCGTCAGCGGCAGCAACGGTGACGACCAGCCCGTCCTCTACACGGACATCAACCACTTCAAGGGCTGGATCAACGACGTCGTCACCGGCAAGATCGACCCGCCGGACACCCCGGTGCCGAACCTCGAAGGCGCCGCGTCGCTCGCGGGTGTCTGCTCGGCGTCCGTGGTGAAGACCAACAACACCAAGTACAACGACCAGGCGCTCCTGCTCACCAACGGCCACTGCGTCCCGGAACGCCCGGCCCCCGGCCAGACGCTGAAAGAGGTCGCCATCGCGGTCCCGGTGACCATCGGCGACCGCCAGGGCTACCTCCAGGCCAAGGCGAACACGACCCACCTGGTCTACGCGACCATGACCGGCACGGACACCGCGCTCTACCGCCTCGACAAGACCTACGCGCAGTTGCAGGCCAAGGGCGTGAAGATCTTCAAGCTGGCCGAGCGGAGTGCCAAGCCGGGTGAACGCGTCGACATCATCTCGTCGGGCAACGGCGACCGCTTCAAGTGCACGATCGAGGCCGTGGTCCCGCATCTGCGCGAAGAGGGCTACACGCAGGACAACGCCTACCGCTACGACAAGGACTGCAAGCCCTCGCACGGCGGTTCCGGCTCACCGATCGTGCTCAAGGACGGCGTCACGGTCGTCGGCGTGCACAGCACCGGCAACGACAGCGGCGAGCAGTGCACCGCCAACAACCCCTGCGAGGTCGCGGCGGACGGCACGGTGACCGTGCACCAGGGCGCCCGCTACGGCCAGCAGATCACGCACCTAGTAGTA
>NZ_JYJG01000429.1 GCF_000955955.1 Lentzea aerocolonigenes
GGAATCAGCCGCCTAGTCCGGGTTCAGCCGCTGGTCGGCCAGCGGCGTGCGCGCACGAACACCAAAGCCCGCCGGTTGAGCCCAACCGGCGGGCTTTGCTCATTCACTGTGCAGGGTGGCGCAGCGGTGACCCGGCGTCGTGCAGGTGGCGCAGTACCTGGGCGTAGGAGTGGCGCAGGGTGGTTTTGCTGTAGGGGATGCCGTTCCGGGTGCAGAAGTTCTCGACGACGGGTTGCGCGCGCCGCAGGTTCGGGCGGGGCATGTGCGGGTAGAGGTGGTGCTCGATCTGGTGGTTGAGGCCGCCGAGCAGGGCGTCGACCCACCTGCCGCCGGTGACGTTGCGGGAGGTGAGCACCTGCTTGTGGAGGTGGTCGAGTCGCTGGCCTTCGGTGATGATCGGCATTCCCTTGTGGTTCGGTGCGAAGGAGCAGCCGAGGTAGACACCCATGAGGCCTTGGTGCACGGCGATGAACACGATTGCCTTCGCCGGTGACAGCACGACGAACACCGCCGTCAGGTAGGCGATCATCGGCAGAATTTGGAGCGCGGTTTCGCGCCACGGGTTGCGCAGTTCGTTGCGGCACAACGCGATGAGACCGGAGATGCGCAGCACGGCGGCTTCCGCGAGCAGCAGCGGGAAGAACAGGAACGCCTGGTGTTTGGTGATCCAGCTGTACAGGCCGCGTTTCTGGGCGGCCTGCGCGCGGCTGAACGCGAGGGCGTGGATCTCGATGTCCGGGTCGTGGTCCTCGTGGTTGGGGTTGGCGTGGTGGCGGTTGTGCTTGGCCACCCACCACTGGAAGCTGATGCCGGTGAGGCTGCCGTGCAGATGTCCGACGACGTTGTTGTTGCGATGACTGCGGAATATCTGCCGATGCCCCGCGTCGTGCCCGATGAACGCCAGCTGTGTTGAGGCCACGGCCAGGACGGCTGCCGTGAGCAGTTGCCACCAGGAGTCGCCCAACAGCGCGAACGTCACGGCGATCGCGCCGAGCAGCAGCGCGTTGACCGTCATGCGCAGCAGGTAGTAGCCGCGCCGCCGATCCAGCAGGCCGGCGGCCTTGAGTTCCTTGGTGAGGCGGGCGAAGTCGCTGCCGCGGAGGCGGTCAGCCGTGCCTGTCAGCACGACGTGCGTTGAGGTCATGTATCTGCTCCGGGTAGATGGCTGGGTGGAGCCGTTGTGGGGGTTCACTTCTCGGCTTCGGTGTCCAGGCCGGGTTCGTCCGGGCCGGACTCCTCGGGTTGGCTGGTGTGCACGTCGGCGGGTGACACGTGTTCGTCGGCCTCGCTGCGCAGGGAGCGGATCGCGGAGTTGAGCACCGCCAGCAGCGGGACGGCGAGCAGAGCGCCCGCGATGCCCGCGACGAGCAGACCGGCCGCTATGGCCAGCACCACCGCCAGCGGGTGCAGCTTCACCGCGCGTCCGAGCAGGAACGGCTGCAGGATGTGGCTTTCCAGCTGGTTCACCGCGATGACGATGATCAGGACGATCACCGCGGTCAGGGGACCGTTCGCGACGAGGGCGATGAGGACGGCGACGGCACCGGCCACCACCGCACCGAAAATCGGGACGAACGCGCAGATGAACACCAGCGCCGCCAATGGAACCGCCAGCGGCACGCGCAGCACGGCCAGTCCGATACCGATGCCGATCGCGTCCACCACCGCGACCGCTCCGGTGGCGCGGACGTAGCTGACCAGTGCGGCGAGGCTGCGCCGGCCTGCCACGTCGACCCGCCTGCGGGGTCCGTCGGGAACGACGCGGATGAGGAACTGCCAGATCCGGGGGCCGTCGTAGAGGAGGAACGCGAGCGCGAACAACACCAGCAGCATCTCGGTCAAGGTCTCGCCGACGGTCGCCGCGGTGGTGATGGCGCCCGTCGTGATGCCAGACTGGTTGTCCTGCAACGTTTTCACGATCCGGTCGGCGAAGTCGTGCAGCTGCGTCTCGCTCAGCTGCAGCGGGCCGTTGACCAGCCAGGCGGAGATCGCGTCGATGCTGCGGGCGAGTTGCGCGGCCAGGTCCGGCACGCCGTTGACGAAGGTCACCACGACGAACGTCAGCATCCCGCCCAGCAGGAGCAGTCCGCCGACCAGTACCAGCGCGGTGGCGAGACCTCTGGGAACCCGGTGCGCCATCAGGAAACCGACGGCGGGTGCGAGCAAGGCCGCCAGCAGCAGCGCGATCGCGAGCGGCACGACGAGTGCCGCCAGCCTGCCGAAGATGACGCCGACGACGTAGAGCGCCGCGACCACGACGAGAAAGCGCCAGCCCAACGCCGCGCTGGCCCGCAGCACAGCAGGAATCGGGTCCCGCGTGGGCGGCATGTCACCTTGGTCGGTGCTCACCACATCCTCACCTCCAGTGTCGATCTCCGACGCCCGGGGCTGGATCATCGATGAGTTGGCAGGTGTCCGCCTGCGTCTGCTCGGAGTTCCCTGCCGCGCCGGTCGCAAACCCGACTGGGTAGCAGACCGGATAAATGGCCGGTTCGGGTTTCGTCGAGCACGACCTGAGTTTGACCTCTCAGATCAGAGATGTTCTCGGCAAATCAACCCTACATCGTTTCGGTCGTGATCGGCTGAAAATATCTCACGTTGTTTGTGTGTCTGCGAAGCTTCAAGCGCGACGCTGCCGATCGGTGCGTTCGCCCAGCTAGGCGCGCCTGTGTCGGATCGGATGCGGCGCCGCTGCCCTCGCTCGGCGGCCAACATTTTTCCGACGCCGGATTCTCACGTGAATTTCAGGTGGGAGTGCATGCGGGTGATATAGGGTGTGTGAAACAGATTATTTCGACTGTTTTAGGCCTACGGCTGAGGCCATCTCCCCGCCCGCAGGGCAGGCGGTTCGTCTTGGTCATGAGGAGAGATTTCAGTGAGCACCGTCAGCGACAACGCATGAACGCAACTCCCGAAGATGCCTCAGTGATCGCACAGCGACTGCACCTCGCCGCCGGCTTCCACTCGTCCGAACGCGACTGGGTCGTGGATCGCCTGGCCGCGCTCGGTTCCCGTCTGCGGTCCTACCACGACGACGAGATCGAACTGGAGATCAGCCTCAAGGACCGCAAGGGCGTCGAGCAGCGAGTCATGCTGCAGTGCTGGATCACTCGCGGCCATCGGCTGCACCTCGTCGCCACCTCGTCCCAGCGAGAGCTTCCCGCGGCGCTCAACGAGGTCCGCGACGAACTGATCCGTCAGGTCGGCGAGACGAAGACCCGCACCGAGCCGCGCAGCAACCGCGCGCTGCGCTCCGTCCCGACAGCGCCTGAACTCGGCTAGCGGCACAGCTACCAGTCGGCGACGCCCCCGGCCACCTACAGGGGTCCGGGGGCTCGCCCCCGGCTGGGGTCTGGGGGCTCGGCCCCCAGAA
>NZ_JYJG01000430.1 GCF_000955955.1 Lentzea aerocolonigenes
GTCTGGGGGCTCGGCCCCCAGAAAACACAACACCCGAGATCCGGTCTGCGCTTTCCGCAGACAGATCCCGGGCGTCACGGGTGCCCCCGGCAGGATTCGAACCTGCGCACCCGCCTCCGGAGGGCGGTGCTCTATCCCCTGAGCTACGGGGGCCGTAGCTACGTGGAAGATCCTAGCGCACGAGAGCGACCTGGTTTCACACCTACCCCCGCGAACGGGCCTGGCGTGGTCTGCGTCACCTCCACTCCTGGTGGGGAATAGCGCCGATTGCACTCATGCGCATATCGCTATATGTTGCTGGCATGGGTCACGGGCACGGGCATGGAACGGCCTCCGGCGGCGGTCAGCACGCCGGCAAGCTGTGGGTCGCGTTCGGCATCGGCGCGGTATTCATGGTGGTCGAGTTCGTCGTGGGGTTCGCGACGTCGTCCCTGGCGCTCATCTCGGACGCCGCGCACATGCTCACGGACGTCCTGGGCGTGGGCATGGCGCTGGCCGCGATCCTCGTGGCCGGCAGGGTCAAGGCCGGCAGGAACCGGACGTTCGGGTTCTACCGGGCCGAGGTGCTGGCGGCGCTCGCCAACGCGGTGCTGTTGTTCGGTGTGGCCGGGTATGTGGTCTACGAGGCCGTTGGGCGGTTCCAGGAGCCTCCGCAGGTGCCGGGCTGGCCGGTGCTCATCGCCGCGAGCCTCGGTCTTGTGGCCAACCTCGTCAGCTTCAGCGTCCTCAGGGAGGGCGCGAAGGACAGCATCAACGTCAAGGGTGCGTACCTCGAGGTGCTGGCGGACCTCATCGGGTCGGTCGGCGTGCTGATCTCGGCGCTCGTCACCATCACGACCGGGTGGAAGTACGCGGACCCGATCATGGGTGTGCTGATCGGCGTGTGGGTGCTGCCGCGGACGTACGGGCTGGCCAAGAACGCGCTGCACATCCTGTTCCAGCACGCGCCCGAGCGGCTGGACGTCACGGAGATGCAGAAGGCGCTCGCGGAGCTCCCCGGGGTCGCGGAGGCGCACGACCTGCACGTGTGGACGCTCACCAGTGGCATGGAGGTGGCCAGTGCTCACCTCGCGACCAGCGAGGAGGCGGACCACGAAGGCGTGCTCAAGGCGGCGCAGGCGTTGCTGGCGACCAAGTACCACATCGAGCACGCCACCTTGCAGGTCGAGGGCGGCTCGTCAGCGCAGCGGTGCCGGGAGCTTTCGTGGTGAGGCGGGCAGGTCGCGCATCTCGTCCTTAGTGGACGGCGCGCCGGTTCGTGACGGAACGGGCGTTCGCGGTTGTGGCACGGCCACCCAGACGCGGCCTCGCTCGAACGGCACCACAACAGCCTCCCCAGTCACCGCTGATGAATTGCCAAGATCCCATCGGAGTATGTCTGAAAGGGATAGATCCTTTCAGGTGATTGGACAATTCCGCGTGCAGTGACGGAACGCTGCCTTTTCGGCTCAAACGAGACCGGCTGGGCGGTACAGACCAGCGCTCTTTCGTTCCTTCGGCCCCCGCACGTGGGGCAGAGGGACGTCCGTGGAAACGGAACGGAATCGGCGTTGCCGTGGCAGGACCCGCGCCGCCTACTTACCGTCACCGCCATGGACGCCGCAAAACAGCCCCGCACCACCGGGGAGAACGTGGACACCTGGGAGATGGTGGTGGTCCACAGGTGGTTCAAGCGCGAGTTCGCGGAGATGCCCGCCCTGGTCAGAGGTGTTGCTCACGAAGACAGAGATCGCGCGCGGTACGTCGCCGGGTTCGTCGAGATGATGGCCGGCCTGCTGCACCACCATCACGTCGGCGAGGACGAGATGCTGTGGCCCAAGTTGCTCGAACGCGTGGGCGGCATGGACACCGAGCTGGTGCAGCGGATGGAACAGCAGCACGAGGTCGTGGGCGGAGCGCTGGAACGGGTCGAGCAGCTGCTGCCGAAGTGGCGAGCACAGGCCGACCAGGAGACCCGAGATGAGCTCGCCGAAGTCCTCGAAGGTATGTCGAAAGCGCTCAACGAGCACCTGGCCGACGAGGAGAACCACGTCCTCCCGCTCGTCTCGGTCTACATCACGCAGGCCGAGTGGGACGCACTCGGCAAGAACGGCGCGAGCAGCATGCCCAAGGGCGCCAAGGGGTTCGACACCATCGGGATGATCCTGCAGGATGCCACGCCCGAGGAGCGCCAAGGGTTCCTCAAGATCCTGCCCGCTCCGATCAGGCTGCTCTACAAGCTCGTCGGCGCCGGCATCCACCGGCGGGAGAAAGAGCGCCGGGCCGCATGAGAAAGGCCGCGTCCCACAACGGAACGCGGCCTCGCCTCACGTACTGCCTACAGGCCGGTGCACTGCCCGGCCTTCGGGCCCTTCACATCGTTCGCGAAGCCGTTGTTCGTCGGCTCCGGGTTGTTGCTGGTGCAGGACAGCGGACCGCCGACGGTCGAGAAGGCGACCACCGACCTGGTCCTGTTGGACGTCAGC
This sequence comes from Lentzea aerocolonigenes, assembly GCF_000955955.1. Classification (GTDB taxonomy): domain Bacteria; phylum Actinomycetota; class Actinomycetes; order Mycobacteriales; family Pseudonocardiaceae; genus Lentzea; species Lentzea aerocolonigenes_A. Next base: position 2,466 of record NZ_JYJG01000430.1, read on the forward strand.
GACACCGGGCCGCCGACGGAGGTGTTCTCGACGGCCACTTCGGTAGCGGATCCGTTGACCGACACCGGGCCGCCCACGCGAGTGCCCACGAGCACCACCGAAGCCGCGTCCGAGGCCGAGATCGGGCCCTTGATCTCGCCGCCGAAGACGTACAGCGTGGCGCCCTTCTGCACGGTCACCGGACCGTTGATCGTCGCACCGTCCACATAGGTCACGTCCTTCACCGTCAGGCCGCCGTTGACCGCGCCGGTCACCGTGGTCGTGGGCTTGGGCAGCGGCTTCGACATCAGCTCGAACTCCGCCAGCGCGACGTCCTCGGAGAACTCCAGCTTGTAGAAGTTGTACCGGCCCGGTGACGCGATCTTGAACGACCGGGTGTACTGCTGCCACTGGAAGTTCTCGCCGGAACGCTTGTCCACCGTCGCCCACGTCTTGCCGTCGTAGGAAGCCTTGAGCTCCCACGACGAAGGCGACTTGCCGGTCTTCGCGTTGGTCAGCGTGTAGAACGATGCGCTCTCCTTCGCGTCCGCCGGCTTGAAGTCGAAGGACTTCACCACAGCGGAGGTCGAGGAGTTGTTGTCCACCAGCGCACCAGCGGAAACACCGGAGGAAACATCGCGCAGCGGCGTCGGAACCGCGTCGCCGACCGTGATCGAGTCCGGCGCGTCAGCGGCACCCGTGCCCCAGGCAGAAGGCGTCGGGCCCATGTCGAAGTCGATCGTCGCACCGGCCGCGAGCACGTCGTGCGGCAGCGAGGTCTTCGTCCACGCCTTGCCGTTGACCTTCACGCCCTGCACGTAGATGTTCTTCGCGTTGTTCTTCGGCGCGTTGATGACGAGCTTCTTGCCGTTCTCCAAGGAAACCGTCGCCTTGGTGAACAGCGGTGAACCGATCGCGTAGGCCGGCTTGCCCATCTGCAGCGGGTAGAAGCCGAGCGAGGAGAAGAGGAACCACGCCGACATCTCGCCGTTGTCCTCGTCACCCGCGTAGCCCTGGCCCTGCTCAGAGCCGACGTACAGGCGCGACAGGATCTCCCGCACCTTCTCCTGCGTGCCGGACGGCTTGCCCGCGTAGTTGTACATGTACGCGATGTGGTGCGACGGCTGGTTGGAGTGGCCGTACTGGCCCATCCGCACGTCCCGCGCCTCGACCATCTCGTGGATCACGCCGCCGTAGCCACCGGGGAACTTGGTGGTCTCGGGGATCGAGAAGAACGAGTCGAGCTTCTGCGCCAGCTTGTCCCGCCCGCCGTACAGGTTCGCGAGACCCTGCCCGTCGTGCGGCACCGTGAACGCCATGTTCCAGCCGTTCGTCTCGGTGTAGTCGTAGCGCCATTCCTGCGGGTTGTACTTCGCCGGATCCGCGACGCGCCACGAGCCGTCGACGTTGCGGTTCTGGAAGAAACCGATCCGCTGGTCGAACGTCAGCACGTAGTTCTGGGCGCGGTTGAGGAAGTACTCGTACTCCTCGGCGTACCGCTTCTCACCCGTCTTCTCGTGCAGCGCCTTCGCCATCGACGCGATGCCGAAGTCGTTGACGTAGCCCTCGATCGCCCACGACCAGGCCTCGGAGTCCATCTGGTCGTTGCCGGTGTAGCCGAGGAAGATCGACCGGTCCATGCCCTTGCGGCCGACGTTGTTGCTCGGCGGCACGACCGACGCGTTCTTCACCGCGGCGTCGTAGGCGGCCTTGATGTCGAAGTTCGACACGCCCTTGAGGTACGCGTCCGCGAACGCCACGTCGGAGCTCGTGCCCGTCATCAGGTCCGCGTAACCGGGGGACGACCAGCGCGAGATCCAGCCGCCGTCCTTGTACTGCTGGACGAAGCCGTCGGCCATCTCACCGGCCTGCGACGGCGTGAACAACGAGTACGCGGGCCACGTCGTGCGGTAGGTGTCCCAGAAGCCGTTGTTGACGTAGATCTTGCCGTCGACGATCTTCGCACCGGTGCGGGTCGGCGTGTTCTGCCCAACGGCGGGCGCGACCGGCGAGGCGTACTGGATCTTGTCGCCGACCTTCTCGAAGCCCGAGTTCGGGTACAGGTAGAGCCGGTACATGTTGGAGTACAGCGTGATCAGCTGCTCCTCCGACGCACCCTCGACGGACAGGATGCCGAGCACCTTGTCCCACGCGGCCTGCGCACGGTCGCGCACCGCGTCGAACGAGTCGGAACCGGAGATCTCCTGACTGAGGTTCGCCTGAGCCTGGTCCACCGAGATCAGCGACGTCGCGATCTTGAGCTGGACGGTCTTGTCCGCGAACGAGAAGTAGCCGCCGACGTTGTCACGACCGGCGCCGGTCAGGCGACCGCTCGCCGTCACGGCCTTGTCGACCTTGCCGTAGACGAACAGGCGCGTGGCACCCGTGGACAGGCCGCTCTTGACGTCCGTGTAGCCCGTCACGACACCGGAAGCGGCGTCGAGGGTCAGGCCACCGAGGTTGTTCACGTTGTCGAACACCAGGTTCTTCTCGCCGGTGTCGGCGAAGGTGAACCGGAAGATCGCCGCGTGGTCGGTCGGCGCAATTTCGGCCTTCATGCCGTTCTCGAAGGTCACGCCGTAGTAGTGCGCCTTCGCGACCTCGTTGTTGTGGCTGAACGCGAGCGAACGCGCCGCGCGGTCCTGCGTCGGCGCCTTGTCCGACGGCATGACCTGGAACGTCTGGCGGTCGCCCATCCACGGGCTGGGCTCGTGGGACGCCGTGAACGCCTGCAGCGTCGGCAGGTTCTGCGCGTTGTTGCGCTGCTGGTACTCGTACAGCCAGCTCTGCGAACCCGCGTTGGTCATCGGGGTCCAGAAGTTGAAGCCGTGCGGCACCGCGGTCGCCGGGAAGTTGTTGCCCCGCGAGAAGGAGCCGTTCGAGTTCGTGCCGCGCGTGGTCAGCACGTAGTCGGAAGGCTTGGCGTACTGCTTCTTCACGACGTCGCCGATGCGGATGTCGTCGTACCAGGCACCGAACTCCGTGGGGCCCTTGGGACCGTCGTAGGCCACCAGGATCCGCTTGATCGTCTTACCAGCGGCGACCGCGCCGATGGTGGACGCGACCTTGTTCCACTGGTTGGCGTACAGGAACTTGCCCGCCCCCTGGCCCTGCGGCGACAGCACGGCACCGTGCTGGTCCACCGCCTTGAGGTCACTCAGGTACGTGCCGTCGGAGAACGCGAGGTCCACCGACGAGTACGTGCTCGGGTAGTTCAGGTTGTCGTTCACCCAGTCCGGGAAGATCATGTACGACAGCTCGGTCTGCGGCTCGACCTTCACGTCGACGTCGAAGACCTTGTTGTAGCTGTACGCGCGACCCTCGGTCGTGTGCTTGCCCTGGGCGCGGAAGGCCTTCAGACCCGTCCAGCCGACCTTCGACTTGGACGTGTAGCCGCCGGTGGGGCCGCTGCCGACGAGGCTGCGCATGTTCGGGGCCGGCGGGTTCGTGGATCCGTCGGAGAGCTCGACCTCCGCGATCTGCACGATGTCCGTGCCGTGGTTCGCCGTGATGTCGAGCTTGTAGTGCTGGTACGACGCCGGCGTGGCGATGTCGTAGGCCTTGGTCTGGAACCGCTCGGCGAAGCTCTCGTTCGTGCGCGTGTCGAGGACGGTCCAGTCGGTGCCGTTGTTCGAGCCCTGGAGGGTCCAGTCCTTCGGGTCGCGCTCCGGCTCGTCGTTCGCCGATGAGAGCGTGTACTTCTTGATCGTCTGGGGGCTGGTCGTCCCGAAGTCGAACGTCACCCAGCCGGTGGAGGCGAAGACCAGCCACTTCGAGTTGACGTTGAGGTCGTTGATCTCGGCAACGGTCTCGTTCGGGGGGTTGTCCCCGTTGGCCTTCACCGTCGCCTTGTCGGCGACGTTGCCCGGGGTGCCCGTGCCGCTCGATCCGATCACGCCCGCCGACTTCGGCTGCCCCGCCGCGTCGGTCTCGACCGTGCTGACCCACGACGGTTGTGGTTGACCGTCCTCAAAGGACGACGAAAAGCCCACGCCTTGCTCCTCTGGTGCGGCGGCCGCGTAGCCGTTGGTGACGCCGCACACCAGTGTCGCAGTGATCGCAACGCTCAACAGGGTTGTTGGTCGTCTCTTGCGCAGGTGCCTCATTGCAACCCTTCCGCCGCCTTGCCTGCCCCATTTGGGAGGGAGCGTTTCTGCACGTGACATCGTTGTCAAGGGACAGGACGGGAATTGTCTTCGAAACTGTCCTCTCAACAGTTGCGCGCAGGGACCACCGTTCAAGATCTAGACTCGGTCGGTGACCGACCGCAAGCCGCCAGAGGTGGGTACACCAGCGGGCATGCGCGTGCTCAACCAACGCGCGGTGCTCGATCGGTTGCGCCGTCTGGGTGCCGCCACCCGGCCGCAGATCGCGAAGGACACCGGGCTCTCCAAACCGACTGTCGGCCAGGCTCTGGTCGATCTCGAACGCCACGGGCTGGTGCGCCCCATCGGTCGCACAACCGCCGGTCCGGGCCGTTCTGCCGTCGTCTACGAGCCGAATCCGCTCGCCGGGTACGTGCTGGGCGTCGACATCGGGCGGGAGCGGATCCGGGCGGCCGTGGCCGATCTGGGCGGGTCCGTCGTGGCGCGCGTGGACGAGCGCAACCGCAGCCGGTCAGCGTCTTCATTGGTGCGCACGGTGACGGAGCTGGCGTCGCGGACCGTGGCCGACGCGGGGATCGCGCTGTCGGACGTCGTGGTGAAGGTGATCGGCAGTCCTGGCGTGATCGATCAACGTTCCCGGGTCGTGCGACACGCGCCCAACCTGCCCGGCTGGGAGTCCGCCGGTGTGCTCGACGGGCTGGAATCGTCGCTGGGTCCGGCGGTGGTCGTGGAGAACGACGCGAACCTGGCGGCGTTGGGGGAGCACGTCTACGGGGCGGCTCGCGATGTGCGGGTGTTCGTCTGCGTGACCGTCGGTACCGGTGTCGGCATGGGGATCTGTGTCGACGGCGTGCTGTTCCGCGGTGCGCACGGGGCGGCGGGCGAGGTCGGGTTCCTGCCGTTCGGCAAGTCCGCTTCGGACGTCCAACGTGGACAGTTCGAGGAGGCGGCCGCGGCGGAGTCCGTGGTGGCGCACGCTCGGGAACTCGGACTTGCTGCGCGCACGGCACTCGAGGTGTTCTCCTTGGCGCGTTCGGGAGATGTGCAGGCTCTTGAGGTCGTGCGGGTGGAGGCGGAACGGCTGGCGTTCCTCGTCGCCGCGGTGGCCGCGGTGATCGACCCTTCGCTGGTCGTGCTGGGTGGTGGCGTCGGGTCGAACGTCGACTTGCTGCTGCCGCCGATGGAAGCTTCGTTGCGGACGATGACGCCACTGGCGCCTCGGGTCGTCGCGGGCTCGCTGGGCGACGGCGCGGTGCTCTCCGGCGCCATCGCGATGGGCCTCGAAGCCGCCCGTGAATTGGTCTTCGAAGTTACTCTCTGAGAGTAGTCGAGCGACCCTTACCTGGTAGTTCACTCAATTGTCGTAACTGTTAACGGCGTTTTGTGGCTTAGCGTTACCGGAACCTCCACCTGGAGGGTGTTGTGTCCTTCCGTTGCAAGGGGAGTCGGTAGGGGGATGCGGGGGACGTAGCCCCCTACCGGCCGTGCACTGGGCAGTGCCGCGCCCGCACCATCAGCCTGCCCAGTGCAGTAACGGGGGTTCTCACCTCGGTGTAGGCCGGTGGACGTTCGCCGCCGTCGACTCGTGGTGCGTCGAGTCCGCGATCCAGCTGCCGGGGATGGACGCGTCGATCACGCCCTCCTCCAGCCACGTGTAGTTGCCGTCCAGGACCTGCCTGGACAGCACCACGTCGCTGTCGTCGGTGTTCCGCCACAGCTTGTCGAACAGCTCGTCGACCCGGATCCGCGCCTGCTTGGCGAACGCGTCGGCGAGCATCTGCGCGTTGGGGTTCTTGTCCTGCTGCGCGCGCACGCACGTGGCGCTGATCGCGAACAGCTCGGCGCCGATGTCGACGATCCGGCTGAGGAACCGCTGCTTGCGCTCCATCTTCCCCTGCCAGCGGGACATGGCGTAGAACGTCTGGCGCGCGAGCTTGCGGGCGGAGCGTTCGACGAACCTGAGGTGCTTGGCGAGCGGGCCGAACTCCGTGTAGCCGACCGGGGTCTGGCCCTTGCCGACCACGAGGGTGGGGAGCCACTTGGCGTAGAAGCCGCCTGCTTTGGCCGCGGCCTTCATCTTGGCCTGGCGGTCGGCGTCCGGGTCGATGATGTCGCCGGCGACACTCAGGTGTGCGTCCACCGCTTCGCGGGCGATCAGCAGGTGCATGATCTCCGTCGAGCCTTCGAAGATGCGGTTGATGCGGAGGTCCCGCAGGACCTGCTCGGCCGCGATGCCGCGTTCTCCGCGTGCTGCTTGGCTTTCCGCGGTCTCGTAACCTCGGCCGCCGCGGATCTGGACCAGTTCGTCTGCCACGAGCCAGGCTTTTTCGGACGCGTAGAGCTTGGCCAGGGCGGCTTCGATCCGGATGTCGTGCTTGCCGGCGTCGGCCAGTTCGGAGCTGAGGTCGAGGACTGCTTCGAGGGCGTAGGCGGTGGCGGCGATGTAGGCGATCTTGCCTGCGATGGCTTCGTGTTTGCCTACCGGGAGGCCCCACTGGATGCGTTCGGTGGACCACTCGCGGGCGATCTTCAGGCACCACTTGGCACTGCCCGCGCAGAGTGCGGGGAGGCTGAGGCGGCCGGTGTTGAGGGTGGCGAGGGCGATTTTCAGGCCTGCGCCTTCCTTGCCGATCACGTTCTTCTTCGGGACGCGGACGTTGTGGAACCTGGTGACGCCGTTTTCCAGGCCCCGCAGGCCCATGAACGCGTTGCGGTTCTCGACGGTGATGCCCTCGGCGTCTGCTTCGACCACGAACGCGGTGATGCCTCGGTCTGGGACCTGGGCCATGACTACGAGGAGGTCGGCTACCACGCCGTTGGTGGTCCAGAGTTTTACGCCGTTGAGGATGTAGTCGTCGCCGTCGGGCGTGGCGATGGTGCCGAGCCTGGCCGGGTCGCTGCCGACGTCCGGTTCGGTCAGGAGGAACGCCGTGATCTCGCCCTTGGCGCACCTCGGCAGGAACTCCTGCTTCTGCTCCGGGCTGCCGAACATCGCGACCGGCTGGGGGACGCCGATGGACTGGTGTGCTGAGAGCATGGCGCCGATCGCGGGGCTGGCCGAGCCCACGAGCATCAGGGCCCTGTTGTAGTAGACCTGGGTCAGGCCTATGCCGCCGTACTCAGGCTTGATCTTCATGCCGAACGCGCCGAGGTCCTTGAGGCCCTTGAGCACGTCGTCGGGGATCTGGGCGTCTCGTTCGATCACCGTGTTGTCGATGTGGGACTCGGTGAACTTGCGGAGCTTCTCCAGGAAGGCCTCGCCGCGTTCGCGGTCTTCCGCGGTGCCGCTCGGATGCGGGTGGATCAGGTCGATGCGGAAGTGGCCGAGGAAGAGCTCCTTGCCGAAGCTCGGTCGCTGCCAGCGGGTTTCCCGTGCTTGTTCGGCGACCTGCCTGGCCGCGCGCTCGTCGACGGTCATGGTTACCTCCCGGTAGGTGTGATTCACGTTACTCAGGGGTAGTCGGATGTCCACCGGCTTGGAGGGTGAGATCTTGGGGGATTCGCGGACGGGGCCCAGCGCCACGAGCAGGCTGATGGCACGCCTGTTGCTCAGGGCGGCCACCGGAGCGCACGGGAAGAGCAGCTCGCCTTCGGCATCGGCGCAATGCAAAAGGGCCACCCCCGTGGGGGCGGCCCTTTCGTGTGGAGGTGGCTACGGCAGCGGGGCGGCTCCGCGCTTCGCCAGGTAGTTCTTCATCAGGTCGGTTTCGTTGGTTTGCGACTTCAGCATGTTGTCCGCGAGCGTGCGCACGAACGGCTGGGCCGCTCGGGTCGAGGCGTACTCGGCCATCGGTGCGCCGCCTGTGTGGTGGCGGAGCATCAGCTGCAGGAAGTAGACGTCGAAGTCACGGCCTGCTGGCATGGTGCGCAGCTTGGTGAGCTCGTCGGTCGTGGCCATGCCCGGCATCAGCGGTTGGCCTGCCTGCGGGGTGGTGGCGCCGTGGCCGTGGACGCCCGAGTCGTTCATCCAGGACATGTAGACGCCCGAGATGTTCTGCTCGTGCTCGTTCCACATCATCAGCCAGCCCTTCATGCGGCCGACCTGCTCCAGTTGCGTGGAGGAGATGTCGAACGCGAGCTGGCGGACTTCCGAGTCGGTGGAGCGGTCTCGGGCGATGTTGGCCATCTGGATGCCCTGCAGGTGGTGCTGGGACATGTCCTGGCAGAAGCCCACGTCCACGGAGCCCGAGGCCGGGACCGCGGACGAGGAGGAGCCGGGGAGCTTCACGAGCAGGCCCACCGCCGCGCCCAGGAGGAGGATCGCCAGGACTGCGGCGCCGATGACGAGGGCCCGAGCTGCTCCGGAAGGGCGCTCGGACACCTCGACGTCTTCGGTGTCGACCGACATCAGCTGGACGGCGGGGTCGAGCCCGACGGCGGCGTGCTCATCGGCTGCTGGCCCTGCTCGGCCTCGGTCTTCGACTCGTCCTTGCCGCCGTCCATCGGGACCGCGTCGGCGCCGGGCTTCTCAGCCACGAACGGCGCCGGGTTGGAGAGGAACTGCGTGTTCTCGCACGAAGCACCGACCTCGGGGTAGGTGTTCGAGTTGCGCAGCAGCGAGGAGATGAACTGGTCGACGCGCTCGTCGTCGGCCTTCTCGACCTTCAGCTGGTGACCCCAGGACTGGAGGGAGATCGGCTTGTCGAGACCGGGGTACGGCGACAGCATCATGTACGGGATGCCCTCGACCTTGGTCTTGAGCTTCGCGAGCGCGTCGTCCTTGACCTGGTCCGGGTTGTACGCGATCCAGACGGCGCCGTGCTCGAGGCCGTGGACCATGTTCTCCGTGCGCACGGCCTTGTCGTAGACGACGCCGGTGCAGTCGGCCCACTGGCCGTCGTGCGGGCCGCCGAAGGGCGGGGACTGGTCGTAGGCGACGCGCTGGGTGGCGTCGACGTGCTTCGAGCCCTTGTACTCCTTGGTCACGATGCCCGCGAGCTGCTGCGACGGGTCCTTGTTCGTGTCCGAGGGCTTCCACTTGGCCAGGGCGGCCTCTTTGACGTTGTTCGCGTGGATCTGCGAGTACGCATATCCGAACACGCCGCCGGCCAGGCCGAGCACGGCGATCACCGCGATGATCGTGCCCCACGGCTTCGGCTTGTTCGCCACCACGGAGGAACGGGCGGCCGCCACGCTGCTGCGTGTGGCCTTCGTCTTCTTGCCGCTTACCATGTCCGCCTCAGATGTCGTCCTGGTCAACCGGCCGCCAGTGTAGGGACACCATGTCTGATCACTGTCAGCGCAGGGCGATACCACGTGGTCGTTAACACTTGCCGTCTCACCCTCCGAGACCCGGTAACCCGGTCGAGACCTGCGACAACGCGCCTCTAGACTCATGCGTCGTGACCCCTGAAGCGCTCGCCGATCTCGTTCGGACCACGGTTGCCCAGTTGCTGGCTGACCGAGGCCTGGACACCGCCGCTCTGCCTGAGCAGGTGACGGTCGAGCGACCCAGGAACCCCGAGCACGGGGACTACGCCACGAACATCGCGCTGCAGCTCGCCAAGAAGGTCGGAGTCAACCCGCGCGAGTTCGCCACGTGGCTCGCCGAGGCGCTGCTGACCCAGGCCGCCATCGCGAAGGCCGACGTCGCCGGTCCCGGCTTCCTGAACCTCACCATCGCCACCGAGGCGCAGGGCGCGATCGTCGAGGACGCGCTGAAGGACGGCTACGGCACCGGCGCGGAGCTGGCCGGGCAGAAGATCAACCTGGAGTTCGTCTCCGCGAACCCGACCGGGCCCATCCACCTGGGTGGCGCGCGCTGGGCGGCCGTCGGCGATGCGATCGGCCGCGTGCTGCAGGCCCGTGGCGCCGAGATCACCCGCGAGTACTACATCAACGACGCGGGCGCGCAGATCGACAGGTTCGTCAACTCGCTGATCGCCGCCGCGAAGGGCGAGCCCGTGCCCGAGGACGGCTACGCGGGCACGTACGTGGGTGAGATCGCGGCCGAGGTGCTGCGCCGCGAACCGGGCGCGCTCGGCGACCCCGCGACGGTGCGTCGCGTCGGTCTCGAGCTGATGACCGACGAGATCAAGCGCAGCCTCGCCGACTTCGGCACCCACTTCGACGTCTTCTTCTCCGAGCTCACGCTGCACCAGAGCGGTGCGGTCGAGGGCACGGTGGAGAAGCTCAAGGCGTCCGGCTCGCTGTACGAGAAGGACGGCGCCTGGTGGCTGCGGTCCACCGACTACGGCGACGACAAGGACCGGGTCGTCATCAAGGGCGATGGCAACCCGGCCTACATCGCCGGTGACATCGCCTACCTCGCGGACAAGCAGAGCCGCGGCTACGACCGCTTCATCTACATGCTCGGCGCGGACCACCACGGCTACACCGCGCGTCTCAAGGCGGCCGCGGCCGTGCTGGGTGGTGACCCGGACAGCGTCGAGGTGCTGATCGGCCAGCTCGTGAACCTCGTCAGCGGCGGTCAGCCGGTGCGGATGAGCAAGCGCGCGGGCACCGTCATCACGATGGAGGACCTGGTCGACGCGGTCGGTGTGGACGCCGCCCGCTACGCCATGATCCGGTCGAGCGTCGACTCGTCGCTGGACATCGACCTCGACCTGCTTCGCAAGCACAGCAACGACAACCCGGTCTACTACGTGCAGTACGCCCACGCGCGCACGTCGTCGATCCTGCGCAACGCCGCTGATCTCGGCATCACCCCCGGAGAGGACTTCGCGCTGCTCACCCACGAGCGCGAGGGCGACCTCATCCGCACCATCGGCGAGTTCCCGCGTGTGGTGGCCACCGCCGCCGAGCTCCGGGAACCGCACCGCGTGGCTCGCTACCTCGAAGAGCTCGCGGGCACGTACCACCGCTTCCAGCAGGACTGCCGCGTGCTTCCACGCGGTGATGAGGAGACGACTCCGTTGCACCAGGTCAGGCTTCAGCTCGTCAACGCGACCAGGCGGGTCTTCGCCGCGGGCCTCGGCCTGCTCGGCGTGACCGCCCCGGAGCGCATGTGATGCGCGCGCACCCGGCCGGACCCCGGCACGCTGATGTGATGGTTCCCGGCAACACCGCCGGCGACCGCCCCGCGACCGCAGAACAGCTCGACTACCTGCCGCCGAACGTGTGGCCGCGCAACGCTTCCCGCAACGCTTCCGGCGTCGTGGAGCTGGCCGGTGTGGACGTGCGCGGGCTGGCCGAGCAGTACGGCACCCCGCTGTTCGTCATGGACGAGCAGGACTTCCGCGCACGCTGCCGTGAGCACGCCGAGGCGTTCGGCGACCCGACGCTCGTGCACTACGCGTCCAAGGCGTTCCTGAGCGTCCAGGTCGCGAAGTGGGTGGCCGAAGAGGGCCTCTCGATCGACGTCTGCAGCGGCGGCGAGCTCGCGATCGCGCTCAAGGCGGACTTCCCGGCCGAGCGCATCGCGTTGCACGGCAACAACAAGAGCGTTCCCGAGCTCGTCGCGGCCGTCGAGGCGGGCGTCGGCGGGATCGTGCTCGACAGCTACCACGAGATCGCGCGCCTGGACGCCATCGCGCGCGAACGCGGTGTGGTGCAGCCGGTGCTGATCCGCGTGACGGTCGGCGTCGAGGCGCACACGCACGAGTTCATCGCGACCGCGCACGAGGACCAGAAGTTCGGCTTCTCGCTGTCCTCCGGCGACGCGGCCGAGGCCGTGCGGCGCGTGCTCAAGGCGACCGGCCTCAAGCTCGTCGGCCTGCACAGCCACATCGGCTCGCAGATCTTCGACGCGTCCGGCTTCGAGGTCGCGGCCCGGCGCGTGATCGGCCTGCTCGCGGACATCCGCTCCGAGCACGGCGACATCGCCTCGCTGACGGTCGTCGACCTCGGTGGCGGTCTCGGCATCGCCTACACGCCGGACGACGACCCGCCCCCGCCCGCGGAGCTCGCGCGGCAGCTGCACAACATCGTGCAGAAGGAGTGCGAGCACAACGGCCTGGAGATGCCTCGCATCGCGGTCGAGCCCGGCCGCGCGATCGTCGGCCCCGGCACGGTCACCGTGTACGAGGTCGGCACCATCAAGGACGTCGAGCTGGACGGTGGCGCGCGCCGCCGGTACGTCAGTGTGGACGGCGGCATGAGCGACAACATCCGCACTGCGCTGTACGACGCGGTCTACGACTGCAAGCTCGTCTCGCGCGCCGCGGAGCCCGAGTCGCGGGCTGTGCTGTGCCGCGTGGTCGGCAAGCACTGCGAGTCCGGTGACATCGTGGTTCGTGACTGCTGGCTGCCCGACGACCTGGCGCCGGGAGACCTGGTGGCGATCGCTGCGACCGGGGCCTACTGCTACTCGATGGCGAGCGGGTACAACCGACTTCCACGGCCCGCGCTCGCCGCGGTGACCGGTGGAGAGGCGCGGCTGCTGCTGCGTCGTGAGACCGAGGACGATCTGTTCCGTCTGGAGGTATAGAGGTGCCGGAGAACAAACCGATCCGGGTCGCGCTGCTGGGTTGCGGCACGGTCGGCACGGAGGTAGTCCGGCTGCTGACGGACCAGGCCGAAGACCTCACCCAGCGCATCGGCGCGCCGGTTGAGCTCAAGGGCATCGCCGTGCGCAGGCCGAACAAGCACCGCGAGGTGCCGGAGCACCTGCTCACCACGGACGCCGCCGGGCTGGTGGCGTCGGACGAGGTGGACGTCATCGTCGAGGTCATCGGCGGCATCGAGCCGACGCGCGGGCTGCTGCTCGACGCGTTGAAGGCGGGCAAGTCCGTCGTCACGGCGAACAAGGCGCTGCTGGCCGAGCACGGTCCGGAGCTGTTCGAGGCCGCCGACGCGTCCGGTGCCGACCTCTACTTCGAGGCCGCCGTCGCCGGTGCGATCCCGTTGCTGCGCCCGTTGCGGGAATCCCTTGCGGGAGACCGGATCACGCGCGTCATGGGCATCGTGAACGGCACGACGAACTTCATCCTGTCCGCGATGGACGCCACGGGTGCGGGCTACGGCGAGACGCTCGAGGAGGCCTCGCGGCTCGGTTACGCAGAGGCCGATCCGACCGCGGACGTCGACGGGTTCGACGCGGCGTCGAAGGCCGCGATCCTTGCGTCCCTTGCGTTCCACACGCGAGTGACGGCCGCGGACGTGTACCGGGAGGGCATCCGTTCGGTGTCCGCGGCGGACATCGCGGCGGCGAAGGGCCTCGGCCGCACGGTGAAGCTGCTCGCGATCTGTGAGCGCGTCACGGCGCCGTCCGGCCAGGAATCAGTCGCCGTTCGAGTCCACCCCGCGATGATCCCCAGGACGCATCCGCTGGCTTCGGTCAACGGCGCGTTCAACGCGGTGTTCGTCGAGGCTGACGCGGCGGGGGAGATGATGTTCTACGGGCAGGGTGCCGGTGGCGCCCCGACGGCGAGCGCGGTCGTCGGCGACCTGGTCGCCGTGGCGCGCAACAAGGTCGCGAGCGGACGCGGTCCGCGCGAGTCGGCCTACGCCGCGCTTCCCGTGCAGCCCATGGGGAACACGCCCACGCGCTACCACATCAGCCTCGACGTGGCGGACAAGCCCGGTGTCCTCTCGCAGGTCGCCGCGGTGTTCGCCGAGCACGACGTGAGCATCGCCGCGGTGCGCCAGGAAGGTCGTACCGAGGACGCCAGCCTGGTGATCGTCACGCACGCGGCGACCGACGCCGCGCTGCGGTCCACTGTGGACAAAATCGGTGGCCTCCCCGTGGTGCGGGACGTCGTCAGCGTCATGAGGGTGGAGGGCGAAGAGTGAGTGCTGTCAGAGCAGGCTGGCCCGGTCTGATCAACGCCTACCGGGACCGCATCGAGATCCCCGAGGGCGCGGAGGTCGTGACGCTGCACGAAGGCGGCACGCCTCTGGTGCACGCTCGGAGGCTTTCCGCGGCCACCGGTTCGGATGTGTGGGTGAAGGTCGAAGGCGCGAACCCGACCGGTTCGTTCAAGGACCGCGGCATGACCGTGGCCATGACGTACGCGCTCGCGTCCGGCCTGAAGGCGGTCATCTGCGCCTCCACCGGCAACACGTCGGCTTCCGCGGCTGCCTATGCGGCCAAGGCGGGTCTCACGGCGGCCGTGCTCGTGCCCAGCGGCAAGATCGCGATGGGCAAGCTCGCGCAGGCCGTCATGCACGGCGCGAAGATCCTGCAGATCGACGGCAACTTCGACGACTGCCTGGAGCTCGCGTCGAAGACCGCGGCCGAGTACCCCGTGACGCTGGTGAACTCGGTCAACCCGGTGCGCCTGGTCGGTCAGCAGACCGCCGCGTGGGAGGTCTGCGACGTGCTCGGCCAGGCGCCGGACGTGCACTGCCTGCCGGTCGGCAACGCGGGCAACATCACCGCGTACTGGAAGGGCTACACGTCGTACGACAAGGGCCTGCCGAAGATGTACGGCTTCCAGGCCGCCGGTGCCGCGCCGCTCGTGTCCGGTGAGCCCGTCGCGAACCCGGAGACCATCGCGACCGCGATCCGGATCGGTTCGCCGGCGTCGTGGACGGGTGCGATCAACGCCCGTGACGAGTCCGGTGGCCTGATCGACGCCGTCACCGACGAGCAGATCCTGGCCGCGTACCGGCTGCTGGCGTCGTCCGAGGGCATCTTCGTGGAACCCGCGTCGGCCGCGTCCATCGCGGGTCTGCTGATGACCGCGGAGGACGGCCGGCTGCCCAAGGGCTCCACGGTTGTGTGCACCGTCACTGGCCACGGTCTGAAGGACCCCGACACCGCGTTGCTCGGCGTCACCGAGGTCGAGCCGGTGCCGGTCGACCCCGGCGCCGTCGCGCACGCGCTGGAGCTGGCGTGAAGTTCCTCGTCTCCGTCCCCGCGTCGACCGCGAACCTCGGTTCGGGGTTCGACGCGCTGGGCATGGCGCTCGGCATGTACGACGACGTCGAGGTGGCCACGGCCGACGGTCTCTCGATCACGGTCCACGGCGCTGGAGCAGGCGATGTCCCGCTCGACGAGACCCATCTCGTCGTGCGGGCCGTCCGCGCCGCCGGATACACGGGTGGGCTCGCGCTGCGGTGCCGCAACACCATTCCGCACGCACGCGGGTTGGGCTCGTCGGCGGCAGCGATCGTGGCGGGTGTCGCAGCGGGATTCACCCTGACGGGTCGCGAGTTGGACACGGACGCGTTGCAAATCGCTGCTGAGTTCGAGGGGCACGCGGACAACGCGGCGGCCTCCTTGTTCGGCGGCGTAGTCGTTGCGTGGTCTGAAGGAGAGCGCTACCGCGCGGTGCGGATGGACGCCGACGCACGGGTGCGCCCGGTCGTCCTGATTCCATCCCAGGAGTCGTCCACCAAGACGACGCGCGGCCTGCTCCCGGCGGAGGTGCCCCACGCGGACGCCGCACACGCCGCGGGACGGGCTGCCCTGGCGGTGCACGCGCTGACGTCGGATCCCTCTGTTCTCCTTGCCGCTACTGAGGATCGCCTCCACCAGAACTACCGCGAGCCCGCCTGGCCCGACACCGTTCGGGTGATCAACGATCTTCGCAAGCTCGGTGTTCCCGCCTGCGTGAGCGGAGCGGGACCCACCGTGATCGCGTTCGGCGATCTTCCGGCCGAGGTCGACGTGCACGGCTTCGACGTGCGGAGACTCGACGTCGACACCGCTGGCGTGCGCATTCGTCCATTGGACTGACACGCCCGACCCCGGTTGTTGCATGCATGAGGACCGGCGTCTACCCTCGGGGGCGATCAGTCACCGCGCGCACGGGCGCCGGTGTCGCGCTCGGACACTCGTTCCGAGTCGCAATCCTTTTGTGTTCCGGCTCTGTGCCGTGCGGGCGGGGCGGACGCAAAAGAGGCACCCGATCGCCGTGTGACCTGAGAAAAGTCCCGTGCCTGCCGGAAGCGGTGTGTGCTTCCGTCTGCATCGGACTTGACCGTCGTTCCCCAGTTGAAGCGGGAAGACGGGTCCGCTGGGCCGCGTAGGAGGCGGGGCCTGGTCAGGAAGGACATGTGTGAGCAACACCGATTTGCTGAGCAGCGATGTCGCAGCTGCTTCTGGTTCTGGAGCCGAGGAGACCGCTCTGTCCACCCCTTCGAACGGCACGACGCCGCGCCGCCGCGCGGGTCTGTCCGGCATGGTGCTCGCGGAGCTGCGTGAGCTCGCCGGCCAAATGGGCATCACCGGAACCGCAGGTCTGCGCAAGGGCGACCTGATCGCGGCCATCAAGGAAAAGCAGGGCTCCGGCGCGCCTGCCAAAGCCGAGAAGCCCGCGAAAGCCGAAAAGGCTGCCGCCAAGGCTCCGGTCGCCGAGAAGCCCGCAGCCGCCGAAAAGCCTGTTCAGCAGCAGCTCGAGGTAGCGGAAAAGCCCGCTGCCGCCGTCGCTGCCCCTGCCGACGCTGGCTCGTCCGACGAGGGCGGCCGCCGTGGCAACCGCCGTCGTCGCTCCGGCCGTGGTGGCGGAAACGCCGAGGCCGGCGAGGGCCAGCAGTCCGAGCAGCGTGCCGAGCGTCCGGAGCGCGCCGAGCGTCAGGACCGGCCCGAGCGTCAGGACCGTCCCGAGCGCGCTGAGCGCCAGGAGCGTTCCGACCGCGGCGAGCGTTCCGACCGTCAGGACCGTGGTGACCGCCAGGAGCGCAACGAGCGTTCCGACCGTGGTGACCGCTCTGACCGTGGTGAGCGTCAGGACCGTGGCGAGCGTTCCGACCGTGGCGACCGCCAGGACCGCGGTGACCGCGGCGGGCGTGACCGCAACCGCGACCGCCAGGGTGGTGGCCAGCAGAACGACGACGACGGCGATGGCCGTCGTGGCCGGTTCCGCGACCGTCGCCGCCGGGGTGGCCGAAGCGAGGGCGGCGAGCGTCCGGACCGCGAGACCGAGGTGCGCGACGACGACGTCCTGCTCCCGGTCGCCGGCATCCTGGACGTGCTGGAGAACTACGCGTTCGTCCGCACGTCCGGCTACCTGGCCGGCTCGAACGACGTCTACGTCTCGCTGTCGCTGGTCCGCAAGTACGGCCTGCGTCGCGGCGACGCCCTCACCGGCGCCGTCCGCCAGCCGCGCGACGGCGAGCAGCAGCGCCAGAAGTTCAACCCGCTGGTCCGCGTCGACAAGATCAACGGCCTGGACCCGGAAGAGGCGCGCAACCGCCCGGACTTCACCAAGCTGACGCCGCTCTACCCGAACGAGCGTCTGCGCCTGGAGACCGAGCCGCACATCCTCACCACCCGCGTCATCGACCTCGTGATGCCGATCGGCAAGGGCCAGCGCGCCCTGGTCGTGTCGCCGCCCAAGGCCGGTAAGACGTCGGTGCTGCAGTCGATCGCCAACGCGATCACCACGAACAACCCCGAGTGCCACTTGATGGTCGTTCTGGTCGACGAGCGGCCTGAAGAGGTCACCGACATGCAGCGTTCGGTGAAGGGTGAGGTCATCGCCTCCACCTTCGACCGGCCGCCGTCGGACCACACGACGATCTCCGAGCTCGCGATCGAGCGGGCGAAGCGTCTGGTCGAGATGGGCCACGACGTGGTCGTGCTGCTCGACTCGATCACGCGTCTGGGCCGTGCGTACAACCTGGCCGCGCCGGCTTCCGGTCGCATCCTGTCCGGTGGTGTCGACTCGACGGCTCTCTACCCGCCGAAGCGATTCCTCGGTGCCGCGCGCAACATCGAGGGTGGCGGTTCGTTGACCGTCATCGCGACGGCGCTGGTCGAGACCGGCTCCGCTGGTGACTCGGTGATCTTCGAGGAGTTCAAGGGCACGGGTAACGCCGAGCTCAAGCTCGACCGGAAGATCGCGGACAAGCGGACGTTCCCGGCTGTGGACGTCGACTCCTCCGGTACTCGTAAGGAAGAGCTGCTGCTGTCGCCGGACGAGATGGCGGTCACGCACAAGCTCCGTCGGGTGCTGCACGCTCTGGACGGTCAGCAGGCCATCGATCTGCTGCTCGACCGGCTGCGGAAGTCGCGCACCAACATCGAGTTCCTGATGCAGGTGGCGAAGACGACGCCGGGCGCCGAGCAGGACTGATCGCTCGCGCTCGTTTCACGTGAAAAGGCCCCCGGTGCTGGTCGCCGGGGGTCTTTCGCGGTTCTGTCACTCGAATGCCGGAGCCGTTCCGGTGTCCGTGGTGGTCTCTTTGCGTTGAGCGTGTCCCGTTCCATACGAACCGCGGCCGGGCGGGTGGTCGCCTTGCGATGGGCGCCTTGCGTTGCGTGCTTCCCCCTGGGGCTCTGCCCCAGAC